>JBARMS010000273.1:0-30703 GCA_049802575.1 Acidobacteriaceae bacterium | reverse complement strand
CCCAGAGCCAGGCGCACGGCGTGCTCGCGGCGGCGGCGCAGCGCCCGCACCAGCAGCAGCACGGCCACGTTGGCGCAGGCAATGAGCAGCACGATGGAAACGGCGAGAAACAGCGTGCGCAGCAGCGGTCGCGCATCGTCGACGAGGGTGTCGCGCAGCGGGCGGGCATCGCCGCGGATGCGGACATACGCCATGTTGGCGGGATACTCGCGCATCACCTGGTGCGACACGCGCTCGGCATCCTGCGCGGCCTGCGTGAGGCTGACGCCGTCTTTCACCCGAGCCACGATGTGGAAGCCGAACAGCCCCGTGTTGGCGTCGGACAGCTCATCCGCGGTGAGGCTGAGGGGCACCCAGATCTCCGCCTGCCCGATGCGCCCGGCCAGCAGGGGAAATTCAAAGCTGCGCGGCATGACGCCGATGATGGTGTACGCGCGGCCATCGAGCGTGATCGCCGTCCCCGCGACGTTGGGGTCGCGATGGTACCGATTGAGCCAGCACGCGTAGCTGATCACGGCCAGCGGCGCGTGCGCGTCGTCTTCCTGCTGCGTAAAGACGCGGCCCAGCATAGGGGCGACGCCCAGCGTCGCAAAGACGCTGCCGCTGATGCGCGCGCCAGGGATGAGCTCGGGGACGGCGCCCCCGGTCCTTTCGAAACCGGCCAGGGCATAGCCGCCCATGGAGGAAAAGGCGGTGCTCGCCGTGCTGTAGGTGCGGATTTCGCGCGCCGTGATCGGCATGTTGCGGGTGTTGCCGAGGTGATCCCCGATCATGACCAGCCGGCCCGGATCGCGAAAGGGCAGCGGGCGCAGCAGCACGCCTTCCACCAGCGAAAACATAGCGGTGGTGGCCCCGATGCCGAGCGCGAGGGTCAGGACGATGGTGAGCGAGAAGCCCGGCGCCTGGCGGAGCCGGCGGCAGGCGATGCGCACGGCAGAGCCGGCATTGCGAGCCAGTGCGGGCATAGAAACCTCCGCAGCCGCCCTTTGGGGACGGGCGAGAATTCCACTCTACGCAAGGCGGGGCGCATCAGGCAAAGGCCTGCGTTCGACCTGGCAATTCATTGCACACGGAAAAGCCTTGCGCATCCCCGCCCCGCGGTGCCAGCGGAGGGCCGGAACTGAGCCCTGGCTCTGGCCCTTGCCGTGCATTAACTACTTTGCCACGTGCATGGCACGCGACCGATTACGGCACTGGCACAGTTCGTCATCCTCCACGAGGTGTTGTCGTATGTGCGCCAGCCGTTTTGTCCCCCTCCTTGTAGGAGCGGCGCTCGTTTCCGCCCTGCCGGCCTTTTCTCAAACCGATTTTCAATATCAACCCTATTCCACCCCGGACAATGAGGTTCTGGCCCTCACCACCCAGAACTCGAAGGTATTCGACTTCAACGGTGATGGACTCGCGGACGTGCTCGCCGTCAGCCCCCAGACCTGTACCGGCAACACCTGCAACTCAACCGCTTCTCTCTACCTGTACATGAATACCGGCAATGGCCTGGCCGCTCCCGTCAAGCTGCAGGCCACGCCGCAGGGCGGCTCGTTAGACGACCTTCTCTCCCAGGTAGCCGTTTCCGACTTCAACGGCGACGGCAAGCTCGACATCGCGGTTCTTGGCAACGGCAGCCTTACCATCCTCTACGGCAACGGTGACGGGACGTTCAAGGCACCCGTCACGATCAGCCTGCCGCTCACCGGTCAGGATTCCTACAACTCGCTCGTCGAAGCTGATTTCGACGGCAACAACACGCAGGACCTGGCCGCGCTCACCTCCGGCGGCAACCTGGTCATGGAATTCAACGACGGAAAAGGGAACTTCACTGAAAAGACGGTTGCCCTGGACAGCCCACCCTCCGGTTACCAGACCACCCAGCTCACCGTCGGCGATTTCAACGCCGATGGTCGCCCCGACCTCGCATGGATTGAACAAAACTACTCGTACAGCTCCGCCAACTACGTTGAAAGCGCTCTGAACACCGCGAAGGGTGTCTTCAGTGCGAAGCATCAGGCGGGTACGCTGCCAGGTTCCACCTACTACATCTCCACGCTGACCTCCGCCGATTTGGATCTGGACGGCAAGAGCGATCTGATCGCCTGGAACACTGAGATCGTCGAAGACTGCTGCACCAGCGTCGAAGTCGCGGCCCTGTACTCCAACGGGGACGGGACCTTTACCGACACGACTGTGGACTCGACCCCCGCGCAGAATGTAGGCGTCGCCGACATCAATGCTGATGGCAAGCCCGACATCCTCGTCGCCAGCTATCAGGGCGTTCAGGTCTACACCGGCAACGGGAACCGCACCTTCACCAGCCAGGGCGTGTACACGTCACTGCGGGGAGGAGCAGCCCAGCTTGGCTTTGGCTTCTTCAACCAGAGCGACGCAATGGGATTTGCGGTGCCCAGTTACGATGCCAGCGCCGAGAACGACCCCAACAAGGTTTACCTGGTGCAGAACGATAATCCCCAGGGCCTGTGCGCGTATCCCACTCACCCCGGCGTCTCGTTCTGCGGTGGGACGAAGTCGGGCAATTTGACGGAGGTGAAGGGCTCCGGCCGCGCCGCCGTCGAACCGGTGCGGCGCATTGAGTTGTGGGTGGGCGGACAGAAGGTCTATCAGGTCTACGCCGACGAGTTCGACGCCAAACTGAATATCGCTCCCGGTGAAGTGGTCACCGCCGAGGTGGTTGGCGCGAACGGCGCTACTGTGGGCGCGGGAGCCACCTACGATGGGTGCTACGCGCCCAGCAGTCCCGGCGTGAATGTTTGCTCGCCCACGCAGGGAGAAACGACCTCCTCGCCGGTCACGTTCCAGGCCGCCGCGACCGGTTCCAGCGGCAGCGTGAATCATCTGGAACTCTGGATCGACGGGACGAAAATCGGCAACTACAGCGGATCGACGATGAACGCGAGCGTCAGCGAACCCGCCGGTTCGCACACGGCCACCGTCGTCGAGGTCGACTCCGAGGGCAACTACCTCAAGTCCACCCCGGTCACGTACACCGTCGGCACATCCGGCGGCGGAAGCGGATGCACAGCGCCCAGCTCGCCGGGCGTGAATGTGTGCTCGCCGGGCGATGGGTCGGAGGTCAGCTCGCCGGTGACGTTTGAGGCCGCAGGCACCGGCGCCAGCGGCAGCGTCAACCACCTGGAACTCTGGATCGATGGAAAGAAGATCGGCAACTACAGCGGCTCGACCATGGACACCCAGTTGAGCGAGGCCGCCGGTTCGCACACCGCCCAGGTGGTGGAAGTGGACTCCGCCGGCAACCACGGGAAGTCGACTCCGGTGACGTACACCGTGGGCGGGGGAAATGTTCCCTGCTCCGGGCCCAGTTCTCCAGGCGTGAACGTGTGCTCGCCGACAGCCGGATCAACTGTAACTTCTCCCGTTACATTTGAAGCCGCAGGCACCGCCGCCAGCGGCTCCGTCAATCATCTGGAGCTCTGGATCGACGGCAACAAAATCGGCAACTATGGCGGCTCGACCATGGACGCACAAGTGAGCGAGCCCGCCGGTTCGCACACCGCGACGATCATCGAAGTGGATTCGCAGGGCAATTACGTGAAGTCCAACCCGGTGACGTACACGGTGGGCAGCAGCAGCGGCTATGTGGCGTGGGTGTTCAACGCCACGGAGCCGCTGAACGGCGGCGAGGGCAATACGCCTACGGTGCAGGAGATCGGCGTGCAGGCGAACGGGGATGAGACGTACGGGCAGGTGATCGATGTTCCGAAGTTCGCCAGCGGGGGGATCGCGGCGAATGCGAATTACGTGTTTATTCCCGATGGGCAGAGCGACATCTACGCGCTGAGCATCGGCTCGAACGGCGAGCTGACGCAGGCGGCGACGACGAACACGAGCGCGGAGGGCGGACAAGCGTCGGCATTCCTCGACACGGCGAAGCAGACGCTGTATTCCTGGGCGCAGACCTCGACGCCGAAGATCGTGTCGTGGTCCATTGGAGCGAATGGAGCGCTGACCATGGTGAACAGCGTGAGCGTGGACATCAGCCAGCCGACCATTCCGCAGGTGCCGTTTACGACGAACGACGCGCGCGCTTACTTCTCCGATTGTCCTGGCCGGTCGTCGGTGTACTTTGCGGGCTTCAACCGAGCCTCGAACGGGGCGCTGACGGAGTTCAATCCCAACCCCAACCTGCCGGCCGCGCCCAGCGGCACGGGATATTGCCCGGTGGGCGCGGCGATTCCCGACAACAGCCATGTGGTGATCGCGCTGATGGATCTGAGCAACAGCAACTACGGATTCATGGACACACAGTTTGCGGTGTACACCATCGCGTCGAATGGAACGCTGAGCACGACGAACACGTCGGCAACCATGCCGGAACTCGGCTCGATGCCGAACGCATATGCCTTCGATCCCACGGGCACGTGGCTGGCGGTGGGCGATACCAGCGGCGTGGATCTGTTCCGCTACAGCAATGGCGTGCTGACCCACACCGACAGCATCGCGCTGAGCGCCGGCGTGGCGCAGGTGAACTGGGACGCAAGCGGGCACCTGTTCCTCGTGGGCCAGCCGTGCTGCGGCGGCACAGCGGTGTACACGGTCACCAGCTCGGGCAGCCTGACGCCAGCCTCCGATAACGGGACCTGGACATCGGGCCTGAACCCGGGGATCCTGCAGACGGTTCTGCCTCTGCAGTAGCGGTTCTCTTGTTGTGCCTGAAGAGCGGCCGGCTCGACCCCTGTGGGGTACCCGGCCGCTTCTTTTTTTACGAGACGGTGCCCGTGCCGCCAGCCTTGTCGGAAGCCTGCTGGTTCTTCTGCGCGGTGGCGTCGAAGAAGCTCGTGAATGCGGACATGATGGAGTGAATCCCACTGGCGCCGCCGGCCAGCAACAGGGCCGAGAGCAGGATATCGACGGTGATGAACGCGCTCTTCAGGTCTTTGTTTTCGTCAGCGTTGATGGGGTTGCCGACGGAGGGGTTTTCGGTGGACTTGCCGGAGGTCTTGTCGGTGACGATGGAGGCGGCTGCGAACTTGCCGTTGGCGTCATCGACAAAGGGCCAGAGGGCACGCACCCCCACAATGGCAGCCGAGGCGCCGAGCACGAGAGCGAGCGCCAGGGCATAGCGTTTGGTTTTTCCCTTGTACCGGGTGAGCTCCCCGACGGCGGCGTCCTGGGTGGCAATAGCCGCGGCGCTGCGTTTGGCGGTCTTCACGGCATTCGCCCGCTGGTCGGCGCCCTCGTCGCGCCACGCGCTGACGATCACTTCCACCGCGCGCTCGATGAAGAGAGCGGTGAGCAGCAGCGGCGCCAGGATGGTGGAGACGGTGGTGGGGTCCACCTTCATGTTGATGCCCGCCCACCGCAGCTTGAACGCGACCACAATGAGCAGCACCACGATCAGGGCCATGATCCAGCGGAACAGGGCGGCTTCCATTCGCTCCGTTCGTTCGTTTGAGGGTACCGTCATGATGTTTTCCTCGGTTGTGCATACGTCGCAAACAACGCTGATTCTCTACAACGACAGCTTGACGGCAAATGTGCCCGTCGCGGCGTCGGCATTGGCCGGCCCGCTCACGGAGTTGACCGCAGAATTGCAGAGCGTCAGGATGGCCAGCGTCGTCGGGCGAACGAAATCCGCGACCGCAAACGACTTCACGACGTTGTTGATGAGCCCGAGCAGGTTGTTCCACGTGGTGGGAACGGCGCCGACATCCGTCACGGCCGTCAGTTCCACCAGGCCGGCGCAGACGTTGAGAAACGACTGCGCGCCGAGCATCGACTGGATAATGATCACCTGGTCGTTCGTCCCGTCGACCTGCGGAAAGTCCTGCGGCCAGCCGGTGGCCATCGGAAACTCCGTTCGATTCGGCTCGCTGCCGCCGTTCAGCTCCTGATTCATCAGTTCCCAGGCGTTGTAGCTTTTGAAGTACGCCAAATTGGCGCCCGCCCCGGAAAAGTTGCGCAGCGCCCACGCGTTGAGCGTGTCGGACGCGTTCACAAAGGCCTGCCAGTTGATCGGATCGAACACGGTCGCGGCGGGCGGCTTGTGGTTCACATACGTGTCGCAGCGGATCTGCTGATACGCGGCGGGAGAAACCGTGATCTGCAGCTGCACGGTTCCGTGCGGCGCCGCGGTGGCGAACGACTGCATATTCTGCGCGATTTTGTCGCACGCCGGGCCCCCGCCCACAGCCCTCAGCAGCGCGGCAATCTGCTGCGCCGCATGCGCGTTCTTCTGTGCCGTCAGGTCGATATGCAGCTCGGCCTGCGGACTGGCAACCTGGCTGGAGCCGGAGATGGTGTCGGCGCTGGCCGCGAAGTAGAAGTTGATGCTGTGCATCGTGCCCGTCGCATCGGTTTCCTGCGTGCGCCCGATGTTGGCCAGCAGATGGTAGACGCCATTGCCGGCATACACCATCGAAACACTCTGGCTGTACTGATCCCAGTCGCTGAATTTCCAGAGGTTGAAAAGGTTGATGGTGAACGAGCATTTGCGCTGGTATTCGTTTTCGAGCCCGCTGCCGATCTCGAGGGTCACCGCTCCGCTGGCGAGCGCCGCGGAGAAATCGCCGTTGATTGCCGCGTTCCAGGCCGTGCCGAAATTGGCCGCCGTCGTATCGAAGTCGTAGGCGGCGAGAATGGTGCGCGCGTTGACCGTCTCGATTGCCACCTGCAGGTTGGCCTTGAACCCGTTGGCGCGATTGAGCCAGTCGGCAATGTTGCCGTTGATCTCGCCGATCCCGCTTTTGATCGCGGCAACGCCGTCGGAGGAGGTGACGATCTGGTTGAGCGCCTGACCCGCCTTCGTCGTCGAACCGCCGGCGGCATCTACCAGGCTCGATTGCACGGTCTGCACCTTCGCTCCCACCCTCGCGCTGACGCCCGCGTTGAAAGTGAGACCGGTCATCACCGAGGTGGTGGTGGTCGCCTTGTCCGAGCGGAAGAGGTGCATCGTGCCCGTCGTTCCCAGCCTCGAGAGCAGCGCCTCAAAGGTCGACGCGTACTGGAAGGAGAAGTCGAGCTCGGCCCCGGCTCGGATGTCCGGCCTGGCCTTCGGAACCAGCGTCGCCAGCGGCGAGCCCTTCACGCTCAGCACATCGATGCACGACTGGCCCGCATACAGCACGTTGTTGATGCCGGTAAAGGCGCCAAACGAGAGGTTCAGACTGCCGTCGAACTCGTACAGCAAATAATCGCCGTTGGCCAGGTTGGCCAGCGTGTTCGGATGCAGCGGAAAAACCCATCCCTGAAAGGTCTGCGTGATGGCATCTTTCACGAGGACCGAGGGGTCGAAGACTTTGCAGAAGGTGACGGCATACGTCGTCTTGGCATCGGCCGAGCCCTTCACCCCAAATGCGCCGCCGGAAAAACTGCCGCTGCCCGAGACCTTCAGCGAAAGGCTGAAGCTCAGCGTGAGCCGTGTGTAGGCGGTATGGGGCGGCACAGGTATCGACTTCTTCTTCGGGTCATCGAGACCGTCCATGTAGGGCACCAGGTCGCCGGTGAGCACGATATCGAACTTGCCGGTCGCGCCTCCGGATAAGCCGAAGGTAATATCGCCCGGTTTCCACGAGGCGTCGGGGCTGGTGAAGGAGATTTTGCTGGAGCTCGCGCTCGCGGGCACGCCCGACAGCGGGCTGTCGAGCAGGGCAGAGAGCGTCGCGTCCAGCCCAAAGGCCAGATCCTTGTCGTTGCGAAGATCCTTGATGACGTTGGGATCGGTGGAAAGCGACTTGCCGGCTACAGAGAGATCGAAAGCCATGGGGGTTCCTCGCATTCGAGCCAGCCATTGCACGCGCAGAGGATGAGCGGACGCTGCATCGCGCGGAGAGGTTCCCCGTTTCGCGAGCCATTGAAGACAATCGCTGGGCTGGTCAGCGATGATCGATCAAGCGGGAGTATCTGTCAAGGCGACGCATCCAGGAGGCCGGGCCGGCGCGTCGTTTCGCACATCGGCTGACGCCCTTTTCACACTCCGTTCATCTGCCCGGTGCAACGGGACCGGTTAGATTGATGGTGCCCCGCATGCGCCCCGCGTTTCAGCTCGCGATTCTCTTTTGTGCTCTCTGGGGCGCAGCCGCCGCCTCGGCGCAAATGCCTTTTTATACCGACAATGCCGATGTTACCGACCCGGGAACCCTGCACATCGAGATCTTCAACGAGTTCGACGCGCTCCAGTCCGCCCAGTTCCCCGACCTCCGCCAGAACACCTTCAATTACAAGATCAACTACGGTCTCCCGTATGGATTCGAGCTCGATATCGATGCCCCGTATCTCTTCATTCTGCGCGCGCCAGGGCAGCAGACGTCCAACGGGCCCGGCGACACCGATATGGGCGTGAAGTGGAACTTCCGCAAATCCACCCAGCCGCTGAGCATGCCGGCGCTCTCCGCAAGCCTGTACATTGAATTTCCGACCGGCGACGCGAGTCAGCAACTGGGTTCCGGACTGAGGGATTACTGGCTGAACTCCATCGCCCAGGAGCCCTTCACGGAGAAGACCCGCGTCAACGCCGATTTTGGATTTCTGTTCGCCGGCAATACCAGCACCGGCGTTCTGGGCACGCAGAATACCCGCGGCCATGTGTACACCGGAGGCCTCTCGCTGGTGCACGACCTCAACGCGCGCCTGAGCCTGGGCGCTGAAGCCTATGGAGCCGATGCCGACAACAAGAGCCTGGGCAAAGATCAGCTCCAGGGACTCGCGGGCGGCTGGTACCAGGTCACCAGCCGCATGGCTCTCACCTTCGGGCTGCTGGGCGGGAGCCACATTGCCAGCCCCAGGGTCGGCGGCCAAATCGGCTTCGAAATCGACATCCCGGTGCGCCACGCTTCCCCCGCGCCGCAATTTGCCTCAACATTCCTCCACTGGAGAACGCCATGACTTGCAAGCCCGAAATGCTGAAGAGCGTCCCGCTCTTTTCTCTGCTCGACGATGACGAAACAGCGGTTCTCGCCGGCCAGGTGGATGTCAGGACCTTTGCCCCGCGCGAGCGCATTTATAAAGTCGGAGATCCCGGGAAGCACGCCTACGTGCTCGTCTCGGGCAGGGTGCAGGTGACCACCATTGACGAGGACCACCAGGAGGTGGTCGTCGATGAGCCAGGGAAGGGCGAGTTCTTCGGCTTCGCCTCCATGCTGGAGCAAACGCCCCATCAAACCAGCGCTCTCGCACTGGAAGAGTGCGTTTGCCTCGAGGTGACACGCGAAGATATCTCCATTCTGCTGGAGCGCAAGCCGCACGCCGGCATGGACCTGATGACCATCCTGGGCCGTCAGTTCCATGCTGCGCACCACCTGGTGCGCCTGCGCGCCACCCGCAACGCCAACGAGATCATCGAAAAGCAGGAGACGTTTGGGGAGCGGATCGCTGATTCGGTGGCGAGTTTCGGCGGATCCTGGACCTTTATTATTTTGTTTTCCGTTGTGCTCGCGATCTACACGGCCATCAACGTGGCGCTCGACAAGAAGGCGTGGGATCCCTACCCCTTCATCCTGCTCAACCTGTTTCTCTCCATGCTGGCCGCCATCCAGGCGCCGGTCATCATGATGAGCCAGAACCGGCAGGACACGCGGGACCGCGTGCGCAGCGAGCTCGACTTCGACGTGAACCGCCGCGCCGAAACCGAGATCCAGGGCCTCGCGTGCAAGCTACAGCTACTCGACGACAAAATCGGCGACGTCTACGAGTTACTCAGGCCCACCAAGGTCCCGACTCTCGAGTAAACGACTATCCGGTTCACCCGCTGGTTAGCTGCATGCAGCCCTTCGCAAAGCAGCCCCGGCATCCCCTTTTCCACCAATGAAATGAGGGGCGCCCTGGCGCGCCTCCTCTGCCTGGACGGCCAGTCCTCAGATCCGCATGGGCATGATGATGTAGCGGTACTTGTAGTCGTCTGACGCGTCTTCGGGGCGCATCTGGCCGGCGGACTGCGCGTCCTTGAACTCGAGGCGGACTTCGCCTTCGTTGCCCAGCGCCCTGAGGAAATCGATGAGATACGCCGAGTTGAAGCCCACCATGATGGGATCGAACGCGTATGGCGTTTCGATCGTGTCTTCCGACTCGCCGGCTTCGGTCGACGAGGAGCTGACCTTCACCTCGTTTTGCTCGAGCCGCATCTTGATCGCCCCCGAGCGCTCGTCGGCAAACTGCGCCACGCGCTGGATCGACGCGGAGAGATCGGCGCTGCGCACGATGACGAACTTGTTGTTGTCGCGCGGCATCACCGCTTCGTAGTTGGGGAACTGCCCGGTGAGCTTGCGGCTGGTGAGCACGCGGTGCCCAATGCGGAAGAAGAGCGTCGCATCGTCGTCAGCAAACTCGACGTGTTCGGCCTCGGTGTTGGCCAGCAGCGACTGCAGCTCCTGCAGCGCCTTGCGCGGGATGAGCGTCTTTTTCTCGGCGGTGATACCGGGAAAACTCTCGCTCGATTTTTCGATATGGGCGAGCCGGTGCCCGTCGGTGGCCACCATGGCGATGGATTCGGCTTTGAGGATCAGCAGCGCGCCGTTCAGCGTATAGCGCGATTCCTCATTCGAGATAGCGAAGATGGTGCGTGCGATGAGCGTGCGCAGCGAGGCGACGGGAATCTTCGTGACGCTGGCCTCGGGGAACTCGGGCACCTGCGGGAAATTGGCGCGGGCCATGCCCACCATGCGCGTGTTGGAGCGGCCAGAGCGGATCTGCACCCAGTGGTTCTCAAGCAGCTTGATCGAGATGTCTCCGTCGCCGAGCAGCTTGATGTAGTCGTACAGCTTGCGCGCGGGGATGGTGCAGGAGCCGGCCTTCTTCACCTTCGCGGCGCATGAGGTGCGGATGCTCTGGTCAAGATCGGTCGCCGTCACGACGATCCGGTCGTTGTCCGCTTCAAGGAGAAAGTTGGAGAGAATGGGGATCGTCGTTTTGCGTTCCACGACGCTCTGCGTAGCAGTCAGCTCCCGCAGCAGGTCCTGACGGCTCACGCTGATCTCCATAGTCGCTCCCTGGACCGCTTTTTCCTGTTCCACTCCAGCCGGCATGGCGCTCCCCCAAGGCAGTTTGACCCAAATGTACACCAGACGGAGCCAGGCTCCGCCAGCAATTCATTGTAGAGACATGACCACCGAAATAGCTCTCTGGAAAACGGGGTACGCAGTGTGGGACCGTCGTGCCCGGCGATGCGGATCGGGGGTCCCATGGAAACGCTGGACGTTGCACCCCTGACCGCCCCTGTTCTGCCCGCCTCATCCCTCGCCGTTTCATGCCAGCCTGCTTCACTCCTCCCGTCTACGGCGACGAATAGATATTTAGTTCCTTTTCTCTAGTAGCCGTAGCCGTTCAGCGCGGAAAAGTGGAAAGAGCGGCGGAAAAGGCAACTGGAGCGGCGCTCCGGGAGGTAAGCGTTTTAGAAAACCGGGTCGGGTGAAATAGCAAAAGGAGGAAAGCTGGACAGGAGGGTCGAAATCGGGCCCGGAATCTCCACCGCATCCACAGCAGGGCGCTCGGGGTATGTGGAAAGGGACCGCGTTGCGTGGAAAGAGTGGTTTGGAGCAGGAGGGGCGCGGCTGCTGGAGAGACCGGGAATGCACAGGGGCCGCGAGGTGAGGGGTTTCAGGCGACAGGTCGCCGAAGGGAGGTTACAGGGAATCCTGCCTCGGTTGTGAGGCAGGGATCCCGGCTGTTTCGTTCTGGAGGAGAATTTAATCGCTGCTGGAGTTATCCGACGCGCCGCCGTGGCGGATGCTCACGCCGCCGTTGACGGTCTGCAGATGGAGAGTCGCGCCGCCGCTGCCCAGGTCGGTGTCCAGGTGATTCTTGATCTCGCCCTGGACGGTCACGGGAAAGTCGACCGAGACCCCGCCGTTGACGGTGCTGGTTTCCAGATGCGCGGAGTAATTGCTGGGCACGCGCAGGCTGATGCCGCCATTCGTGGTGTCGGCCTGCAGGCCTTCGCCCTGCCAGCGGTTGCCGGCAAGCGCAATGTCGAGTCCGCCATTCACGGTGTGGCCTTGCACGTCGCCGGAGAGCTGGCGCAGCTCAACGCCGCCGTTGGTGGTCGCAAACCGGATCGCGCCGTCCAGCTGGCTCAGCTCGATGCCGCCGTTCATCGTGTGCAGATCGGCCGCCAGGTGGCTGGGCACGCGCAGATGGTACTCCACGCTGTAGCCGTTGCCGCCGAACAGCGACGACTTCGGACCGCGGTCGTGCACATCGCCATTATCGGTGTCGATCGCGATCTGGTTCAGGACGTTCTCGGCCGCCGACTCAGACGATCCCCAGGCCGTGACCTTGGCTTCGAGCGCCACGTCGGTGCGGTTCTCGCCGTCAACGGTAATGCCGCCATTCATCGTCTCGACGCTCAGGTGGCTGGAGGGAAGGGTGAACGTGGTGCGGCGCATCTGGCACACATGCGGCCGGCCCCAGTGGTTCCCGGAGTCGTCGCACGCCCCGCTCTGCCAGTTGGCGGGCAGCTGCGCGGCCGAAACGATACCGGCGTCATGGGTGCGGAAGCAGGCGAAATGCGCGCGGGGGACAAGCGCTCCCAACGTGACGATCGCACAGAAGGCAAGGAGAAACACGACGAAGCGGCGCATGGCACGAACCTCGCTTTTGGAATACGCGGATGGCGTCATAACAGTTCCCTGGGTTGCAGTGGGGGCCGGAAGCGGTACAAAGTGCACGCCGGTGGCCGAATCCGGGCAGCACCAACTCTCAGCCGCTCAGCGGATTAGCTCAATTCCGCATGGCGGCGAGTGTCCGCGGCCCATAACCGGTGTTCGGGAATGGACAGGAGGCTATGGCCCCGCCAGTTTCGCCTTCAGCACCGGGATCCACGCCGTCTGCAGCTGCGGTTCGACCGTCTGGGCCAGCGTCAGGGCGCGCTGGTAGCAGGCGCGGGCGTCTTTCGCGCGGTGCATGGCGGCGAGCACGTCCCCAAGCGCCACCTGGGGAGGGACGAGGTTCGGCGCCAGCGCCACCGCCTGCTGTGCCGCCGCGAGCGCCTGCGGCAGATGCTTCGCCTTCAGCAGATTGTTGGCCTGCTCGGCATCGTTCAATCCGGCAGCCAGCGGGATATCGAAATGTCCCTGATAGACATACACCCCGTAATCGATCGTCGCGATCGGGCGCATATGCCGGAACTGCTCGTAGGGATTGAGCGGCCCTTCCCCAAACTCGATGCCCTGCAAATCGCTGTCGCTGATGAGCATGAGGCCGTCGATCGACGCCGGCACATCCGTGGGATCGTGCTCCCACCACAGCGTGTCCGCCGTCGGCAGACGCTTGCAGGGCACGCCGTAATCGGAGGGGGCGATGACGCCGTCCGGGAAGTAAGCGAACCAGCACGAGGACTGCGCGTCCAGCGGGACCGGCGCGGGCGCCGATTTTGCATGCTTCGTGGATTTCGCCCGCGGCGCCGCAGCGGCAGCGTTCAGATCGACAGGATGCACGCTCGCAAGGGCCGCCAAGTCCGCCGGTGTCATGCCGAGGTGTTTTGCAGCCCAGTTGGGGTCGCGGATGCCCTGGGTGGCGAGATACGCGCGCACATCGTTGAGCTGCTGGCCCCAATCCACATTCGCATCGCTCAGGTACAGGTGGACGTGCTCCGGCCCTCCCCACAAGCCGTTGCCGAAGGCCATGTACGCGGGATACATCGACCACGCATCGGCGGCCTGCCACGCAACCAGAGCGACCGCCAGACCGACCCAGCGCCGGTCGAAGCCGATCAGCGTCGCGGCCGCCCCCGCGGCGAGCACATACAAAAACGGGTAGATGGGCAGCAGGTGCCGCGCGCCAATGTTCATGTTCGAATTGGCGGCGACCAGGAAATAGAGCAGTGCCGGCAGCGCCATGTAGAGCAGTTCGCGGGGGGCATGGAATCGTCGCGCCACCACCAGCACGAAAACGAGCGGCAGCAGAAGGAGCAGCGGAAGCGTCGACTTGATCGCAAACGCCGCAGGGAAGTAGAGCCAGTTCCCGTGGGGATAGACGTGGCCGAAAAAGTAGCTCGTGTAGCTGTCGGCGGTGATCTTCGTGTCCGCCAGGCCGTACAGCCACGACTCCGGCAGCAGCTCAAAGCGCGCCAGCCCCGCCAGCGCCTTCACTGCGAGCGGATTGTGCAATCCCTGAATGTACGGGGCGAACGCGGGGTGCAGCGCCAGCCCGCGCGGCCGCGCCGCGTAGCGGAAGCCGTAGAGCCCCCACAGCACGATGTAGGCAACGACCGCCATGATGGGCAGGCCTTTGAGCATGAGCTTAAAGACGTCGCGGCGATGAGCGCTGTAAATCGCGCCGTAAGGGGAGAGCCCGTCGGGGAAAGCCCATTCGCACCACGCCAGCAGCGCGAGGATTGGCACGACCAGAATCCCGGTGAACTTGGTCGCCAGCGCCAGCCCCGCGACCAGGCCCACCAGCAGGAGCCGCGCCCACGACGGCGCCACGCGCCAGCGGTAGAACGCGTAGATGGTGGCGAAAAAAGTGGAGGCCGCGCCCACATCCGTCGTGACCAGCGCGCCGTGCGCGAGGAAGTTGGGATCGAAGACCAGCAGCCCCAGCGCGATCAGTCCGGCCGTGGTCGAAAACATCTGCTGCGCAGCCAGAAACACCAGCAGCGCCAGCACAAAAGAGAAAACCGCCGCGGCCATCCGCGCCCGGAACAAAACCACATCGGCGTCGTTGTGGAAGAGGAAGTCATGGCCGCCGAAGAAAGCTTCGTCCTTGAAGAATCGCCCCTCGAGCGGCGGGACCTCGAGCGGCATGCGCAGCAGCGGAATCGCCGCGACCATCTTGACCAGCGGTGGAACTTCAGGATTGATCCCGTAATCGCCGGTCTTCCACGATAAATAACCGGAGTAGAGATGGTGGCCTTCGTCCCACGTGGCCGAGTTGCGGCGCGACGAACCCACCAGCTGCAACGCGAGAATCGCGAACAGCGCGAGGAAGCCGGTCACCTTGCCGGCCTGGAGGAGCAGCGGCGCGTAGTTGGCTCGGGGGCGGTACGTCTTCACCAGCATGGGGGGTCCGTGGCGCCACTATAGCTGAGCCGGGATCGAGATGAAAAGAGAATTCTCTTCTACTTAAACGTTTGAGCACAAGGACCGGTATCCGGTCCTACAATGGCTGTTCATGCAGAAGCTGGGAATTTTGCTTTCCGGGCGCGGATCGAACTTTCTCGCCATCGCCGACGCGATCGAGAACGGCAAGCTGCGCGGCTGCGCCATCGCCGTCGTGATCTCGAACCTCGCCGATGCGCCTGGCCTCGCCGCGGCGCAGGCACGGGGCCTCAAAGCCGTAGCCATCGAAGCCCGCGGCCGCAAGCGCGCCGAGCACGATGCCGAAATCATCGCGACCCTGCGCGCACACGGCGTGGATCTGGTCTGCCTCGCCGGCTACATGCGCCTGCTCTCGCCCGGATTCGTCCAGGCCTTCCCCCAGCGCATCCTCAATATCCATCCCTCGCTCCTGCCGGCCTTTCCCGGTCTCGACGCGCAGACGCAGGCCTTCGACTACGGCGTCCAGATCGCCGGCTGCACGGTGCACTTCGTCGATGAGTATCTCGACCACGGCGTGATCATCCTGCAGCGAACGGTCCCGGTGCTCGACGGCGACGATGCCCACGCGCTCGCCGAGCGCATCCTCGAGCAGGAGCACATCGCCTACGCTGAAGCCATCGGGCGCGTCGTCTCCGGCGAATTTGAGATCGTGGGCCGCCGGTACGCGAGGAAGAACCGGAGCTGAGTTCCGCCCTCAGCGGCCTTCCGGCGTTTCGGCTGGCTGATCCTCGGCGTGCGGCAGCATGCGCAGCGGCGCGGGATGCCTCGCCTCCGTGAAGTCCAGCATGAGCACCAGCGCCACAAACGCCAGCAGCCACAGGATCCTGTTCCCGGCCAGGGTATCCCAGGCAATGCGCAGCGAGTCGGAGGTCGTGCATGCCGCGCGCGCGCACGCCTGCGCGTTGACGAGCCAGAGGCACACATACGTTGCGGTCAGCACCAGCCACGTCGCCATGACGCCCAGCCGCGGGACAACGAAGTAAAGCCAGAACGCGACAATGCTGAGCAGCGGAAAGAGGCAGACCAGCATCGCCAGCACAGAATGCGATCGGCTCGCGCCGCTACCCAGCCACGCGAAGAATCCCCAGCCCGAGCAGAAGAGGGTCACCACTCCGGCCGTCGCGAGAAGGAGTAACCGGCGCACGCTGTCTTTATACCGCGTTCGCGGGCGACGTCGAAGCCGAGTTTCGAGCGGTTGCACTCGCCGGAGTGATCGCGGAGGAACCGCCGCGCCTTACGCTGCGACGGCTTTGGGGCGCGGGGCGAATTTGCGCTGGTAATACGCCGTGGTGGCGATGATGGCGGGAAGGCCGATGGCGGCCGGAGCGATCCAGATCCACCAGGCGCCGTGCAGCAGCGGGCCAATGGTGACGACGCAGAAGGCCGTCCACGCGGCAATGTAGCTGCCGATCATGCCCTGCAGGTGCGCGTACCACCAGAACATCTTGTCGTCGGGGGGATGGGTGAATCTCCACATGGCTCGGCCGGCGATGCGCATGCCGATGAGGCCGAAGACGATGGCCGGGATGCCGAGGTTGTTGACCAGGTGCGGGCGGAAAGCGCCAAGCAGCGCGAGCGCCGCGCTGGCGGTGAAGCAGAGGAGGGCGGCGATCCAGTCAAGCGGGCGCACGACCTTTGCGCCGGTGACGGCGGCCTTTTGGCCGAGCACGCGATACGCGCCGAAGGCGGCATAGAAACTGAAGATGGCGACCAGCGCGAGGAAGAGAATCGGCCGGTAGGCAGACATGACGAGCGCGGTGGTGGCCACGACGGCCATGGACCAGAAGTAGATTTTGCCCCAGCGCCGGTGAGCCTTGCCGCCTTTCGCGGTCAGCAGCGCGAGAGGGGCAAGAACGAATGCGCTGCTGCCGGCCGCGATATGCACTCCAAGAAAAGCGCGCATCCACAGGGGATCGTGCATGGATCACCTCGCTCGATGGGTGGCAGTACGCAGGCGAGGCCGGCATGGTTCCCCGAGTTTTCCGCAGTTGGCGAGTCCGGGCCTCGCAGAACCGGGGAGGGTTCAGAACGAGTCTCACGGGGCGCGAGACTTACGCCGCTTTGCGCTCCTCGCCGTCCTTGCCCTCGTCCTTCTCTTTCCTCCCACGCGCCTCCTTCGTCTTCCAGAAGGCCTGCTGGTACTGCGCCGGATCCTGCGCGTTCCACGCCGCCACGCGCCGCTCGGCTTCCGCCCGCGTAATCTCCTCCACTCGCGTCGCCTCCAGCCTCTCCACCCGATGCCACGGAATCATCTGGCTGCCGCGCACCAGGAACCCCGACCGCGACCAGTCCTCGAGCAGATCGGTCACCTGGCTCTTCACGTCCTTCTCGTCAATGAAGGGCAGCAGCTCGAACGCCTGCCCGTTTTCGAGGTGCACCGTGACGTGCGCCACCAGCACGGTCGCATTTTGATTCTCTCTGTCGTCAGCCACGCTCACGCTCCTTCGCAGTCCTTCAGTACGAGGGACGCGTTGCACACAGCGTTGCCTGCATCTCACTGGAAGGGGAGGGTCCGATCATGAAGAATGTCTGGTTCTGGGCGACGGTCGCTGCCGGCGCCGTGGCCGCATACCTGATGTACCGCCGTGGCGAGAGCTTCGGCACCATCGCGCGCGAATCCATCCAGCATCCTGTCAGTTCGCTGATAGACGAAGCACAGAACGCCGTCGCGTGAGTTTGGGGGGCCATTCGCTAGAATAAGGGGATGGCCGCCACTGCGCCCGAGCTCGTCCAGATCGACCTGGCTCCCCGCCGCCCCGCTCCCAAGCCGGAGTGGCTGCGCGCGCGGGCGCCCATGGGCGATAACTTTCATGACCTCAAGAAGCTGGCGCGCAGCCTTAGCCTGCACACGGTGTGCGAGTCCGCGCAGTGCCCCAACATCGGCGAATGCTGGCACCACCGCACCGCGACCTTCATGATGCTGGGCAACACCTGCACCCGCCGCTGCGGTTTCTGCGCCGTCCCCAAAGGCCGCCCCGAGCCCATCGATTTCGACGAGCCCCGCCGCGTGGCCGAAGCCGTCGCCACGCTCGGCCTCAGGTTCGCCGTCATCACCAGCGTCAACCGCGACGACGACGTCATCGGTGGCGCCCGCGCCTTCGTCATGGTCATCGACGAGATTCGCCGCCAGGCGCCGGGCTGCCAGGTAGAAGTCCTCATCCCCGACTTCCAGGGCAATGAGGAAGCGATCCGCATGGTCGTCGAGGCGCGCCCGGAAATCCTGAACCACAACACCGAGTCCGTCCCCCGCCTCTACCGCGTAGTGCGCTCGGGCGCGCGCTACGAGCGCACGCTGCGCCTGCTGAAGCTCGCAAAGGAAATGGAGCCGAAGACGGTGACCAAATCCGGCGTCATGGTCGGCCTGGGCGAAGAAATGCACGAACTGCTCGCCGTCTATCGCGACCTCGCCAGCGCGGGCGTCAACGTCCTCACCATCGGCCAGTATCTGCGCCCCTCGAAAGATCACCTGCCGATCGCCCGCTACTACACCCCCGACGAATTTGCCTTCATGAAGCGCGAAGCGCTCGCCATGGGCTTCCGGCATGTCGAATCCGGACCGCTGGTACGCTCGTCGTACCATGCCCACGAGCAAGCCGACGCCGCCGAATCGAATGGCGTGCGCTTGGTGATGTGATGGCCCAGAAGCAGCAAGGCAAGAAGCCCCGGGCGGCTGCTGGTCGGAACCCAAACCCAGGAACTCGGAAGCACCCCATCGATAGCCTCTTCGGCCTGCTGGCGAGCAAGCGCAGAAAGACTGCGAGCATCGAGGAAATCAACGAGGCGATCGAGCGCGGCTGGGCTGGCGAGAAATAGGACCCATCGGAGTGCCGAGACGAGGCCGATTCGCGGATCCATGCCCGTCCACCCGCGTACAATACCAGTTTTGAGCCTTTCTACAGAAGGACAAAGCCTATGGCACCATCCGTAATGGCGGGCATTCCCGCACTCAAAGCCGATTACGCGCAGCTGCGCGCGCGCATGGACAAAGCTGTCGCCGATTTTCAAAACAACCTCGGCTCCGTCCGCACCGGCCGCGCCTCCATCCACATGCTCGATCAGGTGAAGGTCGACTACTACGGCACGCCCACGCCGCTCAACCAGGTGGGTCAACTCACCACACCCGATCCCAACCTCATCGTCATCCAGCCGTGGGACGTCCACCTGATCGGCGAAATCGAGAAGGCGCTGCGCACCTCCGACCTCGGCTTCAATCCCAACAACGACGGCAAAATCGTCCGCGTGCCCGTGCCGCCCATGACGGAAGAGCGCCGCCGCGAGGTGGTCAAGCACCTGCATCGCGTGCTGGAGGATCATCGCACTGCGGTGCGCAACATCCGCCGCGACGGCAACGAACTGATCAAGAAAGCGTCGAAGGACAAGAAGATCTCCGAGGATGAGGAGAAGCGCTCGCTCGAGGAGATTCAGAAGCTGACCGACGAAGAAATCAAAAAGATGGAAGAGATGGCGAAGAAGAAAGAAGTGGAAGTGATGCAGGTCTGATCTTTCCTGGACTCTTTCCTCGACACGCCGAAAATGAAAGGCCGTCCCTGCGGACGGCCTTTTCCGTGCGATGAGGAACAGCCCTTACATCCCACTCGAAGTCGTATTGCTGTTCATCGGGGCAATGCCGACCTGGAAAAACGTTCCGGCGGCCAGCTTCAGATTGCCGTCTTTCTTCGCGAACGTTCCCGAGTTCTCGCCCTGCACGCGGCTGTGCAGAGAAACGTTGCCGATCGTGCCCGACTCCTGATCGATCTTCTCGTCGGAGCTTACGTGACGGGGAGGCGGCGGCATCGTCGAAACGCCGTACGAGGCGCCATTCTCGGCGCTCGATGGAAACGCGGCGAGCAGCGTCGCTTTCACCGGCATCTGCTTGCCGTCTTTCCTTTGCACCGTGGTGAACGCGACCGTCATGCTGGAAGGCCCGCCGTTCGAGGAGCGCTCCACCTGCGTGACCGTCCCGCAAAGTTGCGCCCCCTTGTCGAGCTTGATGCCCGACGCGGTTTTTACCGTCCCATCCAGCCTCGCCTCAATCTTCTGCCCCGGCTGGACGGAACTGGAATCGAGGCTGTGATCGAGCCGCGCATTAACGCCAACCAACTGCCAGTTCTGCGAAGACTGAGCCTGCGCAGTCTGATCCCCCTGCGCAGGCTGACTGGTGGTTTGCGCCATCGCGGCGCCGGTGAGAATCAGCGTGGCCGTCCCCACGCTCAACGACAGATTTTTGACACACGTTCCGAATCGCATCATGAAAGCTCCTTTGCGAACAGCGGTGGTCTTGCGCTCGGCGTAAAGCCGTCGGGGTCGATCGTTTTGCGTGCGCTGACGACGTTGGTGCGTTTCGCTCGGTCGAAGGGGAAACTTCCCTCGCCTGCACTTTTCCACTCAGGACTTCGATCGCGCCGGGCCAGCCACGGCCGCGCGACCCGTGATGAACGCCTGAAGAAATGCGCCTGTCTTGAAATACCCTCTATCTGTTTCGACGCGCCTGGGAGCACATAGGTCGCAGCCCGGCGTCCGTGAATGCAGGTTTATTTTTTTGCAGGGGAGGCAACGATTCCGGCAGTCGTTGGGCACGGCGCGCCATCCAGCTGCTCCGCGCAAAAACATGGGCCGCCCCGGCAGGGACGGCCCACGATTTGTCACAGAGGACGGTACAAATGCTGCCGGCTGCAGTTATTCAGCGGCGCTGGTTGAGCTGGCGTTCGAAGCGGGCGCGATGCCCACCTGCAGGAAGGTTCCCGCCGCCAGTTTAAAATTGCCATCGGTCTTCGAGAAGGTTCCCGAATTCGGAGCCTGTACCGCCGATTTCAGCGTCACGCCAGGCAGCGCGCCTGGCTCCTGATCGATCGTCTGTTCGCCTGAAACTGTGCCGGCGACGGCATTCATCGTCGAGTCGGAGTACTGCGCCTCTACGCCCTGATCGCCCGGAAAAGCCGCCAGCAGCGTCGCCTTCACCGGAATCTGTTTGCCGCCCTTCAGCTCTGCGGTGGTGAAGGTCAGCGTCACGCTCGCGGGACCGCCATTCTGCGATGGCTTCACGCTGGTAATCTTTCCCACCAGCTCCGTGCCGCGGGTCAGCTTCACTCCGTCCGCCGTCTTTACGGTGCCGTCCAGCTTGACGGCGACGGTCTGGCCCTGCGTCGCGGTTTGCGAGCTCAGCGGCGAAACCAGCCGTGTGTTCACGCCGGCGAGAGACTGCGCGGAGGCTGCGCCGGCCGAAAGCAGAGAAACCACTGCAAGGCTCATAGACAAGTTCTGCAAAGAAAATCGCATCAAGATTGCTCCTTCAGTTCTTAGTGAGTAGAGCGCCATGCCATTCGCTGAAATTCTCAGTGTCCTCCGGGCGAGGCTCTGCTGGCACGCTGGACCAACGCGCTTCAAAGCATCGGATTCGGTACCCGGGGGTGCGGCGCTGGCGCGCCGGCGGAAGACTACGTGGTTCCGCCTCGCGGATCGCATCGGTGACCCGCAAAAAAGCGGGACCGACGCAACCCAATACCATCCTCTGCGTATATAGACACCCGCAGGCCCGAAAAGATTCAAATCACCGCGCAGGAATTCTCAGAGCTGTAACGTTTGAGCAGAGGTTTTTCTGCGGATTGTGCGGCTGCCGGGGACGGCGGGCGGAGCTCGTTACATCACGTACGCGACGCGCTCCAGCTCTTTCTGGATGCACTCGACCGAACAGGCATTCCCTTCAAGGCGTACCACAGCCTCGCGCACCATTTCCGGATCGACGCCGTAGCCGCGTCCGGCCAGGAAGACGGTGACCATCTGCGCGGCCTGGAACGAATCGACCCCGGACTGCATGAGCTCGGTGCGCAGCCCCGCCAGTTCGATCGCCGGAAACTTCTCGATTCTGCTGTCGCTCGTCATGATTCCCTCCTGTCCAGCAAGATCCCTTGTCCCGGCGTTCGGTGCAGCTGCTTCCTGATTCCGCGATTTCCTGATTCCTCGATCAGTTAGACACACGCTTCAGGAAATAGTGTTGCTAAAGTTTTTGTCCCGGAGGGATAGGATTTCGACAGGATGGGTGCTCACTTCGATCCTGCCGCAATCCTGAGCCGTAAACTGAACCCATGCCCGAAGATTCTCCTGATCGGCGCGATTCGCAGGCAACCCATGGGGGACCTTCCTGGGGCCTGATGCTGTTTTTCATCGCGCTGGCCATGGTCGTGGCTCTTGTCATCGCCTGGCTGTTCATCCATCCCCTCCTCAATCGTCACTGATACGCGCGCAAAACGGGAATCGTTCCCTGCGCGCGCATCACGCCGATCTTCCATCCGGCTTACCAGCGGACCTCGCCTTACAATCGCAAAGAACGGCGGGACCAATTCCGTCGAGTGGGGACGAAGAAGAGACCAATGCTGCGCGTGGGACTCACCGGCGGGCTCGGCAGCGGCAAATCCACAGTGGCGTCGCTGCTGCGCGATCGCGGCTTCATCATTCTTGAAGCCGACGCCATCGCCCGCGACCTCATGCAGCCAGGCCAGGCAGTCTACCGCGCCATCTCGGAACACTTCGGCCCGGAAGTGGTTCAGTCCGATGGATCGCTCGATCGCGCAAAGCTGGCGGAGCTGTCGTTCCGTGGAGGCCGGCTCCAGGAGCTGACGCGTATCGTGCATGCGCCCACCATCGTCGAGCAGGAGCGGCAGACGGACGCGGTTTTCGCGCGCGATCCGCATGCTGTGGTCGTGGTGGAGTCGGCGCTGGTGTTTGAGGCAGATGCCTGGGGAACGGCGCCGGGATGGCGCAAGCGCTTCGACCGCGTCGTGCTGGTCACCGCTCCCGACGACCTGAAGATCCGCCGCTTCGTCGACCGCATTCTTCCCGAGGCTGCCACGCTCGAGATGCGCGCGGCAGCCGAGAGCGGCGCCCGCGCGCGGCTTGCCGCGCAATTGCCTGACGCGGTAAAGATCCCGCGCAGCGACTACGTCATCGACAACTCCGGCGACCTCGCGGCGCTGCGCCATCAGGTAGACCGCATCGCGACGGACCTGATCGGCCTTGCGGGAGCCACGCACGCGAAATCCTGAGCGAACCGCGTCGGAGCCGTACCATCGCGGATTCTGCGCCCCCAGACCGTCCTTTGCGGAACTTCACGGCCTCGGCTGCGTTTAATTGCATGGCCGCTACAATAAAAAGGCAGGATTTCCCGCACTTTGTTCGCCGCCAGGCCGGGAATTTTACCGGTCAAGAGACCGCCGGGACACTTGCCCCATCAAACAGGACGTCGAATGCTATGACTTTCCGCAGACTGCTTCTCGTTCTCCTCATCGTTGGAGGATTTTGGTTCTTCATCACCCACGCCAATCTCCGCGACGTCGGCCTCGCCGACTCCGGCCGCTCGCCGCTCACGCTCACCGAGGCCCAGGCCGCGCCGGAATTCACCAACTCCGAGCTGAACAGCATCGCGGTCTATAAGCGCGTGGTCCCGTCCGTCGTCAACATCACCGCCGGCACCGTCACGCTCGATTTCTTCTACGGCCTCGTCCCCGCCGAGGACCAGGGCTCCGGCTTCATCCTCGACAAGCAGGGCCACATCCTCACGAACTATCACGTGGTGGCGAACGCGCGGAAGATCGAGGTGCAGACCTACGACAAGCATCGCTACGAGGCGCAGGTGATCGGCAGCGACAAATATCATGACCTGGCGCTGCTGCAGATCAACGCGCCCAACCTCGCTCCCGCTGTGCTGGCGACGTCAAAAGACCTGCAGGTCGGCCAGGAAGTCTACGCCATCGGCAATCCTTTTGGCCTCAATGGCACCATGACCATGGGCATCATCAGCGCCATCCGCTCGGTCAAGGGCCCCGAAGGCGCGCCCATCGAGAACGCCATCCAGACCGACGCCGCCATCAACCCCGGCAACTCCGGCGGCCCGCTGCTCAACTCGCACGGCGAGGTCATCGGCATCAACTCGATGATCGCGCAGAACGGCGCCGAGCAAAACGCCGGCATCGGCTTCGCCATCCCCATCGACACAGCCAAGGCAGTGCTCGGCGACTTCCAGAAGTACGGGCACGCGCGCCGGCCCTCCCTCGGCATCAGCATTCTGCCCATCGGTCCCGATCTCGCGCAGCAGATGGGTCTGCCCGCCAGCTACGGCGTGCTCATCGAGAGCACCGTGCCGGGTGGCGCGGCCGATCGCGCCGGACTCCATGGCGGCAACCAGATCGCCTATCTCGGCAACATGCAGATCTCCATCGGCGGCGACCTCATTGTGGACATCGACGGTCATGCCGTTACTAACTCGCAGGAATTGTCCGACATCATGAACGAGCACCAGCCCGGCGACACCATCACCGTGACGTTCTATCGCGCACGGCGTAAGATGACCACGCGTGTGACCCTGGGCGACGCGCACGAAGCTACTGTCTGAGCCGGCTCAAAAAGGAGCGGGCATGACCACCACCCACTGGACCCCGGCCGCGATGCCTCGGCAGAACGGCAGGCTCGCTTACATTACCGGCGCCAACAGCGGCATCGGGTTTCATGCCGCGCTGGAGCTGGCCCGCTCCGGCTGCGCCGTGGTCCTGGCGTGCCGCGACCGCAACAAAGCCGACGCCGCGCGTGACCGCATCCTCGCAATAGCGCCGGCCGCCGACGTCGACATCGCGCAACTCGATCTCGCCAGCCTCGATTCGGTCCGCGCGGCGGCGCAGGCGTTTCTTGCCACGGGCCGGCCTCTCGACCTGCTCATCAACAACGCCGGCGTCATGGCGCTGCCCGAGCGCCGCACCACCCGCGACGGCTTCGAGCTGCAGCTGGGCACGAATCACTTTGGCCATTTCGCGCTCACCGGCCTGCTGCTGCCCACATTGCTCAAGCCCACCGCGCAACGCGCCATGGCGCGCATTCTCACCGTCAGTTCCATCGCGCACCGCGGCGCCACTATGGACTTTACCAACCTCGAGTGGGAGCACGATTACAAGCCATGGCCCGCCTACCGCCGCACCAAGCTGGCCAACCTGCTCTTCGGCTTTGAGCTTGACCGCCGCCTGCGCCGCGCTTATCCGAACGTGCAGCCGGCGGCCATCAGCGTTGTCGTCCATCCCGGCGTGTCGAATACGAACTTGTTCGCGGCCGGTCCGGGATCGGGCGGCGGACTGCTGGCGAAGGTGATTCCCGTCTTCATCTCCCTCGTTGCGCAGTCTGACGCGCAGGGCGCATGGCCCACGCTCTACGCCGCGACCATGCCGCAGATCCAGGGGGGACATTTCTATGGGCCCGACGGCTTCCGCCAGATGCGCGGCTACCCCGTTGAGGTGCGGGCCGAAACCCAGGCCTACGACGAACCCCTCGCCGCCCGCCTGTGGGAAATCAGCGAGCACCTGACCGGAGTCCATTTCCCGCTGCCCGCGTAGCGTCCATGACGTTGCAGATCGCCGGAGACAGAGAGTCTCGCTACCCGCTACCCGCTGGTCGCTTCCCATCACTTCATCCTGCTGCGCACTTCCGGCCGAATCAGGTACAGAAACAGGATCATGTTGAACGCCGCCGAGCTCAGCATCCACCAGTCGTGATACTCGGCCACCTTCCACATCGCCTGGATGCTGGCCAGAAAAATCGCCGCCAGCGTCATCGCCCAGCCCCACCGCTTTTGCCGCAGCAGTCCCTGCCCGGCAATCGCGAAGGCAGCGCACATCCAAAGCGCCATCAGCGGCAGCTTGTGCCGGCTAATCGCCGCCAGCCACAGCACGCACAGCAAAAACATGTACAAGCCGATCGCCGCAACACCTGGCAGCGGACGCTTCGCATCCAGATCCGCGGCCTGCTTTTCCAGCCCGTCGTCCCGATCGCTCATAAAGTATGAAGATAAGCCAGCAGCTGTTGGAGTTGCTGCGCGTCCAGTTGGCCGCCAAAGCCCGGCATCATCCCGTGGCCGTGCAGCGTCACCGCCGTCACGCGGTCGTCGTTGGCGGGCGCGCCGCTGCGCATATATTTTTTCCGGTACAGCGCGAAAAGGCTCGGCCCATGCAGGTCGCCAGTGTGGTCGGCATAGTGGCAACTCGCGCACAACTGCTGATAGACCACCCGCCCCTGCGCTTCCTGCGCCGTCAGCTCGCTGACCGGTTTCGACGGTCCCAGCGAAGGCCCGCAGCCCGCCATCAACAGCATGGCCGCCCCACCTCCAGCCAAAATGGTCGCAAGCAGCGAATATCTCCCCATCACGGCTATCCCCTCAACCCTGGCCCCTGTCCCCCGCCTCACTCCGCATCGGCGATGGCCGTCACAATGCGGTCCAGCGCGCCATGCGCTGCTTCGCTGTCCGGATCATGATCGTTGCAGAGAACCGAAAACACCAGCGTGCGTCCGCTCCGCGCGGTCAGGTAGCCGCTCAGCGCGTTCACTTCTCCCAGCGTGCCCGTCTTCGCGAACACTCGTCCCTTCATCGGGCCGCCGAAGCGGTCGCCCAGCGTGCCATCGATGCCGCCGATCGGCAGCGCAGCCTTGTACATCGCGCCCCACGGCTGATGCGCCGCATACACCAGCAGCCGGGTGGCCGCGCGCGGCGTGATCAGGTCCGCAGGCGATAGGCCCGATCCATCGAAGAAAACAAAGTCGCCGGGATCAACCCCGGCGCCGGTGAGGAATTGCCGCACCACGCGCGCGCCCTGCGCGATCGATCCATCATTGCCTTCGAGCCGGCCCAGCAGGCGCAGATACAACTCCGCATGCAGGTTCTGGCTGACCTTGTCGGTCACGGTCACGTCCTGGACGAGCGGCGGCGAAACATGCGTCGCCAGCACGCGCAGCCCGGTCGTCGGCGGAGCCATCGTCGCCAGCGTGAGCGGCCGCAGCACCACCGGCTGATGCACCTCCGCTCCAAAATCCTCCGTATCCACCGGCAGCCGGTGGAACGCCCGTGCTGTGCCGGTGACGCCCACGCCGCGCGCCACGAGCATCTGCTTGAGCGCGGTTGCCGCAAACTCCGCAGGATCGTCGATGGCCAGCGCATCGTGCATGCCGTTCGCCGTGATCGCGCCGTAGAGCCGCACCGTCCGGCTTCCTGGTTCGAGATCGATGCCGGAATGCGGCGGCAACCCCGGCACGGCAAGCGTAAGCCCATTCTCGACGGAGTAGTAAGGCACATCCGGGTTCCACGCGACCACTGTCGGGCCGGCATCCGGCGTCGCGCCCGCCGGGTTGCGAATCCCTTCCGGCGACATGGCGGGCAGATGGTTCACCGGCGCAGGAGCCATTTGCGGCGTGACGTTCAGATACACCACGTTGTCATTAACGGTGAGCGCCGAGACGGGCGCGCCGTAATCCCACTGCAAATCGTCCCAGGCCCAGTCGCCACCATACCGCTCCAGCGGAAACCACGAGTCGTCGCCCACGATATTGCCGGCGATGCGATGCACTCCTGCGGCGGCGATCTGATCCGCCAGGCTCTCCAGCGCCTGCAGCGGCGGACTCGGCCGCTCCGTCCTGCCGCTATACGGATAGGCGCGCCCGGACAGGGTGGGATCGCCCGCGCCCAGAATGCGCACGTCGCCGGTCAGCGTGCCGCTCGCATCCATCGCGCCCGCCGTCACCACGTTGGTCGTCCACGTCGCGGTGGACGGCAGCAGCGCGAGCGCCGTTGCCGTGGTAAAGAGCTTGGCGTTCGAAGCCGGCTCGAAGAACTGGCCGTCGTTCAGCGCGAACACCGGCCCTCCATCCGTGGTGACCACCGAGACGCCCCAGTGCGCGCGCGCGACATCAGGCGGGGCCAGGATCGCGCGAATCGTCGCGTCCAGGTCGATTTTTCCGTGCCGCGCCTTTGGGTGTTTGGTTGCCGCCATCGCCGGCCCCGACGCCAGCGCCGCTGTCACAGCCAGCACGCAGCCCGCGAGGAGAGACTTCTGCACTGGACGCTTCCACCCTGACGGCATCATCCCTGGCCGCTTCTCTCCTGACCGCTTCATCCCCGGCAGTTTCTCTCCTCGCCTCGGCTGTTCCTGGCCGAGTGTAGCATCGTTCTCTGTATGGCCTTCGTGCGCCGACCTCTTTGCGAATGGCGCCTGCGCAGCTGTTCGCTCACTCTGGGCACGCGCACGCTCATCATGGGCGTGCTCAACGTCACGCCTGACTCGTTTTCTGACGGCGGCCTCTACGCGAATGCCGAAGCCGCTGCCGAGCGCGCGCTGGCGATGCTCGACGAGGGTGCTGACCTCATCGACATCGGCGGCGAATCCACCCGCCCCGGCCTGCACGCGATGAATGTCACCGCGCAGGAGGAGCAGGCTCGCGTGCTCCCCGTCATCGAAGCGGTGCTCCACGCGCGGCCTCACGCCGTGCTTTCCGTCGACACCTGGAAAGCGCAAACCGCTCGCGCCGCCATGGCCGCCGGCGCGGAAATCGTAAACGACATCAGCGGCTTCACCTGGGATCCGGCGATGCCCGATACCTGCGCCGCGCTCACCTGCGGTGTCGTGCTCATGCACACGCGCGGCCGTCCCCCGAAATGGCGCACGCAGCCGCGTCTCGATGCAGCCGCCGTCCTCCCGCTGGTCCGAGACGGCCTCGAGCATTCGCTCGACCTCGCTCAGACCGCCGGCATCGCGCGCGACCGCATCGTGCTCGACCCCGGCTACGGCTTCGGCAAGGCCTTCGACAACAATTACCCGCTCTTCGCCCACCAGGACGACCTGCTCGCGCTCGGCCGCCCGCTGCTCGTCGGCGTCTCCCGCAAGTCGTTTCTCGGACGCACCGCAGGCGCCGCGCGCGGCGGTCCCGATCTTCCGGTGGAAGAGCGCGGAGCAGCTACGCTGGCCGCCATCACCGCGGCCATTCTCGCCGGCGCCTCGATCATCCGCGTCCACGAAGTGCGCCCCGCCGTCGACGCAGCAGCCATCGCCGACGCCATCCTCGCGGCTCTTTAGCGCCGCATCACGCCATCACATCCAGCAGGCCGCGATCCGGATCTTCCGGAGTGGCCGGTTCCTGTTCGGTCGCGAGCTCGGCGGTATCTTCTTCGTCGTGATGCTCCGGCTCTCCATCTTCCTCACGCAATTTGCGCCGCCGCTGCGCGGACTTCGTCCAGGCCGGAACCGCCTCGCGTCCCACTCCGCCCATCTGCGAGATTCGATCCACTTCCATCGCCGAAGCCTTCTTTTCCGTCCACACGATAGCTTCGGCAGGCGAAGAGCAGGGCATGACGCCACGGCGCGCAATCGCCCTGCCACTCCGCAGAACCGTCCCAATCCAGAGCACCCGACGGGGCACCCGGCATACACTGATGCCATGGCGAAGACCGACCCCGAGATCGTCAGAGAGGTTCTGGACCGGATGGCTGGCCAGACCAACGAGGCGAAAGCGCGCGAGATCGCGAGAGTCCCGGGCAAGCGCATCCGCCAGCGCGCCCGGCAGGGTTTCCGCGGCACGGATGCATCCGGGTCCTCCGTTGCCGCCGGCGATTTGCGCCGCAGCCGGCAAAACGGGAGCCGCTACGCCCCTCTGCGCATCCAGGGCGAGCCGCTTTCGTCGACGATCCTCCGTGACCGGGGCACGGATTAACCCACTACTTCCTCGAGTCCAGCGCGTTCGCGAAGTTGTTTGTTCTCGAACCGGGATCGGACTCCCTGATCCTCCTTCTCGAGACAGTTCACGATTCGCAAAAGCAGGTATTGGCTCTTGCATCGCTGGAGGTCCGCTCGGCAATTCGGCGGCGGGAGAAGATGGGAGACATTCGCCCTTCCGACGCCACGCGGGCCCTCGCCAGCCTCGAAGCGGAATGCGCGCAAATCGTCGAGCAACCGCTCACTCCCGGTGTCGTCCGAACTGCGAAACTCGTCCTCGACCCTCACCCCCTGCGTACTCTGGACGCCCTGCATTTGGCGACGTGCATCTGATCCGCGACACGCGTGGAATCTCGGATATCTGTTTCGTGAGCGCCGATGACGCCCTGCTGCGGGCTGCGGAAGCGGAACACTTCCCGATCCTCAATCCGCTCAAGCTGTAGCGCAGTCTCCGGCTGTCCCTCCGCGTATTCTTGAACCCATGGGCCGCATCCACGTTCTCTCCGACCAGGTCGCCAACCAGATCGCCGCCGGCGAAGTGGTCGACCGCCCGGCTTCCGTTGTGAAGGAGCTTCTGGAGAACGCCCTCGACGCCGGCGCAAAAAAAATCCGCGTCGAAGTGGAAGCCGGCGGCCGCAAGCTCATCCGCGTCGCCGACGACGGCTGCGGCATGGTGCGCGACGATGCCCTGCTCGCCTTTGAGCGCCATGCGACCTCGAAAATCCGCTCCTCCGACGATCTGCTTTCCATCGCCACCCTGGGATTCCGCGGCGAAGCCCTGCCCTCCATCGCATCGATCTCCCGCCTCGAGCTGACCACGCGCCCCGCCGCCGCAGCAACCGGCACGCGCGTCGAAATTGCCGGCGGCAAAGTTCTCGCCGTCGAAGACGCGGGCGGACCCGCGGGCACCACCATCGCGCTGCGCGATCTCTTCTTCAACACCCCGGCGCGGCGCAAATTCCTGCGTGCCGAAACCACCGAGCTCGCTCATGTAACAGCGTTGGTTACGCATTACGCGCTGGCCCATCCTGAGATGCATTTCGAGCTGCATTCCGCGACCCATGCGCTCCTCACCGCGCCGCCGGTGCGCGAATCTGCCGAGCGCATCTATCAAATCTTCGGCGCCGATACTCTCGACCAGCTTCTGCCTCTGGCGGCCGAGCGGCCCTTCGATCACGCCGGCCTGCCCGAGCC
>JBARMS010000272.1:0-112937 GCA_049802575.1 Acidobacteriaceae bacterium | reverse complement strand
AACAACGTCGGCACCGTGATCCAGGGACTGCACCGCGAACTGGAACGGCTCATCGAGGCTTCGCGTCAGGGACAACTATCGGAGCGCGGCAAGCCCGACCAGTTCCAGGGCGCCTATGCCGATATCGTCCGCGGCGTGAACTCCATGCTGGAAGCCATCATCGGACCGCTGAACGTTTCGGCGCAGTACGTCGACCGCATCAGCAAGGGAGACATGCCGGCGCGCATTACCGACAACTACAACGGCGATTTCAACAACATCAAGAACAACCTCAACGCGCTGATCGACGCGATGAACGAGATCGCCGCGGCGGCCGAGAAGATTGCCAACGGCGACCTGACCGTCGAAGTCCGCGCCCGCTCGCCGCAGGACAAGCTGATGTACGCTCTGTCCGCCATGGTGGGCGCGCTGACGCAGACCGTCTCCGAGATTCGCACCATCGCCGGCGAAGTCGAGTCAGCCAGCCAGTCCATCTCGACCGCGTCCATGCAGGTGTCGAAAGGGGCCAGTTCGCAGGCAGCGGCGGCCGAAGAGGCTTCTTCCTCCATGGAGGAAATGGTCTCCAACATCCGCCAGAATGCCGATAACGCGCAGCAGACGGACAAAATCGCCAACAAGAGCGCCAAAGACGCGCAGGAGAGCGGGAAGAGCGTGCTCGAAGCCGTCGCCGCGATGAAGGAGATCGCCAACAAGATCTCCATCATCGAGGAGATTGCTCGCCAGACCAATCTGCTGGCGCTCAACGCGGCCATCGAGGCGGCGCGCGCCGGAGAGCACGGCAAAGGCTTCGCCGTGGTCGCCGCGGAAGTCCGCAAGCTGGCCGAACGCAGCCAGAAAGCGGCCGGCGAGATCAACCAGCTCTCGGCCACCACGCTGCGCGTTTCGGAGAATTCCGGCGCGATGCTGGAGAAACTGGTGCCTGACATCCAGCACACCGCCGAACTGGTCCAGGAGATCAGCGCGGCCAGCAAGGAACAGGACACCGGCTCCGAGCAGATCAACAAGGCGCTCCAGCAGCTGGAGCAGGTCATTCAGCAGAACGCTTCGGCCGCCGAAGAGATGGCGTCGACCACCGAGGAGCTGACCGCGCAGTCCGAACAACTGGTCAGCGCGCTCGGCTTCTTCCAGACCCGAGGCGACAACGCGCGCGCGGCGAAAGGCCGGCCGGCCCATGGATCGCCGGCCAAACCGGCCGCAACCGCCGAGGGCAAGAGCAACGGGCATGATGTCCTGCGCTCGAAGGTGCTGGCGAAGGCCGGCGTCACGCTCGACATGAAAGACAAGCGCGAAGCTCTGGATGGCGAATTCGAGCGTTACTGACCCGTTGCGGCGCGGGCACGGTGAGCTGGCCGCCCCGCGCCGCCAACGCAACCGGCAGGAAAGGAACCAGCGATGAGCGTACACGAGATTACCGAAACAAGGCAGTACCTGACCTTTCGCCTGGGCAGCGAAAGCTTCGGCATCGATGTGGCCAAGGTGCGGGAGATCCTCGACCTGACCACGATCACCGCCATCCCGAGGACTCCGGATTTCATGAGCGGCGTGATCAACCTGCGCGGCAGCGTGGTGCCGGTGGTCGATCTGCGCCTTTGCTTCGGCATGGCGAAAACTCAGAGCACGCGCAATACCTGCATTGTGGTGGTGGAGGTGGTGCTCGACAACGAAGCCACCGTGATCGGCGCATTGGCCGATTCGGTCGAGGAGGTGATCGATCTGGAGCCGGATCAAATTCAGCCGGCGCCGCGCATCGGCACCCAGATTCGCACCGAGTTCATCCGCGGCATGGGCAAGCGCGACACCCAGTTCATCATGATTCTCGATATCGATCGCGTTTTCTCAGCCGATGATCTGGCCGCCCTCCACGGCCGCGATGCGGAAGTGGCTGCGTAACGGACGCGGCAGGCGCACGGAATCCCCGCGCGTCTGCCGGCGCCCACTCAGGCTCTATGGAAAGCTGCGAAGACACTCTCTCGGCCCGCGATTTTGCCCGCCTCTCGAATCTGGTTCATGCGGAGACCGGCATTCGCCTCCGCGCGGAGAAAAAAGCGATGCTGGAGGGCCGGCTGCGGCGGCGGCTCCGCGCCCTCGACCTCGACTCCTACGCGAGCTATTGCGCGTATCTGCTCGAGCGCGACGGCCTTGCTCGCGAGAAGGTCGCGTTCATCGACGCGGTGACCACGAATAAGACTGACTTTTTTCGGGAGCCCCGGCATTTCGATCTGCTCACGCAGAGAGTCCTCCCCGAGCTGCACGAGCGCGCCGCAGAACGGCCGCTGCTCGCCTGGAGCGCAGCCTGCTCGTCCGGAGAGGAACCCTACACCGTGGCCATGGTGCTCAGCGAATATGCCGAGACCCATCCCGGCTTTCGGTTTCGCCTCCTTGCCACCGACATCTGCACCGAGGTGCTGGCCAAAGCGGAGCTCGGCGTCTATGCAGGCCCTGCCGCCGCGGCGATACAGCCGGAGTTGCAGCGCAAGTACCTCATGCGCAGCCGCGCGCCCGGATCGGACCGCGTGCGCATTGTGCCCGAGCTGCGGCGGCTCGTTGAGTTTCGCCGAGTGAACCTCATGGACAGCGATTACGGTCTCGCCCAACAGGCCGACGCGATTTTCTGCCGCAACGTGCTGATCTACTTCGATCGCGCCACGCAGGAAGCCGTTCTGCGCCGGCTATCCCACTGCCTTTGCCCGCAGGGCTATCTCTTTGTCGGCCACTCCGAAACGCTGCATTCGATGGACCTGCCGCTGGTTCCCGTCGCGCCGGCTCTTTACAGGAAAACCCATGACCGGATCTGATGCCCCCTGCCCGGAGCTCTTCGTGCAGCCAGGCGAGTCCCATCTGGTTCGCGGACGCGCCATTCTGCGCACGCTGCTGGGTTCCTGCGTGGGCGTGACCTTCTGGCATGCACGCCTGGAAATTGCCGCGCTCTGCCATCCCATGCTGCCCCACCACTCCGGCCGTCCCGCCGATCAGGCGGTCGACACGGGGCGCCGTTACGTCGATTTCGCCATCCGCGATCTGGCCTCGCAGTTCCTCGCCCTGGGCGCGCGGCCGGAGGAGACCCAGGTCAAACTCTTTGGCGGCGCTGATGTGCTGGCGGCCGGCAACTGCTCAGGCCGCCGGACCGTGGGCAGCCTGAACGGCGAGGCCGCTCTGCGCTGCCTCCGATCCGAAGGGTTTCGCATTGCGGCCTCGCGGCTCGGCGGCGTTTCCGGAGTACACCTCACGTTTCTGACAGAAACCGGAGAAGTCCGCGTGCGGCCCCTGGAGCCAACCCGCGTCCTCGTGCGCCCCGCGACCGTCCGGCCGAGCGGCAGGTGAAAGTGGACCGCCTATGAGCGCAGAGAAGATTCGCGTGCTGATCGTGGACGATTCGGCCGTCGTGCGCCAAACCCTCGCCGCGATTCTCTCCTCCGATCCGGAAATCGAAGTGGTGGCCACGGCGGGCGACCCTTACGTCGCCGCCGAGCGACTGCACGAGCAGTGTCCCGATGTCATCACGCTCGACATCGAAATGCCGCGCATGGATGGGCTGACCTTCCTGAAAAAAATCATGGCGCAGCACCCCATTCCCGTTGTCATCTGCTCGAGCCTGGCCGATGAGGGCACCCAAAGCGCACTGCGCGCCCTCGAATACGGGGCGGTGGAGATCGTGGCCAAGCCGCGTCTCGGGGTCCGCCAGTTTCTCGAAGAATCTCGCACCCTCATCTGCCAGGCGATCAAAGCGGCGGCCTCAGCGCGCGTGCGCGCCCAGCGGCCGGCCCACGCCGTCCAGCCGAAGCTCACCGCCGACGCGATTCTCCCGCGCGCTACCGCCGCCATGGCTGAAACCACCGAGAAGGTCGTCGTGGTCGGCGCCTCCACCGGGGGAACCGAAGCGCTGAAGACGCTGCTCGAAGCGCTGCCACCCGATACCCCCGGCATCGTCATCGTCCAGCACATGCCGGAGCTGTTTACCCGCGCTTTTGCCTCCCGGCTCGACAGCCTCTGCGCGGTGAGCGTCAAGGAAGCCGAGTCCAACGACACTGTCCTGCGCGGGCGCGTCCTCATCGCGCCCGGCAACCATCACCTGCTCCTGCAGCGCAGCGGCGCCCGCTACTACGTCGAAATCAAGGATGGCCCGCTGGTCTGCCGCCACCGGCCCTCGGTTGATGTGCTCTTTCGCTCCGCAGCACGCTACGCCGGACCGAACGCCGTCGGCGTCATCCTCACCGGCATGGGCGACGACGGCGCCCGCGGCATGCTCGAAATGAAGCAGGCCGGCGCCTGCACGATCGCCCAGGATGAATCGACCTGCGTGGTCTTCGGGATGCCCCGCGAAGCCATCAAAATGAACGGGGTTGATAAGGTTTTGCCGCTGGACTCGATTGCCGGCGCCATTCTCACGCACGCGCGCTAAAACTCATCGCGGTTCAAATGGGCGATCAGGATGGACTGCGGGTCAGACCTGGCGCGCCGGATTTGCGTTGCCCACCGCGCTCTCCGCTTCGCCGGCTCTTGCTGACGGCGTTTGCCGGCGCGCGATCGAGATCGCCACGCTGTGCCAGTCGGTCACGCGGCTTGCTTCGGCTCCCATCTCCAGCGCAACCTGGGCATCCGGCCGGGCCCCTTCCGTCGGCGTGGCCGCTGCCAGCGCCATGACCTTACTGCGCTCGATGGCGGCGCACAGATCGCGCAGCCAGACTTGCGGATGCGTTTGCGGAGCAACAACCCAGTCGAAACCCTGCGCCGGGATGTTGTCCAGAGTGGACTGAAACAGAATCAGGGGGACTGTGCTGCGCTCGCGTACCTCGCGCAGATCACACGCGGGCGAATCCACCACCACGACGGCGTCGGGCGCCGCGTAGTCGAGCAGGCCCAGAAGCGCGGCCAACGATACGCAGTCCACCACCTCGTACCCGGCGTTGCGGAGAATGGGAGTTCGCCAGCAGCCGTCCCGTCCGAAATGGATAATCCTGGGCATTGCTCTCATACCCCGGGGTTCACACTGAAACCGAGTTTAGTTTCGATGATCGTATCACCGCCGTCAACCGCTGTCTGCCCCGTTTTCGCGCCAAATCCCGCCTCTCTTCCCGCGGTATTTCACTCCATCGCACGGCCTTCCCCCTCCACCGGAATCCAGAACCGCTGCGCCTCGAGGTGGCCCCGCAGAGCCTCGCGCAGCCGATCAGCAGGCTCGCGCTCGCCATCGTCGGCCAGGGCAAATGTGCCGAAATGAATGGCCATCGCCTTGCGTGCCCCAAGGATCTGCCATGCCTCCACCGCCTGCTCCGGGGTCATGTGCACGGGTCCCATGAACCACTCCGGCTCGTACGCGCCGATGGGCAGCAGAGCCAGCCGGAGCGCCGGAAACCGTTCGCGAATGGCGGCAAACAGACTGCCGAATCCGGTATCGCCGGCGAAATAGATCCTGCCTCCCCGTGTCTCCAGCGTCCATCCGCACCACAGGGTCCGGTTGCGGTCGAAGGGGCCGCGCGCGGAAAAGTGCTGCGCCGGAACGCAATTTGCCCGCATTCTCCCGAGGCTGTCGCTCTGCCACCAGTCCAGTTCGCGCACGTCCCCGAACCCGAGCCGGCGCAGCGCAAGCCCCAGGCCCAGGGGACAAAAAACCACGGGCCGATGCCGCGCCGCGATCCGCCGCAGTGTCGGCGCGTCGAAGTGGTCGTAGTGGTTGTGGCTGATCAGCAGGCAGTGAAGTTCCGGCAAGTCCTCAAAGCGGATGCCGGGATCGCGGTGCCGGTTCGGCCCGGCAAACCCTACCGGGCTCGCCCGCCGCGACCATACCGGATCGGTCAGAATGTTGTACCGGTCAGTCTGCAGCAACACCGTTGAATGATTCACCAGGGTTGCGCGCAGCGCTTCGCCTTCCACTGCATCGGGCGGCCGCGGCCCCGGGGTCGAGTCGATCCACTTCCGCCACCGTCCGATTTTCCGCGTGGAGATCCACCGCAGCAGCTCGCGAAACCCATGGTCCCGCACGCCCGGATTGAAGAACCGCCCATTGCGGAAATGTTCCACGCCACCCGATACCTCCGGCGTAAGCGTCACAGTGCCTGGCGCATCATCCATGGCTATTCAGGATGCTCGCCACACCAGAAAGTTGCGCCACGCACACCCGCTTCCTGATCCCGGGCACAACCGCCGGCTGCTATCTGCTGACTGCCAGCCGCTATCCGCTGGCGGACTGATTTACTCTTCCCCCATGTCCGCACCGCCAGCCCGGTCTCTGCGCGCGCATCTGTTCCTGCTCGCGGTCGTTGCCATCTGGGGATCGACCTTCGTCATCGTGAAGAACGCGCTCGCCGGCGTATCCCCGCTGCTCTTTAACACCCTGCGCATGACCCTGGCTTTCCTCTGCCTCGCCCTTATCTACCGCGGACATCTGGGCCGCATCAACCGCCGCGCCATCGCCGCCGGAGCCGCCATCGGCTTTTGTCTCGCCATGGGCTACCAGTTCCAGACCGCCGGCCTGCGCCTCACCACCCCTTCGAAATCCGCCTTCATCACCGGCATGGTTGTCGTGCTGGTCCCGATTCTCTGCGCGATTCCCCGCCTGCGCCCGCGCGATTCCCACCCTCCCCGCTGGAACGCCTGGTGCGGCGCGTTCATCGCGTTCGCCGGCATCGTGCTGCTCACGACGCCTGCCGGATCCGGCTTCGATCTCCGCACCATCAACCGCGGCGATGCGCTCACCTTCGGTTGCGCCCTCGGATTCTCCCTCCACGTCCTCGCCCTCGCGCATCTCGCCCCGCGCTTTGCCTTCGAACAGCTCGCGGTGCTCCAGATCGGCTTCTGCGCGGCATTCATGGGTGTCAGCATGCCGCTACTGGAGCACCCGTGGATGCACTGGTCCGCCCAGCTTGCGTTCGCGCTGCTCATCACCGCCGTGCTCGCCACCGCCGTCGCTTTCGCTGTCCAGTCATGGGCGCAGCGCTGGCTCCCTGCCACGCACACCGCTCTGATCCTGGCCCTCGAGCCGGTCTTCGCCTGGCTCACCTCGTTTTTGGTTTTGGGTGAACGCCTGGGCCGCCGGGGCGCTCTTGGTGCCCTGCTCATCCTCGCCGGCATTGCGCTCACTGAATTCATCCCCGCCGCGGTGCAACCTACGGCGCACGAAGGCGTCCCAATCACATAGAGCTAGGCCCTCAATCTGTAACCCAGGCGCAACGGGGTGCGTCTAATGCAAATAGGCATGAACTGGGTCTGATCTCAATTTGCTCATTTCACAGGCTCTATACTGGATCTTTGCGGCCTGCTTCCTCAGCAATCATTCAATTGACGAGGTACGACTCTAAATGAAATCTGTTTTTGGGCGGCTCCGCTATAACCGTCTGGCTTCGACGTTTACTATCCTCGCGACCCTGACCGCCGGCATTCTCGCCGGCTCCGTCATCGCGCATTCGGTTCGCGGGCAGGAGTCACAGGTCAACAGCTCCGACGCCACACCCCTCAAGATTCCGCCGGCGCGCGACCTTTCCAACGACTTCACGAAGATTGCCAAAGAAGTCGGCCCTGCCGTGGTGAACATCAACACGGAAATCCTGCCCAAAGAGCAGCAGCGCCGGCGCTACCCGCACGGCATGGTGCCGTTCGGCACTCCGAACCAGCAGCAGCCGCCCGACGGCGACGATGGTAACGGTGGCGACGACGATCAGGGCCCGCAGGGCGGTCAGGATGGACAAGGCGGCCAGGGCGGCCTGCAGGATTTCTTCAATCGTTTCTTCGGCATGGGTCCGGGGGGCGGTCAGCCGGATGAGAGCGGCCAGGAGCGCGAGTCCCTCGGCTCCGGCTTCATCGTCGATCCACGCGGCTACATCATCACCAACAACCACGTCGTCGATAAAGCCGATCGCATCTTCGTCACCCTCGCCGACGATCCAGCGGGAAGCCAGGGCCGTCCCGCCAAGCTGGTGGGAGTCGATAAGCCCACGGACATCGCCGTCATCAAGATTCAGACGGACACGCCCCTCCCCACCGTCAAGGTGGGCGATTCTGACGGCGTTCAGGTGGGCGACTGGGCCATCGCCATCGGCGAGCCCTTCGGCCTCTCCAAAACCGTCACCGCCGGCATCATCTCCAGCAAGAACCGTACCGTCGAGCCTGGGACTGAGGGCGAGTTCCAGCACTTCCTGCAGACCGACGCGGCCATTAATCCCGGCAACTCCGGCGGTCCGCTGCTCGACATGGCAGGCGAAGTCATCGGTGTGAACACCGCCATCTTTACGCAGTCGGCCGGGAACGAAGGCATCGGCTTTGCCATGCCATCCAACACCGTCGTCAATGTCTACAACCAGCTCATCGGCCCCGGCCACAAGGTGATTCGCGGCTCCATCGGCATCAGCTTCCAGCCCAATCCCTCCAGCGCGGTGGCTCGCGTCTATGGATTTAAGTCGGGCGTCATCATCAGCGCCGTCGGCCCCGGGCTTCCCGCAGCCAATGCCGGCCTGAAGGCAGGCGACATCATCACCACCATTGACGGCAAGCCGGTCAAGGATGGAGACGATCTCGTGGCCATCATTTCCGAGTACAAGCCGGGAACGAACGTCGACATCGGTTACCTCCGTAATGGCCAGGCCGCGCATGCCACCGTCACCGTGGGCGAACGCGAAAAGGTGATGGAGGCAATGAACAATCAGGCGAATAACCAAAACGAACAGGGTCAAAACGGCCCCTCCGGCAACGCCACTCCGGCAAAGCTCGGCATCACGGTGAGCGAATTGCCGCAGGGCGCTCCGGCCGGCCTCCACGGCGTCCTCATCCAGTCGGTCAAGCCGGGGTCTTTCGCCGATGAGATCGGCGTCGGTGACTTCCAGGGCGCTGTCATCGTTTCCGTCAACAAGCACCTTGTCAACAACGTCGACGACTTCAAGACCATCGTGGCCGGCCTCCATTCCGGCGACGACGTGGTGCTGGAGGTGGTCGACCCGCAGAATCCGGCGCGCGGCAATTCCTACCTGGGCGGCACGCTGCCTTAGGCGGGCATCTTAAATCCGTACAATGGGCTTCCGGAAGTCACGGAAGCCCTTACGGTTTTGGTTGCATTTTCGGACGGTCCCTTATACCCTGCACCATAAGACCGCCGAAATAATTCCCCCATTCGAGGTTGTATTCATGGTTTCCCTCCGGGCCTGCCAGCTATTTGTTCTGAGTGCTTCCCTGCTGGTCACTCCCGCTTTCGCAACACGGACCCATCGCGCAGCCACCTCGGGCCATGCGCACCATCGGCTGCTGCACCGTCACCACGCCGTCGTCGGCCAGCGCGGCATCGACCCCGAACGCGCCACCGAAATCCAAAACGCCCTCATTCGCGAGCACTACCTTTCCGGCCCCGCGTCCGGCGAGTGGGATGCGACCACCGAAGCCGCCATGCAAAAATACCAGGCCGATCATGGCTGGCAGACCAAGCTGACCCCGGATTCGCGCGCTCTCATCAAGCTCGGTCTTGGGCCTAAGAACGATACCGCCCAAACCGCCGCCGCCCAGCCCGTCTCATCGGCGGCTTCTGCCGACGCAGCGGCGCCTTCGACCTCCGCTTCCGCCGGCACCCTGGCCGACGCCCGCACCGTCCAGAACTAAAGACGTCTACAAACTCCATCGGCCTGCCGGCGCAGCCTGACCTGTGCCCGCAATGCGTAGACTTGCGGCGATGCCCTGGCGGCCCGGCCTTTTCCTGCGTCCACCTTGTAAGGCTCGATTTGCCGCTAACCGTTGGATCGCTGACCGCCTCTCAGCTGAACGTTTTATCGCTGACAGCTTTTAAGCTGACCGCCTTTTAGCTGAAAATGCTTCCATGTCCCCATCCGTTACGACCATTCGGGTTCGCTATGCCGAAACCGATCAGATGGCCGTCGCCTACCACGCCAATTTCTTCATCTGGTGCGAAATCGGGCGCGTCGAATTCCTCCGCCAGCTCGGGTTTGAATACAAGCAGATGGAACTGGAGCATGCTGTCCATTTGCCTGTGGTCGATGCCTCCTGCCGCTACAAAGCGCCGGCGCGCTACGACGACCTCGTCGTCATTGAAACCCGCGTCGCCGGCCTGCGCAGTTCCGTCATCCGCTTCACCTACCGTCTGCTCGCCACGCGCGACGGAGACGCAGGCCCGATCCTGCTTGCTGAGGCCGAAACCGTGCACGTGGTCGTCGATGCCGAGATGCGCAAGTGCCCGCTGCCCGAGCCTTATTTTTCAGCCATCCGCGCAACCATGGAAGAATGATTCCGCCTCACGATAGAATTCATTCCGGGATTGCGAGCTTGCGGAAGCAGCCGTTCATCCCCCTGTTCCGCATCGCAGCAAGAGAGAATTTTCGGAGGATTATGCGATCAGCGAAGCTGCTCTTGTCCGCGGGCGCCCTTTGCGCCCTGGCCTCACTCGTTCTCACCGGATGCGAAACTGGACGCGCGAACAAGCTGCACTCCCGTTACGAATCGGTTTCGGACCTAACCACGGTTCCGCATCCGAACCCCGAATATGCCTCCGTTGCGGATGGAATCCCACCGGTCCCAGGTTCGCCCACCGCCTCCGGAGCCGACGGCCTTCAGCCGAACAGGGACTACGAGGCGCGCAAGGACCCGAGCACCGAAAAGGGCATCCCCATGTACCCGCGCATGCAGCCAAAGGATCGCTTTATCCGCCAGTAGTGCGGAGGCCCCCGGTTACCCTCTTTTTGGCGAACACGCGATTCCCGTGCGAATAAGGTTTGGCCTGACCGGTTGAGCCGATCGTCTCATCGCTGACCGTTGTGTCGCTGACCGGTTTTCAGCGGACCGCTTTTCAACTGCTTCCTCACATCACTTCGGGCGCCGCGATTCCCAGCCACTGGAGTGACCGCACCAGTTCCCGCTGCATCACCGCTGCCGTCGCCAGCAGCAGCACCTTCCGCGCCGGATCTTCCTCGCTCAAAATATGGTGCAGCCGGTAGAAATTGCTGAAGTCCTGCGCCAGCTGAAATGCATGCTTCGCCAAATAAGCAGGCTCCGCCGTCTGGATGCACTGCTCCAGCAGCAGCGTCGTCTTCGCCGCGCGCAGCCACACCTCCCAAATCCCCTCAGTCCCTGGGCCGCTTAGATAGGTGGCCGCATCGACGGCGCCCAGCGCCTCCAGCGCCGCCTCGGCCGTCGTGCCCGCCTTGCGAAAGATGCTCCGCGTCCGCACCACCGCATACTGCAGGTACGGCCCAGTCTCGCCCTCAAAGCTGAGCGCATCCCTGAAGTCGAAAGCGATCACCGAATTGCGCGTGTATCGCAGCATGAAATACCGCAGCGCGCCCACCGCGATCGCCCGCGCCGTCCGCTCGCGCTCTGCCTCATCCAGTTCCGGATGGCGGCTGTCGACCTCAGCCCGCGTCGCAGCAATCAGCTTGTCGATCAGATCATCGGCCTTCACCCCGAAGCCCTTGCGCCCCGAAACCTCGATGTACGGCCGCGCCCGGTCCTCTTCCGACACTTCATACCCAAGTTCCAACGCGCAGCGCGGCGTCAGCGCCACCATCTCGTAGCTGAAGTGCGTGTAGTGCTCCGCCTGCTCGATATAGCCCAGCCCGCGCAGAGCTTCAATTACGTTCGCCTGCGGATCCGCTTGCCGCGAGTCGATCACGTTGTAAATCGCCTGCGCTCCGCCAAAATGCGGATGATCGGAGTCCCCCGTCTCCGCGGAAATCCAGCACTCGCGGTCGGCGTACGGGAAGAACTTCCGGTACGCGAAATCCCTCCCCAACAGCCCAAACTTCCACAGGTGATACGCGATGTCTTTCCCGACATACGTTACGGTCCCATTCGATCGCACAATCACCTTCGCATCCTCGTCTAGGGCTTGCCGCATGGGCGATCCGCTTTGCGTCTCGTCATCGAGATCGACTGCATCTTCAGCCGGCGCTTCGGTAGCGCCGTGCTCGTTGAGCCCTGAGCCCGGTACCCTGTGCCCTGGCCGTCTCATGACCCAACAGCCTTTGTTCTTTCCCTCCGTCTCGAGGTACAGCACACCCTTCGCCTTCAGTTGCTCGAAGGCCAGGTCCCAGAAATGCAGGTGGAGGATCTCGCTCTCCCGCGGCAGCAAATCGTATTCGATGTCCAACCGCAGCATGGTCTCCAGATGGCACCGCAGGATTGACGTCGACACCCGCTCCGCAATTTGCGCCGTCTCATTGCCGCCCGCCTCAAGCGCGTGGAGCGTATCCAGACGCAACTTCTTTCGCGCTGGCGCCTCACTCGGCTCGGCGTCGTACCACTGCGAGACGCGCGCGTAGAGATCCCAGCAGTAGTAGTCGATTCGTTCGCCCGCCTCGGCCAGTTCGCCCATCAGCACCTCGACGCCGGCGAGCGACAATCCCTCCAGATGCGCCAGCCCCACCACCACATCGGCCACCTGCACGCCGGTATTGTCGATGTAGTTCTGCACATCGACTTTCTGCCCCGCCGCGCGCAGCAGACGCACAAAGGTGTCGCCAAGGATCGCGTTGCGGAGGTGCCCCACATGCGCGGCCTTGTTGGGATTGATGCTCGTGTGTTCCACCAGCGCGTGCACCGGCTGGAGCGGCGCGGGCACGTCGTTCGTGATCGCATAAGCCCTCACGGCCGCCGCGCGATCGAGCCGCGCATTGATATACCCCGCGCCCGCCACCTCGAACTTGAGGAAGCCGGGCACAGCGCCCAGCGCCGCCACCACCTCCTCGGCGATCTTGCGCGGCGGCTTGCGCAGCTTGCGCGCCAGCTCAAACGCTACCGGCGTGGCATATTCGCCAAACGCCAGATCCGGCGGCTGTTCCAGCACCACTGTTTCTGCGTCCAGCCCGTACAGGCTGCGCAGAGCTGCGCGAACCGCATCGGCCAGTTGCTTTTGTTGTCTCAGGTACACGTCGTCAAACCCTGCAGAAAAGCTTGATTCTAGCAGCCTCGCAGCGCTCCATCCCCGCAACGGGTACCGCGCGCACCCGTTACCCGGCGTTATCATTGATCTGGAGCGCGCACGAGGTGACCCCGTGAGCACGACTGCGATTTCTCTCGACGAATATCTTCACAGCGTCTGGGAGCCGGACCGCGAGTTCGTGAGCGGCGAGATTGTGGAGAGGCACAGGGGAGAGAAGGACCACGCAAAGTGGCAGGCCGCACTGGTGTGCCTCCTGAGCGGCTGGCGGCGCACCGCCGACATTCAGGTCGTTCCGGAGCTCCGCGTGCAAACCACGCCTGACCGCTGTCGAGTCCCCGACGTCGTCGTTCTCGACCGCAGCGCACCCGACGAGCAGATCATCACGCATCCGCCTCTGCTCTGCGTCGAGATCCTCTCCCCGGAAGACCGCGTCGTCCGCATCGAGGACAAGATCGAGGAATACTCCCGCATGGGCGTCCGCGCCGTCTGGGTCATCGATCCGCGCCGCCAGATCGGCTACCAGTGCCAGGGGGCCAGCCTCCGCGACTGGAAAGCTGTCGACGAACTCGTCGTCCCGGGCACGCCCATCGCGCTTACGCTCCAGGCCATCGTCGCAGACCTCGATTAGGCGCTCCCTCTGCACCGCTCGCGGGCCATCAGCGCCTCGCGCTCTCTCATCCTTTAAGATGAAACCAGCGTCGGCGCTTGTTTTCCTCGTTCGCTGACTCGCCGACTTGCTGACCTTATCGCTAACCGCTTTTGAGCCAGCCTCTTCACCGCTGGCCGCTTGCTCGCTCGCCCTATGGACACTTTTTACGTCACCACGCCCATCTATTACGTCAACGCGCGTCCGCACATCGGCACCACGTACACCACCGTCATCGCCGACGTCATCGCGCGGCGCAAGCGCTCCCTGGGTATCGCCACCTTTTTCCTCACGGGCACCGACGAGCACGGCCAGAAGATCGTGCGTTCAGCAGAGAAGGCCGCCTGCACGCCGCAGGAATTCACCGACCGCATGTCGGCCCAGTTTCGCGCGCTGTGGGACCGCATGGGCCTCACGTATGACGATTTCATCCGCACCACCGAGCCGCGCCACAAGCAGGCGGTGCAGCAACTCTTCACGCTGCTCCGCGACCGCGGCTTCATTTACAAAGGCTCGTACACCGGCCAGTACTGCGTCTCCGACGAAGCCTACGTCGATGTTCCGCCAGGCGCGCCCTGTCCAGACTGCGGCCGCCCCACCGAAACCGTCAACGAGGAAAACTACTACTTCAAGCTGTCCGCCTTCGAGCGCCCGCTGCTCGAGTACTACGCCGCGCATCCTGACTTCATCCATCCCGAAACCCGCCGCAACGAGGTCATCTCCTTCGTTAAATCGGGGCTGAAGGACCTCTCCATCAGCCGCACCAGCTTTTCCTGGGGCATCCCGGTGCCGGGCGACGAGAAGCACGTGATCTACGTCTGGATGGACGCCCTCACCAACTACATCTCCGCCCTCGGCTGGGGGTCGGACGATCCCGCCCGCTACGAAAAATTCTGGGCCGCCGACATTCACCTCGTCGGCAAGGAGATTACGCGCTTCCACTGCGTCTACTGGCCGGCGTTCCTCATGGCAGCCGGGCTGCCGCTGCCAAAAAGCGTCGTAGCCCACGGCTGGTTGCTCTTCGAAGAAAACAAGATGTCGAAGTCGCGCGGCAATATTGTCCGCGCCGAGACTATCCTTGCCGCCTTCGGCGCGCTCAAACCCAGCCTGCCGCCTGCCGAGCAGGACCAATTCGGCGCCGACGTTCTCCGTTACTTCCTCCTCCGCGAAATCGTCTTCGGCCAGGACGGCAGCTTCAGCTTCGACGCATTGGTCCAGCGCTACAACGCCGACCTCGCCAACGGCTACGGCAACCTCGTCAGCCGCACCCTCTCCATGATCGGACGCTACTTTGGCGGCGTGGTTCCGGCGCCTGCCGCGGGTACCACCCCTGCGCAGGTCAGCTCCATTGCCATCCAAATCCCCGAGGTGATCGCCGCCTGCGCGAAGAGTTTCGACGGGCTCGACTTTTCCCGCGCTCTGGAAACGGCGTGGTCCATGGTTGGCGCCGTTGACGGCTATCTCACGGCAACTGCCCCCTGGAAGCAGCCCGAGAGTATTTCCGATGAGCAGCAACAAGCGCTCCGAGCCGCCATCCTCTATACCGCCGCCGAAGCCATCCGCATCATCACTGCCGTCGTCTATCCCGTCATCCCTTACAGCGCCGCCCAAGTTTGGGCGCAGCTCGGTCTCGGCGACATCACCCAAGCCGACCTGAAGAATCTGGCGTGGGGAGGCCTGCGTCCCGGAACCCAACTCGGCGAGATCTCGCCGCTCTTCCCCCGCGCCGACAAGGAGACCATTTCCCGTATGAATGAACTCGAGCAGAAGAACAACGCCCCCGCACCCACCGATCCGCCTTCGCCGCAGGCTCCCACGCCGGAGTCGGCCGCCGCTCAGCGCAAAGAATCCCACCATACCTCGCGCCTCGAATCCGTTGTCGAAGGCCTCGCCGTCGCCATGTCGGAATCCACCAGCGAAACCGCCGCCGTCCTCGCCGTCGAAAACACGGTCCGGGAGAGCCTCGGCGGCAGGATTCACGCCGCCTCGCCCCCTGGGCCTTCCTTCGACTCCAACGAGGCCGTTTCCGTGCAGGGCCATCCTACCCTTCCCCCCGCTCCTGCCACCGGAACCGCCGCCGTCGCCGGTCCGGCCACCGTCGGCCATCCTCCGGCCACGGCCGGCCCCGCCCAGCCCGAAGGAAAAATCTCCATCGACGACTTCGCCAAAGTCGAACTGCGCGTCGCCCAGGTCAAGGTTGCCGAGCGCGTGCCCAAAGCCGACAAGCTCCTCCGTCTCGAAGTTGATCTTGGTACCGAGACCCGCCAAATCCTCGCCGGCATCGCCGAATCCTACGCGCCCGAGTCGCTCATCGGACGCAAAGTCGTGATCGTGGCCAACCTCGCGCCCCGCAGGCTGCGTGGCCTCGAGTCCAACGGCATGATCGTCGCCGCAACCACCGCCGACGGCAAAGCCGTGCTCGCCGGTTTCCTCGAAGACGTCGAAATTGGCGCAAAGCTTAAGTAATCATGCCCTGCGCTATACTTGTATAGCGCAGGAGGTTCCCGTGCTCGCGATTCGACTCCCTGAAAAGCTGGAAAAGCGCCTGGACCGGCTCGCAAAGAAGTCGGGGCGATCCAAGACCTATTACGCGCGCGAGGCGCTCATTCGCTATATCGACGACCTTGAAGACCTTCAGATCGCTGAAGAACGCCTGCGCGCCGTCCTCGAAGGGCGTGACCGGACCGTGCCGTTGGAAGAAGTCATGAAACGGTATGGCCTGGAAGATTGAACTCTCGCGGGCCGCGGAGCACGACCTGGACGGCCTCGACTCTGAGATCGCGCGCCGCATCCTGAAATTTCTGTACGAGCGCGCTGCAAAGCTCGAAAATCCGCGCTCCGCCGGCTACGCGCTGGCAGGATCGAAGCTGGGAAATATGTGGCGCTACCGCGTCGGCGATTACCGCATCCTTTGCGATATTCAGGATCAGCGGCTCGTCGTGCACATCGGCCATCGCCGCGAGGTCTATCGATGATCGATTCCCACGCCCACCTCGACAGCCCCCGCTACGACGAGGACCGCGACGCCCTCCTCGCCCGGGCCTGGGATGCCGGAGTCCGCGGCATCCTCTCCATCGGCATAGGAGACGGTCCCGACACCATGCACCAGGCCCTCGAGATCGCCCGCGCCTGCGCCGGCCGCCTCAACACGCCCCGCATCTGGGCCACCGCCGGCATCCATCCTCACGAAGCGCGCCTCGCCGACGAGCCGGCTTATGCCAGCCTCAACAGCCTTCTCCAGCAGCCCGAAGTCCTCGCCTGCGGCGAGATCGGCCTCGACTACTTCTACGACCACTCCCCCCGCGACATCCAGAAGTCCGTTTTCGTCCGCCAGATGGAAATCGCGGCAGCTCACCGCAAACCCATCGTCATCCACTGCCGTCCTTCCAACAATTCCGTCGACGCCTGGGACGACACCCTGGCCATGCTCCATCAGCATTGGAAGCCTGCCGGCCTTCCCGGCATCCTCCACTGTTTCAGCGGCGAGCTCCGTCACGCCCGCGCCGCCATCGACCTCGGCTTCCTCATCTCGTTCGCCGGGAACATCACCTTCCCTAAAGCGCAGCCCATTCGCGACGTCGCCGCGGTGCTTCCTCTCGAACGCATCCTTATCGAGACCGACGCCCCCTTCCTCGCGCCCATTCCCAATCGAGGCAAGCGCAACGAGCCTGCCTGGGTCCGCGAAGTGGCCGTTACCATCGGACAACTTCGTGGAATCGAGCCGGACCACGTCGCGTCCCAAACCGCGCAAAACTTCGGTAAGCTCTTCGGCACCGGTATGGAAATGTCGGTTGGGAATTCGCCCGGGTAGCGGATAATCTAAAGGAGCAGATACGGCTATGGCAGAGAACTCCTTCGATATTGTCAGCAAAGTTGACCTTCAGGAAGTGCGCAACGCCATCGACCAGGCCACTAAAGAGGTGCGGACCCGCTTCGACCTGAAGGACTCGAAGTCGGAGATTCGCCTCGAAGGCGAGGACGCGATCCAGCTCTCCTCCGCCGACGAATACAAGCTGGAGGCGGTCACCGAGATCCTGCGCCAGAAGCTGGTCAAGCGCGGCGTTTCGCTCAAAGCGCTCACCTTCGGTACAGTAGAGAAGGCGGCGGGCTCCAGCGTCCGCCAGAAAGTCTCTTTGCAACAGGGGATCGCGGGCGAAAAAGCCAAAGAGATTGTCCGGATCATCAAAGATTCAAAGAAAAAAGTGCAGGCCTCGATCCAGGGAGACACCGTCAGGGTCTCCAGCAAGGATCGCGACGCCCTGCAGGAAGTGATCGCGCTGCTCCGCGGCCGCGATCTCGGCATCGACATGCAGTTCACCAACTACCGCTCCAGTTGAGCGGCCAGGCCCCGAAGTTGAGAAAGAGTTTCCGGTGAGCACAGTGCCGACAGCTACGGCGAAGGAAGTCTTCGATCTCCTGCACGACGATCTCGCGGCCATCGAGCGCGAGTTCGGCCAGGATGCCGTGTCGAACGTCTCGGCCATCACCGAAATCTCCGACTACCTGCGGGAAGGCGGCGGCAAGCGCATCCGGCCTTCCCTGCTCCTGCTCGCTGCCCGCGCCTTCGGCTACACCGGCCGCGGCATGATCAGGCTGGGCGCCGTGGTCGAAATGGTCCACACCGCGACCCTCGTCCACGACGACATCATCGACGAGGCCGACACCCGCCGCGGCCGTCCTTCCGCCAATCGCACCTGGGGCAGCAGCAAGTCCGTCCTCGTAGGCGACTGGCTCTACATGCAGGCCTTCAAAATCGCGCTCTCCGAGCGCAAATTTCGGGTCCTGGAGCTCCTCATCGGCCTCACCCAGCAGATGGTCGAGGGCGAGCTGATGCAGATGGAGCGCCTCGGCAAGTCCATTTCCGAAGGCGAATACAACGACCTCATTTATCGCAAGACCGCTTGTCTCTTTGAAGTCTCCATGCGCCTGGGTGCTACCCTCGCCGGCGCCGATCGCAGCGTCGAGGACGCCATGGGCGAATACGGCCGCAACCTCGGTCTCGCGTTTCAGGTCATCGACGACGTCCTCGACCTCACCGCCTCCGAGCAGGTCCTCGGCAAGCCTGTCGCGAGCGATCTGCGCGAGGGCAAGGCCACGCTGGCCGTCATCCACGCGCTCGAAAACGGCATCCTGCCGTCGGAGCGCAACAAAATTCAAATCGTTCTCAACGACCGCAATTTCAACTACGTCTCCCACGAGGAGATCCTGCGCATCCTGCAGCGCAGCGACTCGGTCAACTACGCCATGAACACGGCCTACGCCTACGCCGCCACCGCCTCGGCCGCGCTCTCCGTCCTGGCCGATTCCGAATACAAGCGCGCCCTCCAGTGGATGCCCGAGTTCGTCGTCGCCCGCGACAAGTAATCCCTCCTTGTCCCTCCGCTGTGTTCTCCCGGTTCCTGGTACTTGAGCGTCCCTCTCTCGTCTCGCGGTACCCTAATTCCCAATGAAACTCATGGAAATCGCGCAGGCGCTGCATGCTGAGTTGTGCCCGGTGTCGGCCGATGCCGACATCCTCGCCGTCTCGAGTCCTCAAAACGCCACGCCGCAGGATCTCGTCTTCGCCGAAACTCCCGAATCCCTCGCCGCTGCCCTCGCCTCGCGCGCTGCCGCGGTCCTCGTCGCTCCCCGGCTCGCCCCCGCCTCGGCCGCGAAGCCACTGGTGCTCGCCGGCCAGCCGAAGCTCGCCTTCGCCCAGGCCGCCCGCCTGCTCCGCGCGCCGGATCCCGTCACCGGCATTCATGCGACGGCCGTCATTGACCCCAGCGCGCAACTCGGTGAAGAGGTCTCCGTCGGCGCGCATGCCACCATCGAAGCCGGTGTCCGCATCGGCCCTCAAACTTCCATTGCGGCTGGAGCCGTCGTCGGACGCGGCGTTCTCCTCGGAGCAAACTGCCGCATTTACCCCCGCGTCGTCCTCTATCCCGGCACCCAGCTTGGCGACCGCGTCGTTGTCCACGCGGGAGCGGTTCTCGGGTCTGACGGCTTCGGCTACGTGCGCGACGCCCACACCGGCGCCTACCTGCAGTTCCCGCAGCAGGGCCGCCTCATCATTGAAGATGACGTCGAAATCGGCGCCAACACCACCATCGACCGCGGCGCTCTCGAAGAGAGCCGCCTCTCGCGCGGCGTCAAAATCGACAATCTCGTGCACCTGGGCCATAACGTGCGCGTCGGCCGCGACGTCGTCATCGCCGCGCAAACCGGCGTCTCCGGCTCCAGCACCATTGGCGACGGCGCGGTGGTCGGAGGCCAGGTCGGCATCGGAGATCACGCCGATGTCGGCGACAACGTCGTCCTCGGTTCCGGCTCCGGCGTGCTCACCGGCAAGAAAGTGCGCGGGCCCGGCATCGTCTTCTGGGGGCGCCCTGCGCGGCCGTTGCGCCAGTACCTAAGGGAACTTGCTGCCCTCGCGCGCCTCGCTCGCGCATCGGATAAGGAAGAGGAATAAGCGTGAGCATTATCGTCATCGGCGGACAATCGCGCAGCGTCGGCAAAACCTCTGTCGTCGCCGGCCTCATCGCCCGTCTGCCCGAGTTGCGCTGGACCGCCTTCAAGATCACGCAGTATGGCCACGGCTTCTGCACCGCCGACGGCAAGCCCTGCCAGTGCCAGACAGCCGATTCCTGCGTCTCCGTCACCACTGCGCGCGAGGCGACTTCAGGCACGGACACCGCCCGCTTCCTCGCCGCCGGCGCGGTTCGCTCCCTGTGGGTGCGCACGCGCATCGGGATGCTCAGCGAAGCCGTGCCGCGCATCCAGGACGAGCTGGCCCGCTCCGAGAACGCCATCCTTGAGTCGAACAGCATCCTCGACTACCTTGAGCCCGACCTCTATCTCACCGTCCTTGATCCCTCCATCGCCGACTTCAAAGACTCAGCCCGCCGCTTCCTCGATCGCGCCGATGCCATCCTCTGGTCCTCGCCCGACGAACAGACGGTCCTGCCCCGGGATCACCTTCGCACCCGCTTCCATGGAAAGCCACAATTTGCCATTGGGCCGCCAGACTACATCTCCAGGGACGCGCTCGAATTCGTGCGCGCCCGCCTCGCCGCGAAAACTCCCGCGCTCCGCTGAGCCGTGAACTATCATGAGCCTGTCCATGGTCACTGGGTCTGGCTCAGACCATGGATCACGCGGGGACAAACCACCCTGCGCCCCCGTCGAGGAAACCGGGAAGAGGCCACAATGAACATGCTGTTGTGGGTCCTGCAAGTCCTCGCCGCGCTCCTGTACGGATCGTCGGGCGTCATGATGGTCTTCATGTTCGACAAGGTTAGCCACGACGTCCCGTCCTTTGGCGCCCTGCCGCGGAACGCGTGGACGACCCTGGGCATCCTGAGCTTGTGTGCACGGCCGGGCTCATCGTCCCCGCCGCGTTCCATTGGCACCCCCGGCTGACGATCCTGGCTGCCGCGGTTCTGGCGGTCGAGAGCCTCGTGTTCGTCGGCGTGCACGTCAAGTATCACGAGGTCGCGCCGATGACCCTGAGCGAAGTGCTGGGCCTCCTCATGGCGTTCATCGCGTATGGCCGGATGGCTCTGCAGCCGATCTTCTGACCGGCGGGTCCTCTTCGGTCTCGGTACAAACGGCGAAGCCCCGGTAAACCGGGCCAAACGCTCCGCATGTCCATCGCACAATTGGGACGTGAAAGACGGCCGATTTGCGCCAGGACTTCGTCGGCATCGGCCGGGTGTCCCACGTCAACCCCGCTTTGGTTGGGAGGGCTCTCCGGCCTCCCTGCCCGCCTACCCGCCGAACGGCTCTCGCTTCGTGGACCCGTCGCGCTGCTTCACCAGCATTTCCACTTTGCCTTCGGCTTCTTCCAGTTGCTTCCGGCAATCGAAGGAAAGACGCGTGCCATCCTCGAACAGCCGCACTGAGTCTTCGAGCGCCAGATCGCCGCGCTCCAGTTGCGCGACAATCTCTTCGAGCTTTTTCAGAGACTCCTCAAAGTTGGCCAACCCGCGTCTCCTCGCGATCGACGGGCGCAGACTGCGCCGGGACCGCGGTCTTAGGGTCCGGCGGCAACACGTCGGCCAGAATCTCCGCCGAGGCGGCGTAGCGCCCAAACGGCGCGCTCACCTGCACGCCCTGCACCATGCCCCGCGCCGCCGCCAACATCTCCCGGGCAATCCTGATGCCCTCGGCGCGCGCCAGCTCCGGCGTCGCGGCCCGCTGCATGCGCACCAGAATCTCGTCGGGCACGCTCACGCGCAGATCGTTTTTCATGAACTCGGCATTGCGGAGGCTCGTCAGCGGCCAGATGCCCGCGACCACCGGAATCCTGAATCCCTCCACCCGCTTGAGGAACGCCTCCAGGATCCGAAGATCGAAAACCGGCTGCGTAATCGCATACTCCGCGCCTGCTTCCACCTTGTAGGCGAAGCGACGGACCTCGTAATCCAGATCGGGGACGCCCGGATTGGCCGCCACCGCAATCGTGAACCCCGTCGACGCGCCAATGGGATTGCCGCCGATGTCGAGCCCGTGATTGAGCCGATGCACGATGTTCACCAGTCCGATCGCATCCACGTCGAATACCGCCGTGGCATCTGGATAATTCCCCAGCTTCGGCGGATCGCCGGTCAGGCACAGGATGTTCTTCAGCCCGATGGACGACGCGCCCAGCAGGTCGCTTTGCATGCTCAGCACATTGCGGTCGCGGCACGTGTAATGCAGAATCGTCTCGATGCCGGTCTTCTGCTGAATCTGGATGCACAGGCTCTGCGCGCTCATGCGCGCGGAAGCGCGCGGCGAATCGGGCACGTTGATGGCGTGAATGCCCATGGCCGCCAGTAATTGCGCGCCCGCCAGCTCCTTGCTGCAGTCGATTCCCCGCGGCGGAACAATTTCCACCATAGTCACGAACTCGCCCTGCTGAATCAGACGCCCGATCTTCGACCGCTGCTCCAGCGGAGCCGGCGGAGTTTCGGTGACGATTGGCTCCCTGGCCTTGCCCGGATGCGCCTGGGTCTGCGCGGCCACGGCGCGCACCGCCGACTTCATCGCGCGAATGTGCTGTGGCGTCGTGCCGCAGCAGCCACCCACGAACTGTGCGCCCGCCTTGACAAACTTCCGCGCGAAGCTCGCCATGTACTCCGGCGAGCACAGATACACATTGCGCCCATCCAGCTTGCGCGGCATGCCCGCATTGGGCATCGCCATGAGCGGCAAACTCGTCGCTGTCGCCATCCGCTCAATCGCTGTCAGCACCGTAGCCGGCCCCACACTGCAGTTGCAGCCGATCCCATCCACACCCCACGAGGCAATGCGCGCCGCCGCCGTTTCCGGCGAGCTGCCGTCCAGGCAGTTGGCATCCTCATCCACGGTCATCATGACGATTACCGGCAGATCCGGAGCCGCGGCATGAGCCGCCAGCACCGCCTGCTCCGCCTCGTTGAGCGCGGTCATGGTCTCGATGATCAGCAGATCGGCGCCCACCCCCGGCCCGCCCTTCGCCAGCGCCCGAATCTGTTCGGCAAAGGCAGCCTGCGCCTCGTCATAGCCAATCTTGCTCAGCGGCTCCAGATGGACGCCCAACGGGCCAATCGAGCCTGCGACATACGCTGTTGCGGCCTGCTTGTCGGCCAGCTGGCGCACCGTTTCCCGCGCGATCCGCACGCCGGCCTCGTTGATGGCCGCAACCTTGTCGCGCAGTCCTGGCTTCTCCAGCCGGAAGGCGTTGGCCCCAAACGTGTTGGTTTCGATGATCTCAGCGCCGGCCTGCAGATATTCCTCGTGCACCGAGCGCACCAGCTCCGGCTGCGACAAATTGAGCTCGTCGTAACAGCGGTTAATGAACACGCCGCGGGCGTAGAGTGACGTGCCCATAGCCCCGTCGCCAAGGACAGTGCGGCTGCCGAAAATTGCGTTCAGGCGGCTGGTCATGCAGGGGAACCCGTGCCTTCCATGCTATCAGGCGGCTGATTCCGGTCCTACCCCGAAATTCGAGGCATTTGCGCGCCGCCGCACCGCCTCCCGACGGCGTTTGCACGGCCCATAACCCGTGTTCTGCGGAGCAAAGCGATCCCTCTGCCCTGCTATACTTGGGTTTCCCACAACGCTCCATGGAGCCATGCAAACGGTGAGGTTCTGAGATTTTGAAGAAGAGAAGTTCCCTGTACCTCTGTACTGTGCTGAGCGCGGTCTTCGTGGTGTGCATCGTGGTCGGTTCCTGTGGCAACAACTACTACTTCGCGGGACGCAGTCTGCCGCCCAGCCGGGTCCTCAACCGGGTCCTGGTGGCGGAACAGAATCCCAGCATCGCAGCCACCGGCGCGCTTCCCTTCATGGACGCGTATTACGACATTCGCCACGCGTATAACGGTTCCAGCGGGCAGTTCACCATCGGCGGCTACTCCGGCAAGCTCCCACTGACCATCCAGAACATGCCCGAACAGCAGACCGGGGCGGTCTACAATGCCGGCGACGGCAGCCTCTCCCTCATCGATTATGCCGATGAGAAGCTCAGCGGGACCATCCCGGGCAGCGGCTCCAGCAACGCGGAAGGCAGCCCCTTCAGCGGCATCTTCATCAGCCGCGACCTCGGCTATGTGTATGCGGCCAATCCTTCCGCCCACGTCATCACGGTCAACAACCGGACCAACGGCTCCGGCGTCGTGTTGAACGTCTTCAACGCGTATGGCATGTCTGTGAATCCCGGCGGCACGGTCGCTCTCGTCTTCGTTGAGAACGCCACCCAGCCTGCGGACCACAGCACAGCCAATGGCGCAACACCGGACACCTTTGCCGTATACACGATCGTTCAGCTCAACGCCACGGAACAGGCCGCCGCTATCAATCAGCCCAACTACCTGTACACCGACCCCCTCACCGGTTACAAGGTCAAGGCGCAGGACTGCGAGCCACAGAAGTTGCCCACCTGGTGCGTGTTCCCTGTCAGCACCGGTCCCTCCGCCAGCTTCGATCACCCCGTCCGCGCCGTCTTCTCGCCTGATGGCACCACTGCGTACGTCGTGAACTGCGGACCTGAATGCGGAGGAACGACGGCCAGCATCACGACCATTCCCATCGGCGCGAATTCGCTCAATTCCGGCAGCTACGGCGCCAGCGCCGTCGAGCTGACCGCCGCGAGCACGGTCCCCATCCCCAACGGCGCCACCGACGCCGTCTTTAACGGCAACACGATGTATGTGGCCGGCCAGCAATACCAGGCCTCCAGCGGCCTCTACGCCGGATTTCTTACCGTCGTCAACACGCCGGCCAATACCATCGCGGGAACCTATTCCATCGCCGACGGCACCCACAACAAGATGGTCTTCGGTGACGACAACACTCTCTGGATCGGGTCGTCGCAGTGCGATTCAGGCGTGCGCTATCAGCAGGCCCAGGCGGGCGCGAACGTCCAGTTCGGCTGCATCTCTATGTTCAATACCTCAACGGGCACTGTCACGGTCGGACCCTACCAGGGCGACGGCACCGGCATCGCCTCAGTCACCGGTCTGCACAAGGTCTACACCACCGAAGGCGGCCAGGTGTACATCTACAGCACCAAAAACATGACGGCGCTCGATAATTCCAACGTGACCCTCGCCGGCACTGCGATTGACTGCGCCTACATGGACGCGGCGAGCGACGGCGATAATACACAGTATTAACTCCACCTCAGGAAATGCGCGTGGCTGACGAACCGAACGCGAAGTCCGTCGCCGTTCTTGCCATCGCCGCCCATCGTGACGATGTGGAGCAGACCTGCGGCGGCACGCTGCTGCGGCTCCATTCCCTCGGCGTCACTACGGCCATCCTCGACCTCACCCAGGGGGAAGCAGGCACGCGCGGCTCCGCGGACGAGCGCGCCGCCGAAGCCGATGAAGCCGCCCGCCTCCTCGGCGTCTCCCATCGCGAAGCTCTGGACATCCCCGACGGCCGCGTCGAGAATACCTTCGAGAACCGCCTCAAAATTGTCGCTGTGCTGCGCCGCCTGCACCCGCGCGTCGTCATCCTTCCCTACTGGTCCGGCCGCCATCCCGACCACTACATCACGGCCACGCTTGGCTACGAAGCCTGCTTCCTGTCGGGGCTGGCGAAGCTCGAACAGGTAAATTCCGAGGTTGCCGAAATCGGTTCTGGCGCGAAGCGCAGTTCGCCGTGCGCGGAGCACCCCCACCGCCCCTTCAAAATCGTCTACGCCTCGCTCTACGCCGACGTTCGCCCTACTTTCGTCGTCGACATCACGCCCTTCATCGAGGACCGCCATCGCGCTCTCATGGCCTACCGTTCGCAATACGCGAATCAGTCGGCAGGCAGCGGCCTCTTTGTCCCCGAAGAAGAGATTCGCGAGCGTACCTTCGCCGAATCCCGCCACTACGGCACCCTCGCCGGTGTCCGCTATGCCGAGCCCTTCGTCCAGAAAGAGGTCGGGCTGGTCGACGACCTCACTCTGCTCCCCGTCCAGTCACTGTAAGAAGCTCTTCCGCTTAAATGTTTTTCCCGCTGACGGGTTTTTAATTGACCGGCTTTTCGCTGGCCGCTTTTTAGCTGACAGCTTTTCCGCTGACCGCCTCTTAGCTGACCGCTCTTTAGCTGCGCGGCCTTGAGCTGCCCGGCGCCTGGACTTGCCCCGCTGCAACCGTGTACAGTGGCGTCCGAATCTGCCATCCTGTTTCCCAGGAAGGAATCCCACAGCGTGAACCTGACCTACATCGACTGGCTCATCATGGTGCTGTATTTCGTTTTTGTGCTGGGCATCGGCTTCGCACTCAAACGCTTCATTAAAACCAGCAAGGACTATCTCCAGGCCGGCCGCTCCCTGCCCGCCTGGATCTGCGGCCTCGCCTTCATCTCCGCCAATCTCGGCGCGCAGGAAGTCATCGGCATGGGCGCCTCGGGCGCCAAATACGGCATCGTCACCAGCCAGTTTTACTGGATCGGCGCCATTCCCGCGATGATCTTCGTCGGCGTCTTCATGATGCCGTTCTATTACGGGTCCAAAGCCCGCTCCGTCCCTGAATTTCTCCGCCTCCGTTTCGACGAGAAGACCCGCGCCTGGAATGCCTGCACCTTCGCCTTCATGACCGTCCTCTCCTCCGGCATTTCTATGTATGCGATGGCGCGGCTCATTCAGACCCTCCACGTCTTCGACAAGCCGCTCCATGCCCTCGGCCTTCCACTCGACTACAGCTTTCACATCGCCATCGTCCTCTCGGCCATCATCGTCCTCTGCTACATCTTCCTCGGCGGCCTCACCAGCGCCATTTACAACGAAGTCCTGCAATTCTTCCTTATCGTCGCGGGCTTTCTGCCGCTGGTCTGGGTTGGCCTCAAGAATGTCGGTGGCTGGCATGGCCTCAAAGCCGCGCTTCCGGCCGCCTACATGCACTCCTGGCGCGGCCTGGGCAGCGCCCAAACCAACCCGCTGGGCGTCGACTGGTTCGGCCTCGTCGCCGGCCTCGGCTTCGTCCTCTCCTTCGGCTACTGGTGCACCGATTTCCTCGTCATTCAGACCGCCATGGCCGCCAACTCCGAAGAATCCGCCCGGCGCGTCCCGCTCATCGCCGCCGTTCCCAAAATGTTTTTCCCCTTCCTGGTCATTCTTCCGGGCCTCATCGCCATCGGCACGCCGGCCGTCATGCGCCATGCCGCCGCCGTCGCCACACCCGTCGGCATGAGCGCTTCAGCTTCGGCGCAGGCGGGTGCCGTCGCCGAAGGCAAGGGCCTCATCCCGGCCAAGGTTGATCCCGTCACCGGCAAGGTCATGCTCGATACCCAGGGCCACCCGGTGCTCGACTACGACCTCGCCATTCCCAATATGCTGCTCTACTACTTCCCCACCGGGATCCTCGGCCTCGGCCTCACCGCGCTCCTCGCCAGCTTCATGTCCGGCATGGCCGGCAACGTCACCGCCTTCAATACCGTCTGGACCTTCGACCTCTACCAGTCCTACATCCACAAAGGCGCGAGTGACGCGCATTACCTCAAGGTGGGCCGATGGACCACGGTCGTCGGCATCCTCATCTCCATGGGCTGCGCCTATCTCGTGATGGGCTTCAACAACATCATGGATACGCTGCAGCTGGTCTTCTCCATCGTGAACGCGCCGCTCTTCGCGACTTTCCTGCTCGGTATGTTCTGGAAGCGCTCCACCGGCCACGCGGCGTTCACTGGCCTCGCCGGAGGCACGCTCGCCGCGGTTCTGCACCACGGCCTCACCATCCCCGCCGCCACGCTCCCGGGTATCCACGGCGGCTGGCTCCATGTGGTCCACGTCTATCCCAGCGAAATGGCGCTCGACTTCTGGCAGGCCATCTTCGCCTTCTCGATCAACTTCACCCTCACCGTCATCATCAGCCTCATGACGAAGCCCAGGCCCGAGAGCGAGCTAGTCGGCCTCGTCTACTCGCTCACGCCCAAACCGGTCGAGCATCACATGGCATGGTATGCCAAACCCTCCAACATCGCCATCGGCCTGCTGGTGCTGCTGGTGGGCCTCAACTTTGTATTCAGATAGGACCAGGAATCGCGCTGACCGCTTTTCGCTAGCCGTTTTGACCCTGACGGTTCTTAGCTGAACGCTTCTTACGTGTTTCGGAGAAACCCATGAGCCTCGATCTCCGCATCCCGCTCGGCCTGCTGTTCAGCATCGTCGGGCTGATTCTCGCCATCTTCGGCGTCGCGACCCGCGGCAGCGATCTCTACACGCGCTCAGCCGGCATGGACATCAACCTCATTTGGGGCATCGTGATGCTGATCTTCGGACTGACCATGTTCCTGCTCGGCCGCTACTCCGACAGGCATCCCAAAGAACCATCGCACGAGCCCGCCGAGAATCCGATCGACCGCCCCCGCATCCCCGGCCACTGAGTCGAACCTCGGGGGCTTAATCTCGCCCGCGCGTCCGCTCCAGATACGTCCCAATGCCCGCCAGCACCAGGGCACCCGCGAAGAGCGCTCTGCGCACAGGAGGCGACCAGAGCGTCTTCGCGATGCGAAACAGTCCGGGGACTTTTTCCGGCTCCCCGCCGGGCTCGCCGTGCCGCTTCGGCAGGGAACGGTGGATCGCGTCCAGCAGTTCCGGATCGATCTCGCCCAGCATCTTCGCCAGAGTGATCGCATTCCGCAGCGCCCGAATCGACTCCGGCTGCGCAGTGGCGTGGGCCAGATATCCCGCAATGTCGTTGCCCGCGCCGACGGCTCCGCGCAGCGTCGTCAGCACGCGCTGCTCGTGCAGAAGATCGAGTAGCTCCAGAAATTCGAGGATGGCCGCGGCATGCTCCGCCGGCGCGTCGGCCAGGCGCTGCCGCATCTCGGCCTCGTGGTCGCGCGCGGGAAAATCCAGCTGAATCGGTTTCGCCATCGATGACTCCCTGCTTACGCTTTGCCGGCTTTGCGGCCGTTTCCGCTCGCCGCGGTTTCGATCTGCACCAGATTCTCGCCCGGCAGCCGATAATCCCGGCGCGCCCATTTGCGTTCCACTTCCACGCCGTTCTGCGGCGTTCCCGTGTGGAAGCGGTGATTGGTGTGCGGCAGCGGCGGACGCCCCTTGAGCGGCAGCGGTTCGATCTGTACCGGGGTCTCCTTGTAGGCCGGGGTGTGCACGGCCACGTCGACGTTGTTGCTCGTCAGCGTGTTGATCGGCTGCCCCCGCGAATTGAGGGGCGCGTACAACTGGTTCCCGCTCACGCGATCTGTCACCAGCACGCGCAGCTGAATCTCTCCGTCCCGCGACTTGACCTTCACCCACCGGCCGCTCTCGAGGCCGCGCTCTTTCGCCAACTCGGGCGAAACCTCCAGAAACGCATCCGGCGCCTTCATCACGATGCCGGGGACCCGGTACGTCATGTTCCCGGCTTCGAAATGCTCGAGCATCCGCCCGTTATTCAGGTGCAGATCGTACTCGCTGTCTTCCACCTGACTCGGCTCGGCCCACTCAATGGGATGGAACTTCGCCTTGCCATCCGGAAACGGAAACTTGTCGATGTAGAGCAGCGGCGTGTCGGTGCCGTCCGCCTGCACCGGCCACTGCAGGCTGTTGTAGCCTGCCAGGCGCGCGTAGGTCACGCCGGCAAACAGCGGCGCAATGCCCGCGCACTCGTCCATCACGTCCGATGGCGAGTGGTAATTCCAGTTCGATCCCAGCCGGTTGGCAATGTCCTGGATGACCATCCAGTCCGGGCGCGTCCCCGGCAGCGGCTTCATGACCTCATAGAGCCGCTGGATCCGCCGCTCCGTGTTCACATACGTGCCTTCCTTCTCGAACGACGGCGTCCCCGGCAAAATCACATCGGCATACTGGCAGGTGAGCGTGAAAAAGAGCTCCTGCACCACGAAGAGCTCCAGCCGCTCCAGCCCGGCCGCGAGGTAATGCTTGTTCGATTCCGAGCTGATCATGTCTTCGCCGATCAGGTAGAGCGCCTTAATCTTGCCCTCGTGCATGCCATCCACCATGATGTGGTTGTCCATGCCTTTGCTCTCCGGCAGCTGCGCGCCCCACGCCAGGCCCCAGTGCTCGCGCACTTTGGGATCGCTCGCGTCCATATAGCCGGGGTACTTGTCGGGCATCGATCCAAAATCGCTGCAGCCCTGCACGTTGTTGTGGCCGCGCAGCGGATAGCCGCCGGTCCCTGGCTTGCCATAATTCCCCGTCAGCAGCAGCAGGTTAGAGATCGCCGTCGATGTGTCCGACCCATGCTTGTGCTGCGTCACCCCCATGGCCCACAGGATGCAGACCTTCTCCTGTGTCCCGATCTGTTCTGCGACGATCCGCAGCGTCTCCGCCGCAATCCCGCAGCGCTGCTCGGCAAATTCCATCGTGAAGGGCAGCAGGCTCTCGGCGTATTTGTCGAAGTTGTTGACGCGCGCGGCAATAAACGCCTCGTCGTGCCATCCATGATCGAGGATGTACTTTGCCACGGCGTTCAGCCAGATCGTGTCGGTACCGGGCTTTGGCTGCAGCCAGATGTCGGCCCGCGCGGCCATCTCGTTCTTCCGCAGGTCGGCGACGATCAGCTTCTGGCCGCGCAGCTTGTGCGCGCGCTTCACCCGCGTGGCCAGGACGGGGTGATTCTCCGCGGCGTTCGCGCCCACAATGACGACGACGTCGGCGCGCTCCATGTCGGAAATGGAGCCCGAGTCGCCGCCGTAGCCCACCGTGCGCGACAGGCCTTTCGTCGCCGGCGACTGGCAATAGCGCGAGCAGTTGTCCACGTTGTTCGTCCCGATGACGGCCCGCGCCAGCTTCTGCATCAGGTAGCTCTCCTCGTTCGTGCATTTCGAGGAGGCGATGAACTCCAGCGCGTCGGGGCCGTGCTCGGCGCGGATAGCCTTCATCTTCTCCGCGACGAAGTCCAGCGCCTCGTCCCAGGTGCACTGCCGGAACTTCTCGCCATCGCGGATGAGCGGCGAGGTCAGCCGATCCCCGGAGTTGACGAAGTTGAAGCCAAATTTGCCCTTGACGCAGGTTGAGATTCCATTCGCCGGGCCATCGTGCGGCTCGATCTTCAGGATCTGGCGGTCGCGATGCCACACATCGAACGAGCAGCCGACGCCGCAGTAGGTGCAGACCGTCTTCGTCTTTTCGGTCCGCACCATGCGCATGTCCGCCTCAGCCTGAGAGACCTGCAGGATCGGTCCGTATCCCAGCTCCGGCTCGATGCCCTTCACCAGATCGATCATGTCCTCGAGCGTCGTGCGCGGCAGATGCGTCAGGTAGCCTGCCTCGCCCAGCATCGACTTCTCCATGAGCGCGTTGCACGGGCAGACCGTGACGCAGTGGCCGCAAGAGACGCAGCTCGATTCGCCGATGGTCGATCCGCCGTCCCAGAGCACCCGCGGATGGTCGTCTTCCCAGCGGATGCTGAGCGTCTCGTTGACCTGAACGTTCTGGCAGGCTTCGACGCAGCGGCCGCACAGGATGCACTGGTCAGGATCGTAGCGATAGAAGGGGTTGGTCTCGTCCTTCTCGTACGGCTTTTGCCGATACGGGATGGCCTGATGCTCGACCTTCAGCAGCGCCGTGGTGTTGTGGACGGTGCAGTTCTGGTTGTTGTTGTCGCAAACCGTGCAGTAGAGGAGGTGATTGCCGAGGATGCGGTCGAAGGCCTCGCACTGCGCGGCCTGGGCGCGGGCTGATTCCGTCTCCACCCGCATCCCTCGCTCGACGCGCGTGCCGCAGGCGCGCTGCAGGCGGCCGTTCACTTCCACCATGCAGGTGTCGCAGGTCTGGATGGGCCCCAGCTGCGGGAGGTAGCAGACCTGGGCCAGCTCCTTGCCGGTCTCGCGGTTGATGACCTCGATGAGCAGTTCGCCCTCGTGTCCTTCGACGACGCGGCCATCCACGGTGACATCGATGGTGGGAGGAACTGGCTCCTCCACGCCGCCTTCAACATTCAGGAAATGGGCGCGCGACCCGTTTTCAAGGCTCATATAGAAGGTTAGGATGCGGGGCGGAATGCAGACGCGTTGGCCGCAGATGCTCGGCTATGCGTGGTGAGATTGCCCTGGCAGACTATGGCATGTCAACCACGGGCGCGTTCGAACGCTGGGTTAAGCGGCCTTCTGCTCTTCTTCGGGCTTGTCTTGTGACATGGCGATGCTGAACCCCAGCTGGCGCAACTGGCGGGCGGTGGCGTTGAAGGAGCGGCCCTCGTCCTCGGCCACGGCCGGGCTCATGCCTGCCCGCACCACCGCGACCTTGAAGGCATCGCGGCTGTCGAAATGGACGGAGCCGTCTTCGACGGCATACGGCGCGGAGGTTTGCTGCGGAAGCAGGGCGAGGCTCACCTCGAGGGACCCTTCCCGCTGGTCGAGCTGGAAGCGAACGGCGGCGGGCGCATCTTCGGGCTTGCTCTGGACGGGCATGGGCGGTTAGATGCAGGCGAGCAGCAGGCAGCCACAGGCCCAGCTTGCGGGTCGTGACGTTACCAGCGCGGGGGCGCTTTGCTGAAACGGAAAGGCTTAGCGGGTGGGGATGCCTGAACCGTTAACGTGTGTTTCCTTTCTCGTTAACATGCGGCCTCTCGAGCTCACAAGGCGAAGCGATGCCGTTTGGCAAATCGACCTCGTGCTCCATGGGACTGGAACCAGAAGCCAGCGCTATGGCATCGCAGCGGCCGTCAGGTCAGGATGATCTTGCGAGCCTCCCCTTCCGGATCATCGGCCATGTGAGACTCGTTGTCCCAGATCATGCCCGCGCCGGAGGCGCATCGCTGCTTAGCCCCACGCTTCAGCGTGGCGGAAACGATTCCAATTGAGGCGAGCCCCGGAGGCGCGGCGCAGACTCGCCGGCGCCCGCACATGACCTTCGTTCAGAGAACGGACAGGCTCCCATGGCTCGAGCCCCAGGATCCGGGAGATCATGGATTGATTCCGGCGAGACCATGGGACACACCTACGCGACCAATTTCATCCACTGCATCTTCAGCACCAAGGACCGGCGCCCGCTGACCGCCCCGGACCGCCGTCCCGCACTTTTCAATTATTTCGGCGGAATCGCCAAAGGCGAAGGCTTCAGCCTGATCGATGCAGGCGGCGCTGCCGACCACGTTCACCTCCTCATCCTCCTGCCGGCGAAGGTGTCCCTGGCCGAGGCGGTGCAGAAGCTCAAGGGAGGATCGTCGCGCTGGATGTGCCCGGAGTTTGCCTGGCAGCAGGGGTACGGAGCGTTCAGCGTCAGTCCGTCGCAGGTGCCAATCGTGAGGCGTTACATCCGGAACCAGGAGCTGCATCACCGGAAGCGCGATTTCGCACAGGAGTTTCTCGCTCTGCTGCGCCATTGCGGCGTAGAGTTCGACGAGCGGTATGCGCTCGGGTAGCGCCGTCCCTCCGGGACTCCCTGCTTCCTGGCCGCAACCCAGGGTCCATCCCTCCCGCAGCTGAGATCGCCTCGCGTCCATCCTGGGCCGTCCTGTCAAAGAGCCTCAGCTCGCCGCCGGCCCGCGCGCCTCAGCCGCCCCATCCTCGTGCAGCATCTTCTCCACCAGCGAAATCAGCCCAAAGATCGCCATCAGGTCCAGCGTCATCAACCCCTCAACACTCCGCGCCGGAATCCATTTCTCGCCCCACGGCCAGCCAATGAAGAAAAAGATCGTTACGTGCGCCGCCACAATCAGCGCAATCGCCGCCCAGAACCATGGCCTTCCCTTCAGCTCCCAGTGCCCCCACAGGGTGAAGACGGGAACCAGGATCGTGATGCAGATCGGCCAGAAAAGCCGCAATGCCCCAAAATGACCCAGCGTGGCCGCCAGCCCCACCGACAGCACGAAGCAAACCACGATCCATACAGGACGCAGCCGCTTGCCCTTCAACTTCTTTTCCAGTTCCGTCGGATGCCGCGGCTTATCGATGCTGTGCGGTTTCAGCTTGTGCAGTTCCGCCGGATCGAGATGCCGCCTTCCTATCTCCACATCCAGCGCGCTCCTGGCTTCCGGCACCAGATCCCGCCGGTCGCGCAGCACCCTCGCCAGTTCGGCCTCGGTCATCTGCGCATACGTGGCTTCGAATTCCTGTTGTTTCATCAATCCACTGCACCATCGGGAGTTGCAGCACATTGTAACCGCTTCGCTCCCGGCCCTCGGCCCAACTCCACCCGCCCCGGCGGCAGGATCCCATCCCCAAACCGCGGACTCCCGCCCGCCTTGCCCCAGACCGCCCCGTGCGCCGGTTTTGTCAAGAGGGAAGCCTCAAAACCAAAGTAATGATGCCTGATAACACGCCACTTATCGGCCAACTTACCCCAACAAAGTTGGCGTGTTTTAACTCCCGGCTTGATATACTGAACTTATAGAAAAAAAAGAAAAAAGCCTCGCCCAGCTGGCGAGGCTTTTCTTTTGTCCCGGAAAAACTTCTGAACGGGGCGCCCCATCCTTGTCCGCAGCCTTACCGCGGACAGGGCGGGCGCGCTCCGTAAAGGACCTCCGCATGACAGAACTCACCGCACCCATTCCAATCCGCAAACTCATCCGCCACAGTCGCTCCCTTACAGGCGAGGGACCGTCCGCGTCTCTGATGTCAAACTCGATAACACCCCTAACTTGTGCAATCCAGGCCTCCCTCGCAGGGCACACACCCAGGGGGGTGGGGGGCTCGACCCCGCATCTGCGTACAGCTTGCGCTCGTCGCACTCGCGCAGGCTGCGGAGTCGAACCCGCCCGCACACACGGATTCCGCCGACTCGCAGCCAGTCCTCCCCCGCCCGTATCGCGCTCTGCCCCGGTTGGGGGATTCCTGTTGTAACTGTGCCGCTCTACATTTCCGGCATGGCACGGTTGTCCGAAACCAACCAGGAAGACCACCGGCGGGGAACTTCTCCATGTCCAAACAGGCAAACTCGCATCGCCGTCATCATTCGACGCGACGGCACACGCAGGGAAGTTCCCTTCACCATCGCCCTTCAGCCCTCCCACCGTCCGCTGCAGAACGCGTAAACTCTGGATCCGCCGCCGGGCCGCTGGCATCCGGCCCCACCCCTGTTACAACCGAACCCAGATTGGCAGAGCTTCGCAGCCGCGCCGAAGCCACCCTGCACGAACGGTCGCGTCCCCTGCCGCAGAGAATGGCCGAATTCCGCAGGCTGCTCCGCGAATCGCGGCTTAGTAGCCCCGGCTTCGACAGCACGCGCCGCCTGCTCGAAGACAGCTTCTAATCTGCGTGAATTGCGCCCGTTCCGGCTCTCCCTGCGGTTCCGGCAACTCGACGTGCGAGCCCGCGTAGATGCGCTGCTCCGCAGGCCGGTAATCGGAAGGTTGAGCGGTCATAATGTTGGGCACGAAGGTCTGGGGATTGCGGTCGTACAGCGGAAACCAGCTGCTCTGCACCTGGACCATGATGCGGTGCCCTTTCAGGAAGACATGATCCGCCGCATGCAGGCTGAACTTGAATTCTTCCGCTTTGTTCGCGGGAATCGCCGCCGGCTCCGAGTAGCTCTTCCAGTACCGGCCGCGGAAGATCTCGTCGGCGATCATCAGTTCGTATCCGTTCGGATTCACTTTCGACCACGTCTGCGCCGCAGGATCGATGCGAAGGCACGTCGCCCCGCAGTCCGCCGAGGGTTCTGGTCCCTTGTCCGCATCGGCCGGGAATACATCAACGAGCTTCACCACCCAGTCGCTGTCCGTTCCTGACGTCGACGCGATCAGGTCGGCGATCACGTTGCCGGTCACCGTCACGTCGTGACCGAGCGGAGCCGTCTCGAACGTCGCCACATCCGGCCGCCCATCCGCCAGCCGCTGATCCTGCACCAGCCAGGTGTACCAGTGCGACCCATCGCTGTAGGTCGCCTGCACCGGCCGTTCGCGATACGGCACCGGATTCGCCGGATCGGACCGGTACGCCTTGTACGCGTGCCCGTCCGCCGGCTTCACAAAGCTCGCCGTCCCGTCCGCGCCTAAATAAAGATCACGTTCGGTCACATTTTTCGGCGGCCACTCGGAGTAGAACTCCCAGCGGTCCGATCCCGTCTGGTAGGTCGCCGTGTTTTCCAGCTTGAACCCCGGCTCATCCTTCAGGTAGTAGGCGAAAAACGGGGCCTCGATCCGCTGGCGGAACTCATCGCCCACCGGCTCGCCGAAATTCAGCGGCCCCAGATGCCGTTCCGTCGCCGCCCAGCTTCCGTGCCGCCATGGCCCCAGCACCATGTAAACGCGATGCGCCGGATCGGACGGCTGATTGTGTTTTTCAAGCGCGGCATACTCCGCCTGCGGCCCCCACAAATCTTCCTGATCCCACCATCCGCCCACTTCCAGCGTTGGCACCGTCACCTTCGTCTCATGCGGCTGCACCGCGCGGCTGCTCCAGAACTCGTCGTACGCCGGATGAGCGAGAAACGCCTGGCCGGTGGGCAGGTCATCCACAGAACCTTTGCCGGCAGCGGCATACGAACCGGCATGGAGGAAGAAGGTGTACTCATCTTCATGGATGTTGCTCGGGGTGATTTCCTTATTCGACTCCACGCCCATCACATAGTCGTATCCATAGGTCTCGCGGAACGCCCCGTTGTGAAAGAAGTCGTCTCCCAGCCACACGTCCGTCATCGGCGCCTGCGGCGAAATGGCGCGCACGGCGGGATGCGGATCGATCCCCGCCTCCGCAGCCAGGAACCCCGGATACGAAATCCCCATCACCCCCACGCGCCCATTGTTATGCGGCACGTGCGTCAGCAGCCACGCCACCGTGTCGTACGTATCCGTGCTCTCATCCACTGCCTTCGGATCGTGATGGTCGGCCAGCGGCCGCATCATCACAAACGTTCCCTCGGATTTGAACCGCCCGCGAATGTCCTCCATCACGAAGATGTATCCGCTCTGTGCCATGCCCGGAAACGCCGCGTTGATTGCATCGCTCGTCAAACCCGCCACACCGTACGGCGTTCTCTCCATCAGGAAGGGCAGGTTTTCATCCGTATGCTCAGGGCGCAGAATCACGGCGTGCAGCTTCACCCCATCCCGCATCGGGATCATCGCTTCCTCGCCTGAGTATGCGCGGAAGTGATTCGGCTGCGGCGTCGACGAGAACTTTTCGTAAGTCGAGGTCGATCCGCCGAACCCGACCTCCATCCCCGTCACCGCGCCGTTCGCGCCCGTAACAAACGTGAACTGCGTCTGCCCGCTTTTGCTGAGGAATACCGTCGCCGACTGCGCCGTCAGGTCCCCATGCCGCAATCGTGGGCCCTCTGTATAGAGATGGTCGTGGTCGCGGAACACCGAGATGGGCGCGTCCGGCTCGAGCGCGTCGCGATACTGCCCCACATAGCTGTCGAGCGTCGCTTCCGCGACATGCACCGGAGCCGCCGCCTGCTGACCGTGAACTCCGGCCACAATCCCCGCCCACAACAGAACAGGAAAGAGCACAAGACGAAACTGCCGCGCTGGAAAATGCATGGAGGAATAGTAATGCCGGGCGCCCTGCATCTGCCCGAATTGCCAGATTTGGGATTTCCCGAATCCGGGTGACCCATGCTTGTCTCCGCGCGCCGTTGCACGCTGGGCGCCACCCGCTCAACGCTGCCTCTCCTCATCTACACTGAATCTCAACCCATGAAAACCCCGGGAAGCATCCGGCGCACACCAATCCCCGTATGGATTGCCGCCGTTCTCTTCGCCGCCGCATTTCTGAGCGTCGATCCCCATGGTGCCCGCGCTCAGCAATCACCCCCTGACCACCAGCAAAGCGGCATGGCAACCGGCGGGGCGCATCAGGCCGTCTACGACGCGGAGCACCGTCCGATCACGGCGGGCGGCTTCGTCAAGAGTGGGCCGATCGTGTTTGAAGACATAGCCAAAGCCGCGGGGCTGACGACGTGGCATCACACCTCGGGCACAAAGGACAAGCCGTATATCGTCGAGGCCAAAGGCCCAGGCGTCTGCCTGCTCGACTACGACAACGATGGGTGGCTGGACATCTACCTGGTCAACGGCTCGACGCTCGACGCGATGAACGGCAAGGCTGCGGCGCCGCATGCCGCGCTCTTTCACAACAACCATGACGGCACATTCACCGACGTAACGGAGAAGACCGGCGTGGCTAACGAGCGCTGGGGCTATGGCTGTGCCGTGGCAGATTACGACAATGATGGCTGGCCCGATTTGTACGTCACGAATTACGGGCAAAACCGGCTCTACCACAACAATCACGATGGCACGTTCACCGACGTTGCGGAGAAAGCGGGCGTGCAGCTGGGCACCTGGTCGACGGGCGCGACCTTTGGCGACTACGACGGCGACGGCCGGCTCGATCTCTTTGTGGCGGGATACATTCACTTCGACTTTGTGCATCCGCCGGTGTCGGGATCACGTGCGGTGAATTACGCGAGCTGCCAGTTTCGCGGCGTTCCCGTGATGTGCGGGCCGCGCGGACTTCCCGGGGAACGCGATCATCTCTTCCACAACAACGGTGACGGAACCTTTACCGATGTGAGCGAGAAGCTGGGGGTCGATAACAAGGCCGGCTACTACGGTCTGGGTGCGCTGTTTGTGGATGTGAACGGGGATGGGAAACCCGATCTGATTGTGGCGAACGATTCCACGCCGAACTATCTGTACATCAACAAGGGAAATGGCACATTCGAGGACGACAGCTATCTCAGCGGGCTGGCGCTGAATTCCGATGGGCGTGAGGCAGCGAATATGGGCCTGGCTGCCGGCGATTATGAAAACAACGGGCACGAAGACATCGTGAGCACGACGTTCTCCGACGACTACGACATCCTCTTCAGTAACGATGGCAAAGACAACTTCACCGATGTGAGTTATCAGGCGGGCATCGCCGCGCCAACCATCCCATTTGTTGGGTTTGGCGATGGATTTCTCGATTATGACAACGATGGCTGGAAGGATCTGTTCATCGCGAATGGGCACGTGTATCCGGTGGTGGACGAGCATCCAGACTGGGGCACGACCTACGCGCAAAGGCCGCTGCTCTTTCACAATCTGAAGAACGGGAAGTTTGCGGAAGTGCCGCCTGTGGAGGGTTCAGGTCTGGCGGTGGTCGTGGTCGGTCGCGGCGCGGCCTTCGGCGATCTGTTCAATGACGGCAAGATCGATGTGGTGATGAACAATATGGACGGCGTGCCGGTGCTCGAGAAGAACGTGAATCCCGACCACCACCACTGGGTGGAGCTAAAGCTGGTTGGGGGTCCGAAGAGTCCACGCGACGCCGTGGGCGCGACGGTCTATCTGACCGCGGGCGGGATTCGGCAGCGCGGCGACGTGCTCTCTGGGGGCAGCTATTTGTCGTCGAACGATCCGCGCGTGCATTTTGGCCTGGGCGATGCGACGAAGGTGGATGGCGTCGAGATTCGCTGGCCGGATGGAACGGTCGAGCACGTTGTGCTTCCCGCGATCGACCGCACCTTCACAATTGATGAAGGCAAGGGGATCACCGGCAACGCTTCCGACGCAAAGTGAGCCCCGACCGGAACCCCCAGACTGCTTCGTCCTACTGCAGCGGAATGCGATAGAGATTCCGTCGCACCGTCTGCTGCGCATACGCGTAAAGCGTAGGGCTGGCCGCAGCGTCCAGGGCCTTCAGCGCCGGACCCAACTGCAGCCGCTGCGCGTCGGCCCGCGAAGCCAGCCCCCCGGCCGGAACATCCGGCAATCCTCCCGGCGACTGCAGCCGCAAGGTAAGGCTGTCTGTGCCGAGCAGTGTGTAGTCCTGCATGTAAACCGCCGTTCCAGCCGTATCCCAGAACAGCTTGCAGGCATCCGTACACATAGGCCGAGAACTGCTGCCATCCGTGGCGAACGCCACAGTGGAGTAAGGCCACTGCTCATTGGAATTCGGCACGACAGCCATGATCCACTCGCCGTTCGGCGAAACCGAGACGAGATCGAGGATGCGCTGCGCGACGATTCTGCGCCGCTGGCTGCCGTCGGGCTTCATGCGATAAATGCCATTCGCCCCACCTTCCGACGAACGGAAGATGAGATCGCCGTCCGGCAGGAAGAAGGGAGAATCCTCGTTCACGGCAGATGTCAATTCCACCGGAGCGGAGCGCCGGCTGGTGGGAGCAATCCAGAGACTCAGCCGACCGTTCGCGTCGCGGCGCACCAGCGCCACCAGCTTCCCATCCTGCGAAACCGCGTACGCGTGAACCGGAAAGCCGGGCACGACTTTGTCCATGCGCCCGGTGCCCAGATCGCGCACCCAGAGCTGCGGCTCCTGGGTCTGCCCCTCGGTCTTCGTGAAAAAGAGGCTTCTGCCGTCGTGAGAAAAGGAAGGCAGATCGGTGTCGCCTTCGGAAGCGACGGGATGGTCGCCCTGGCTGTCGTGCAGCCACACGGTGGAGCTCTGCGTTCCCACGGAGGTGATCAGCGATTTCCCGTCGGGCGCCATGGCCAGCCCTACCTGCGAAGTGGGCCCGAAGCTCAGCTGCTGCGGCTGGCCACCGGGAAAGCGCTGCCTCCAGATGTGATACTCGTCGGTCTTCGACGTGACATAGAGGTATCGGCCGTCGAGCGACCACGCGCCCGCCAGACAATCGCCGCTGGGTGGACCCACGTCCTGAGGCGGCGCGCTGCTCCTGAGCGAAACCACGCGGCAGGGCCCAATGTTGCCTTCGTTGTCCATTTCCACCACCAGCAGCCAGCGGCTGTCAGGCGAGAGCCAGGAGTGGTGGGCCATGCTGCGGTTGCCGGAGGGCAGATAGAGATCGCGGCTGTTGGCGCGGCTTTCGTCGCTGCTCACCACGCCCATGTGCAGCCCTTTCTTAATCTCTGAAAACATGAGCCGCCTGCCCCCTTCGATCCAGGTAAGCGAAGAGGAATTCGGCATGAACAGGTGCGGCTCGCCACCCAGCACCGGCACCTCCCATGTATCCCAGGGTTCGGAGACGCTGTAAACCACCTGCGTGCCGTCAGGAGTGAAGGCCGGGCTGAGCTTCCAGTGCCCGTCGTGGGTGAGCTGCACGGGCTCGCCGCCGGGCAGCATCTGCACGTAAATCTCGCCCAGGCTGATGAAAGGATCGCTGGCCCGCACAAACGTCAGCATCCGCCCGTCGGAAGAGAGAGCCGGATAGACGGCGGCATCGGTAAAGAAAGTGAGTTGCTGCCACTGGCTGCTGTCGGCCAGGCGCGGCGGCGCTGCACGGCGCAGCAGGAAGAAGACAACGGCCAGCAGCAGGGCGAGAGCTCCGGCACCAGCGGCAGCGAAGCGCGGCCATCGGCGCGGCGGCCGGACATCCTGCGTTGCCGCAAACGCTCCGGTAGCCGGCGCGCCGCTGTCTCGCGCAATGCGGCGCAGATCCGCGCGCAGCTCGGAGGCGTGCTGATAACGAAGCTCCGGATCTTTGTCGAGCGCCTTGGCGACGACCCGCTCCAGCTCGGGAGAGACTTCGGGATTAAGCCGAACCAGCGGGGCGGGATTGCGATTGAGCACCGCCTCGCAAACCACCGCCGCGCTTTCGCCGCGGAAGGGCTCAGTGCCCGAGGCCATCTGATACAGCACGGCGCCAAAGGAAAACAGATCGCTGCGCGAATCCGCCTCCCGGCCGCGCACCTGCTCCGGTGACATGTAACCGACGGTGCCGAGCACTGCGCCGGCCTCCGTGAGGGGGACGTCCTGAGCATTTTGCATTGCAGTCTGCGCAGCCGGGGAAACCGCGCGGAGTACGGTGGCGATGCCAAAGTCGAGAATCTTTGCGCCGTGCGGAGTGAGGAAGATGTTGGCCGGCTTGATATCGCGATGCACGATGCCGGCACGGTGCGCGGCTTCGAGGGCTCCGGCGATCTCGATGGCCGCCCGCAGCAGCGCCTCCACTGGCATGGGGCCAGCCAGCAGCGTCCGGCTGAGCGTCTGCCCGTCCAGCAGCTCCATGGCGATGAAGGGACGTCCCGACGCCTCGCCGATCTCGTAAATCGTGCAGATATTCGGATGGTTCAGCTTCGAGGCGGCCTGAGCCTCACGCTGAAAGCGGGCCAGCGCTCCTGGCTGGCGGGCGGCCTCATCTCTGAGAAATTTCAGAGCAACCAGGCGGTGGAGCGAGAGATCCTCGGCCTTGTAGACAACGCCCATCCCGCCGCTGCCGAGCTGGTCGAGCACGCGGAAGCGGGAGATTGTCTCGCCAATCATGCGTGGGGCGCCCATCCGTGGCGCGAGAATTGCAGAATTGAGCCAGCCTTCGCGCTGAGAATGATGGTGATTGTATGGGGGCAGCTGACATGAGTCAAAGGCTCGTCAACGTCGAAGTTTTCTGGCCTTCCGCGGATTCCGGATCCTTGTGCAGCTCCGGTTCTTTCGTGAGGCACAGGCGGGAATCGAGAGAAAGTTGAGGATCGGCCCGCAGCATTCCGTGACGCGGCATGCCGCAGACCGGGCAAGCTTCGGCTTTCAACGTGATTTCGGCCCCGCAGCACGCACAGAAAGCAGCCATTCAATCCTCCCGGCTCTGTGCTTTCGATGATGCGGAGTCGGGAAGGATTCCGATTTCCCTTGTCGCCGCAAATCGAATATAACGGGGCAGGGACAGCATGAACATTCGAGAAGTTGCGCGGCTGGCAAAGGTCTCGACGGCGACGGTGTCGCGAACCATCAACGGTTCGGACAAGGTGACGCCGAAAACCAAGGAGCGGGTGCAACGCGCCATTGAGGAGCTGCGCTTTTATCCGAACACGTGGGCGCGGGCGCTCGGTTCCGGGCGCAGCAGCCTGTACGGGCTGATCATTTCCGACATCACGAACCCGTTTTTCCCGGAACTGGTGAAGAGCTTCGAAGACATGGCGGTGCAGCACGGACAGGAAGTGCTGGTGGCGAATACCAATTACGATCCGGCGCGGATGGAAGTGTGCGTGAGCCGCATGCTGCAGCGCAAAGTGGATGGCGTGGCCATCATGACGTCGGAGATGGAAGAGCGGCTCATCACAGAATTCGAGAGCCGGGGAATCCCGCTGGTGTTTCTTGACACGGGCAACGTGCGGGAGATGGCCAGCAACATTGTGGTGGACTATGCGGCGGGCGTCGATGCGGCGGTGGAGCATGTGACCGGGCTGGGGCACCGGGAAATCGCCTTCATCGCCGGTCCCGCGACTCTTCGTTCGGCGCGCATTCGGCGAGAAGCATTTTCGCGCTGCATGGAAAGCAAGAAACTCGGTGCAGACTTGATCGAACAGGGTAACCATCAAGTGGACGGCGGACACGAGGCGATGGCGCGGCTTCTCGAAGCGAAGCGCCGACCGACGGCAGTCATCGCGTCCAACGACATGACCGCGATTGGCGCGCTGGGAGCCATTCATGAGCAAGGCCTGCGCGTGCCGGAAGACATTTCCATCGTCGGATTCGACGATATCGCTCTCAGCGCCTTTACGCAGCCGGCACTCACTACTGTGAAGCTGTCGCGCGCGGAAATTGCGCGGCTTGCGTTTCGCTCGCTGTACAGCATACGAATGGATCGGGGCGTGGGCGAAGAATTTGTCATACAGCCGGCGCTCGTGGTGCGCAGCTCCACAGGACCAGCACTCAATAAAAACGGAAAGCGGAAGTAGGCTGCTGAGAGACGACGGAGGCGGCCGCGGGTCCGCGCACAGATGTGAAATCACTGCATCGCACGCGGCTTGCCGCGCATCATGCAGTCAGAACGAAAGCAACCAACCTGCAAGATCAAGTTCCTGTCTCCGGGAATCGTGTGCCATCCAGTGAATCTTCCAGCGCGCTGCTGAGCCGCCCCAACCCTGCCTCTGCCTGGGTTCCCAAAGCGAATCCGTGGCTGATCGCGTTTGTTGTGTCGCTGGCGGCGTTCATGGAAGTGCTGGACACCAGCATCGCGAACGTCGCTCTGCCGCACATTGCAGGCAATCTGGGAGCGAGCGCCGACGAGAGCACGTGGGTGCTCACGTCGTACCTGGTGTCAAACGCGATTGTGTTGCCCCTGACCGGCTGGCTGGTGACGCTGGTGGGACGAAAGAAATTCTTTCTCATCTGCATCGCTGTGTTCACGGCGAGCTCGCTGCTGTGCGGAATTGCGCCCACCCTGCCCTTTCTGCTGATCGCACGCGTCATTCAGGGAACCGGAGGCGGCGGGTTGCAGCCGATGGCGCAGGCGATTCTGGCGGACACGTTTCCGCCGCAAAAGCGCGGGTTGGCTTTTTCCGTCTACGGCATGACGGCGATTGTGGCTCCGGCGATCGGGCCGACACTGGGCGGATGGATCACGGACAACTACACGTGGCGCTGGATCTTCCTGATGAATCTGCCGGTGGGCATCCTTGCGATGTTTCTGGTGACGGTGTTCGTCGAGGATCCGCCGTTCCTGACGCGGACGACGGCGAAGGAGAGTCGCGTCGATTATTTCGGCTTCGGCTTGCTGGCGATTGGGGTCGCGGCGCTGCAGATCATGCTCGACAAGGGGCAGGAGGACGACTGGTTCGGATCGCACTTTATCGCGACGTTGTCGATTGTCGCGGCGATCTGCCTGGTCACCCTGGTGATCTGGGAGCTGCGGGTGAAAGCGCCGATCCTCGATGTCCGATTATTCGGAAACCCGAACTTCGCCAACGCCAGCGTGATGATGCTGATGGTGGGCGCAGTGTCCTTTTCGACGACGGTGCTCATGCCGCTGTATCTGCAGACACTGATGGGCTACACGGCTGAGCGCGCGGGGATGGTGCTGTCGGTGGCGGCGCTGGTTTTGCTTGTGGAACTTCCCCTTGTGGGGCGGCTGACGGGGCACATCCAGGCGCGCTATCTGATGGCGTTTGGATGGGGCGTTCTGACGCTGGCGATGTTCTACTCGGTGCGACGCATCGATCTCCAGATGAGCTTCGCCGCCGCGACGTGGCTGCGCATTGCGCAGTACGTGCCACTGGGATTCATCTTCATCCCGGCGACGATGGCGGCGTATATCGGCGTGCCGCAGGAGAAAAGCAACGCCGTGGCGGGGCTGATCAATTTTGTCCGTAACATTGGGGCAAGCGCGGGAACGTCGGCGATAACGACTGTCCTCGCGCGCCGGGCGCAGGTTCACCAAACCATGCTTGCGAATTACACGGCGCTGGACAGCAGGCAATTCCAAAATGCGACTGGCGCGCTCCGCGGATCGCTGGGACACGCGATCGGCGGGCAGGCGGCGGCCGGCGCGTACGGACGACTGTACGGCGAGATGCTCACCCAGGCGTCGACGCTTTCCTACCTCGATACGTTCTGGCTGCTGGGATTCGGCACGGGCTTGATGTTCCTGCTGTCGTTCCTGCTGAAGAAGAACAATCCGCGCAAGCCGGCAATGGAAGTTGCCGCACACTGAGGCGGGATTATGATCGTCGTCCGTACAGCCGAGCCGGTCCTTACTGCACCTCGCCGTGAGGACGCAGACGGTTTAACTCCAGAGCGCAGGCAACAGCGTTCAGCGCGGTAAAGCGCAGGTTATCGAGGCCGGCCCAAATCCAGTAACGGGTGTTTTCCTGCTGCTTGCCGTCCGCTGGCCTCACGCGAACCACGAGTTCGGGCTGACCGGCGACGCTGAGGTTGGTGGGCGGCTCCGCTTCCGCGCTCACGATTTCGATAGGCTCGCCGGCCAGAGCGGCCTCCAGTTGATCGAGCGAGGCGGGCTCAGTCAACTCAACGGCGAGCGAGATGCCATAGCCGTGGAAGACCGGCACGTGCAGCAACTGGACATCAGCGTTCGGCAGGCGATGCGGCGCCAGCAGCTCATAGTGGCGGCGGATGCGGGCCTCGCTCGCGGCCACCGAAACTTGAGCGGATGCGCCGAAGGACGGCGTGGTGTTGAAAGCCACCTGGGTGTCGAACACCTGACGCGGAAGATCCTGAAAGCTGAGCAGCTTCACGGTCTGCTGGTGCAGCTCGTCCATGGCAGCGCGGCCGTATTCGGATGCGGGCTCGAGAACCGTAGCTGAGGCCTGCCGAACCGGCGCCGCTTGCCCAATGCGCCCCAGAAGAAGCGCGAGCGCGACCGCGACTGGATGCGCGGGCACAACTGCGCGGGTCTCGAGGCCTGGCGCCGCCTGCGCCGGGACCGAGGGCAAGAATTCATTCACCCAGGGAGCGCGGACGAGCACGCCGGGTTCACCCTCCAGCGCGCCCGAGAGGTCGACGATGCTGGCTCCCGCCTGATGAGCCGCCTGCCAGTGTTTCCGCGTCAGCGCCTCATCACCCGCGAAGAAGACAAAGTCGGCGCGCTCGAAGGAGGAGGGATCGATGTGCTGGATGAAGGTAACTTCATCGCCGACTGTTTCCAGGGTGCCGAGGGCGGCTTCATCGTCCATGAGGCGGAAATCGGCGCCGGCCAGGGGCGAGTCGGTGAGCGCATCGTTCAGCTCGCGGCCGCGCAGCGAGCCCGCGCCTAAAATCACAATTCTCTTTGTCTGATCGGTCATTCGTTGGGACCCTGCAGCGAGGATGGCAGCGGTTGCACGCTGGTTTTGTGATGGCGGCGCCAGGAATAGGCAAGACGCGCCAGAACACCGGAAAACAAGTAAGTAAAGGCCAGCAGCAGGAGCACCACGCGCGAGAAAAAGACCAGCAGATACATGCTGATTCCGAACAGGAGGATCCAGCGGAGGGGTCCGCGGCCGGTGAGATTGATCTCTTTGCCGCTCCAGAAACGCCATGTGCTGACCATCAGGAAACCCACGAAACCGACGAGGAGGGCCCAAACCACAGCAACCCACGCGTTCGAGACCGGCCATCCGATGAATCCGTGGACGACGGCGGCGATGATACCGGCGGCTGCAGGAATCGGCATGCCGACGAAATATTTGCGTCCCGGGCGGCCGGGGTTCTTGGGAACCGGATTCATGCTGATGTTGAAGCGCGCCAGACGCGCGGCTCCGCAGAGCAGAAAGAGGAAACAGACGAACGCGCCGAACTGGATGAGCTTCACGCGCAGGTCGTGGTCCATGCTGTCAGGAAGAGACCGGAATCCCCAGCAGAAAGCGAGAATGCTGGGCGCAACCCCGAAGGTGATGACGTCAGCCAGTGAATCCAGTTCGCGGCCGAACTCGCTTTCTGTGCCGGTGAGGCGGGCAATGCGGCCGTCGAGAGCGTCAAAGGGGATGGCGAACCCGATGGCGAGCGCGGCGTAGTCAAAGTAATGGGGCGCCTGCATGGAGCCTTCAAGGCTCTGCGTGATCGCGAAGAAACCCGCAGCCATGTTCATGGCGGTGAACATCGACGGCAGAATGTAAAGGCCGCGCGGGCGGCGACGGCGGCGGATGTCCGCGCCGGGCAGCGTGAGCTGCTGGTCGCCGCCGTTCAAGGATGAGCCTCTGCGGCTGTGACGAGTTTTGGCTCGGAACCCGAGGGCCGCATCCGGGCCAGGACGCTGGCTCCGCCCCGTACCCGGTCGCCGACTTTCACCAGCACTTCGGCGCCTGCGGGCAGGAGGGTGTCGGTCCGGGAGCCGAATTTGATGAGGCCTACCCGCTCGCCGCGCGCCATGGTTTCACCAGGCTGCTTGTTAAAGACAATACGACGGGCCAGCAAACCGGCGATCTGGGTGAAGGCAATGAGATATCCGTCGGAGGCATCGACGATGACCTGATTCTGCTCGTTGCGCTCGGCGCAGACGGGGTTCATGGCGTTCAGATACTCGCCTTTGCGGTAGCGGACCTCGCGCAGGACGCCGGCGACCGGCGACCGGTTGACGTGGACATCGAAAACGCTGAGAAAGATGCTGATCCGCGTGCATTCGCCGTCGGGCGTGGAGATGCGGGCGACTTCGGTGACTTTGCCGTCGGCTGGGGAGACGATCAGCCCTGGTTCCTGGGGAATCAGCCGTTCGGGATCGCGGAAAAACCAGAGAAAGAACGCCGCCAGGAGCAGCGGCAGGACCGCCCATCCCCAGCTGCCGGCAAAAAGCCGAACGGCGATGGCGACGGCCACAAGGGCCAGGCCGTAGAAGTATCCATCTCGCACCATGACAAAAGGAGAGCGGTCCGCTCGTAAACCTCTCTCATTCTAGAGCGGAGACGGGGAAACAAAAAGGGACGGGGGCGCTGCGGCGACAGAGTGGATGAGGAAGCCCGCTGCCGAATCGGGCGGCACGACGACGGCGGACGGTGCGCGTGCGTCGCAAACGGAGAATGAATTGAGGAACAGCGGAACCCGTCAGGCGGCCGAAAATGACCGCAATTGACTCTGTCGAGCCGCCAACTGATCTTTCACGTGCAACTTGAGTTTTTTCAGGCGTGTCTCTTCGAGCAGGTCGTCCTCGGAAAGCCAGGGTTTTTGCATCAGGGCTTCGAGCTTCTCCGAATAGTGACGATGTTGCTCTTCCAGGCGGCGAATTTCCTCACCATTCGGCTGACCGTTCGCTTCAAGGTCCATAGACGACACCTCCGTAGTTGAGATCCCGGCGGCGCCGGCTGAGGCTCCGCCCGGCGAATTGGCTCACATAGTGAGACGTACCAGGCTAGCACCGCGGAGGCCCACCTTCAACAGCTTTCTCGGTGGAAAACGAAGCCGTGGCGCTCTCCGAGGTAATCGCCATGCCCAGGAGCAGGGCATCCTCTTCGGGATCTGCATAGTAGCGTGGGCGGCGGCCCTCCTGGCGAAGTCCGAAGCGATGGTAGAGGCCAAGAGCGCCCGCGTTGCCGGCGCGGAGTTCCAGAACCAGACGGCGGGCGGTATTTTCCCGTGCCCAGGCGAGCACGGCCTCCAGCAGAGCCGTGCCCAGGCCCCGGCGGCGGGCGTGCGGATGGACCGCCACCGAATCCAGTTCACAGCGGCTGTCCGGGTCTGGCTGGCCCGATGGGATGGCTAACAGGGACACTGCGGCAAAGCCAATCGGGCTGTTGGAATCTGAGGAGGTGACGGCGACGAAGCCGGCGCGGAGGAGGGAGAATTGCGGGGCGGCATCGGTGTAAGCGGAGTAGTCGGCTGGAAGCCAGCGTGGCGCCTCAGGGCATGCGGCAGCGATTGCGACGACGGCAGGCAGATCGCCGGCTGTCATACGACGGATCGTGGGGGCCGAAGAGAGTGCTCCGCCTGCATCGGGTGAAGCTTCGGGCCGCTTCATGGCCGGGACGCAGCGCCTTCGGGCTTGGAGAAGATTTCGGCATCGGAGCGGCGCAGGTAGTGGCCGTCGAGGGTGACGGCATCGTCGAATGCGCACGTGCGCAGGCGCGGAAGGGCGTAGAGGATTGCGTCGAGGGCCGCAGGAGGCGGCGACAGGGTAGCTGATGGAGCGAGAGCGTGGACGGCGCCTTCGCAGACGGCGAGATCGGCGCCAAGAACCGCGGCGCGTTCGAGGAACGCCTCGCGAGCCAGAAGGGATTCAGTGACCGCAGCGGTGGAATAGTCACCGAGGTAGAACTCATGACGGCCCGCGTCCAGAGCGGCGGCGCGCGCCCCAGCCTTGTGAGCGAGCACGGCCAGGCGGGAGACGGCGAGGAGCTGCGTCCGGTTGGCTTCTGCGAGACCTTTGGCGGTGCTCAGCCCGACTCGGATACCCGTGAAGCTTCCTGGGCCGCTGGTGACGACGATGGCTGCAAGGCCGGAAATTGCGACACTGTGGGCAGCAAGCAGCTCGCGAACCGCAGGCATAAGCTGTGCCGAATAGATCTTGCCGGGCAGGCCGGTCTCGCCGAGCAGATGGATTTCTTCGAGTACGCCGCCGCTGAGGCGCGCGAGCGCGATGGCGCCGGAGGGTCCGCAGGTATCGATCGAGAGAATCACCATCACACGTCTGCAATCGGGTCCTGGCAAATCTCGAGCAGGACGCCCCCGGCGCTGGAAGGATGGACGAAGAAGTAGAGATGGCCGCCGGCCCCGATTTGAATGTCCTCGGAGATGAGTCGCGCACCCTGAGCTTTGAGCGACTCGAGCGCGCCCGAAATGTCCTCCACATGCAGCGCGATGTGGTGCAGGCCTTCGCCGCGTTTCGCAAGGAAACGGCCGATCGGTGAGCCAGGATCCGTGGGCTCGAGCAGCTCGATGCGGGAATCGCCGGCTGGGATCATCGCGGTGCGGACACGCTCGTGCTCGACGGTTTCCTCGCGGACGATCTCGAGGCCGAGCGACTCGTAGAGCTTGCGCGCCTCGGCAATACTCCTCACGGCGATGCCGATGTGGTCGAGTTCGGGCATAAAGACAGCGTACAGCGATCAGCAGGCGGTGTTCATAAGGCGGAGTTTGCAGTTGCGAGGCGACACGGTCATTCGGACGATGGGACAAAAGCCTTCTGCGCGAGCTGCGGGATGAGGCGCCAGGGGTCTTCACGGCCGGCAGCCACCTGCGCAGCGTGCTCGGAGAGGTTGTGGGCGGTGAGGCCGTTGCTTCGGGCGCGGCGCAGCAATTCCGTGCGCAACATGGCGTCGAGTCGGCGCTGCCAGTGTTGCGTACGCCGCTCGGTGAGATGACTTCCCTTTTTCAACCACTCTTCCATCTGCGCGATGGAATGCGCGAGGCGGTCGATGCCATCGCCGGTGGTTGCGGTGGTGCGGACGACCGGCGGGATCCAGTCGCCGTGCGCAACGGCGAGGGACTGGAGGGAGCGGATCTCCTGCTCGACCCGGTCGGCGCCGTCGCGGTCGGACTTATTGATGACGTAGATGTCGGCAATTTCCATCACGCCCGCCTTGAGACTCTGGACATCGTCGCCCATGCCCGGAACGAGAACGACGATGGTTATATCGGCGAGGCGGACAATCTCGATTTCATCCTGTCCCACGCCGACCGTCTCGATGAGGAGCACCTCTTTGCCGCTGGCTTCGATCACCAGAGCGACATCGGCGGTGTTGAGAGCGAGCCCACCGAGAGAGCCGCGCGTCGCCATGGAACGGGCGTAGAACCCTGGGTCGCTGGCGTGCTCGCGCAGGCGGATGCGGTCGCCGAGAATGGCCCCCCCGGTGAAGGGGCTGGTGGGATCGACGGCGATGAAGCCAACGGTGCGGTTGGCATGGCGAAAGTGCTGGGCGAAGCGATCGGCCAGGGTGCTTTTGCCCGCGCCGGGGGCGCCGGTAATGCCGATGCGCAGAGCCGATCCCGTGTACGGAAAGCAGGCGCTGAGGAGGGCCGCAGCAGCGTGAGTGTCGTTTTCTACGAGGGAAATAGCGCGGGAGAGAGCGCGCGAATCGCCCTCGCGAAGGCGGGCGACCAGGGCCGGAATGAAATCGGGTGTGGTGGCTTCCATTGACGATAAGAGTACAACTGCGAAAACCCCGCGGGGGAGACTGGCCGCCAGCCCTCGGCCTGTACTTGCCAATCGCGATCCGGCCGCAGAATTCTGCTTCCCTGTCACGTTTGACAGCCTTTTGCCCCCGGCGTAGCATCGTCTCCCGTTCTCTCCAGCTGAAATCTCAACGGAAAGGTGCCCCATGGCCTCCATGACCCCAGTTCCCGCCATCGACGAGTCCAAACTCAACCACTTTATGGGAAAGGCTGTGTCCGATATGGGTGCGGCCATGCACGCCGCACTCGTGGTGATCGGCGACAAGCTGGGCCTCTACCGTGCCATGGCGGGCTCGGAGTGGATGACACCGGCCGATCTGGCCGCTAAAACCAAAACCTCAGAGCGGTACGTCCGCGAGTGGCTCAACGCCAACGCCGCCAGCGGCTACATCGAATACGATTCCGCGACCGGGCGCTTTCAGCTCCCGCCGGAGCAGGCCTTCGCCCTGACGGTGCAGGATCTGCCTGGAGCGTTCCACATCATTTCCGCATGCTTTAAGGACGAGCCGAAGATCACGCAGGCGTTCCGCACCGGCGAAGGCGTCGGCTGGCACGAGCATGACGCCAATCTGTTTTTCGGGACGGAGCGTTTCTTCCGGCCCAACTACCAGAACCATCTGGTGAACGACTGGCTTCCCGCTCTTGACGGCGTTGTCGAGAAACTGCAGCGGGGTGCTCTTGTGGCGGATGTCGGTTGTGGTCACGGCGCTTCCACGATGCTCCTGGCTCGTGCCTATCCGAAATCGCTCTTCTTCGGATTCGACTATCACAGCGGTTCGATCGAGTACGCTCGCCACGTTGCTGGGCGCGACGGCCTGCTCGATCAGATCAAGTTTGAGGTGGCCAGCTCGAAGAGTTATCCCGAGAACGGCGGCTACGATCTGGTGACATTCTTCGATTGCCTGCACGATATGGGCGACCCGACCGGCGCCGCCGCGCACGTATTGTCTTCCCTGAAGCCGGACGGCACATGGATGATCGTCGAGCCGTTCGCCCATAATACGCCGGAAGCGAACCACAACCCTGTCGGACGGATCTACTATTCCGCTTCCACCATGATCTGCACGCCGGCTTCTCTGGCCCAGGAAGTGGGAGCCGCGCTCGGCGCGCAGGCTGGCGAAGACCGCATCCGCAGGGTCATGACGGAGGCCGGCTTCACGCGCTTCCGCCGCGCCGCCGAAACGCCGTTCAACCTCGTGTACGAAGCCCGGCCTTAGCGGGGATGCCGCGGCGCCTGGACGTCGCGGCTATCCCTCATCCTGCTCGCGCAGCTTGGCGATCACGCTGAAATCCTCGAGCGTGGTCACGTCGCCCTTGATTTCGCCATGGGTCGCCATCTCGCGCAGCAAGCGCCGCATGATCTTGCCGGAGCGCGTCTTCGGCAGCGCATCGGTAAAGCGAATGTCGTCGGGACGCGCCAATGCGCCGATCTCCTTCGCCACCCACGCGCGCAACTCATCCTTCAGATCTTTGGTCGGCCGGTAGCCACCTTCGAGCGTGACGAAGGCGGCGATCGCCTGGCCCTTCAGCGCATCGGGACGGCCGACCACCGCGGCCTCGGCCACTTTCTCGTGCGCGACCAGCGCGGATTCGACTTCCATTGTGCCGAGGCGATGGCCGCTCACATTGATCACGTCGTCCACGCGTCCCATGAGCCAGAAATAGCCGTCAGCATCCATGCGCGCGCCGTCGCCGGTGAAATAGGAACCGGGAATCTCGCTCCAGTACTGCTTCACGTACCGGTCGGGATCGCCCCAGATCGTGCGCGCCATCGAGGGCCACGGTTTGCGGATCACCAGCAGGCCGCCCTGGCCTGCCGGAACTGGCGTTCCCTCTTTTGTGACCACCTCGGGCACAACTCCGAAAAACGGCCGCGTGGCCGAACCCGGCTTGGCGGGTACGGCGCCGGGGATGGGCGAAATCATGATGCTGCCGGTTTCCGTTTGCCACCAGGTGTCAACGATGGGGCAGCGGCCATGGCCGATCACTTCCCGGTACCAGATCCAGGCCTCGGGATTGATGGGCTCGCCGACTGTCCCCAGCAACCGCAGCGAGCTAAGATCGTGCTTCGCTGGATGCTCATCGCCCCACTTGATGAAGGCGCGAATCGCCGTCGGCGCCGTATAGAAAATCGTCACCTTGTGGTCGTCGATGATCGTCCAGAAGCGGTCGAGCTGGGGATGATTCGGCGCGCCCTCGTACATGAGGGTGGTGGCCCCGTTTTGCAGGATGCCGTAGACGACGTAACTGTGGCCGGTGACCCAGCCGATGTCGGCGGAGCACCAGTACACGTCGTCTTCTTTGAGGTCGAAGATGTACTTGCTCGTCAGGTAGGTCTGGACGGCATAGCCGCCGGTGGTGTGCACCAGCCCTTTGGGTTTGCCGGTCGTTCCCGAGGTGTAGAGGATGTAGAGCGGATCTTCGGAATCGAGTGGCTCGGCCGGACATTCCTTTTCAGCGGCCGCGACCAGATCATGCCACCAGTGATCGCGCCCAGGTTGCATCGTGATCTCTGAGCCGGTGCGGCGATAGACGACCACGTTTTTGACGGTGGGGCAATTGGGGACGGCTTCGTCGACGGTGGCCTTGAGTTTGACTTCGTTGCCGCGCCGCCAGGAAGTGTCCTGGGTCAGGATGGCCACGCACTGCGCGTCGTTGACGCGGTCGGCGATGGCGTTGGCGGCGAATCCGCCGAAGATGACGGAATGGACAGCTCCAATGCGCGCGCAGGCCAGGATGGCGATCGCCAGTTCGGGCGTCATGCCCATGTAGACGGCGACGCGATCTCCCTTTTTGATTCCCAGGCCCTTCAGCGCATTCGCAAACCGCTGCACCTCCGCGAGCAACTCGCGGTAGGTCAGGCGCCGCACTTCGCCGGGCTCGCCCTCCCACAGAATGGCCGTCTTGCCGGCGCGGCCGTTCTCGACGTGACGATCGACGCAGTTGTAACAGAGGTTCAACTTGCCCCCGACGAACCATTTGGCCGATGGCAGATCCCACTCGAGCACTTTGTCCCATGGCTTGAACCAGTGCAGTTCTCGCGCGGCATCCGCCCAGAAACCCTCAGGATCGTCCACCGATCGCCGGTACATGGACTCGTACTCGGCCAGACTCTTGATGTGGGCCTGGCTGGCGAACTCGGCAGGAGGGGGGAAAACGCGATTTTCGCGCAGAATGGATTCGAGGTTGGGGTTGATCGCGGTCTCAGTGGCCATGGATTCTCCGTCAGCCAACAAGGTAACGGGTGCGGGATTCAGCGTGCAACCGGGGTCTTCAGGCGAGGTCGGCTTCGAGGGAAAGCTGGCGGGCTATTTTGCGCAGGGACTTGTCGCGCGTCCAAAGTTGAGCGCCGGAAGTGAGGAGAACCGAGGCGAGCAGATGAGCGTCGATGAATCCCAATCCACACCCAAACAGCTGCGAATCTTCGATCAGGTACATGACCTCATCGTGCCTGGGAACGGCGGCAAGCGGAAGCTGGCCAAGAATCCCCAGCGAGTCGGAACGGTGCGAGAGGTTACCGATGGCCAGTTCGCCCATCACAAATTGGTGCATCATGATCATCCGCGATTGAAGGAGCCTTATCAGCAGCGGGTCGGGGCGATGAAAGTGGTCGGCCCAGACCGATGTGTCTGCCAGAATCACGCGGCATTCTTTCTGCGAGCACGAGCCGGAGCGAGTGGGCGGCGCCGGCGGCCGGGTTTGAATCCCGGCATGGATCCGCCGAGCAAAGCAGCCCGACGGGACGCTTCCCATTCGACCAGCATCTTCAACGCCCGATTGATCAGAGCACTCTTCTCCTGGATGCCGGAAAACTCCTGCGCATTTTTCAGGAGTTCGTCGTCAATGGTCGCTGTAGTGCGCATGGGTTACTCCTTCCGCATCAATATTAGCATCAGTTGATGCGCGAATTGATGCACCGTCGTGCGCGCCACTACACTATCGCCAGGAGGGTCCCGCCTTTTGCCATCCGATCTCGGACACGTTCTCGCGGTGATTCCCGCGCGTCTCGGATCCACGCGTCTGGCGCGCAAAGTGCTGCGCGAGATTGCCGGGGAGCCGATGCTGGCGTGGGTTTATCGCGCCGCGCGGGCGTGCCCTCTGCTCGATCACGTGCTGATCGCGACGGACTCCCAGGAAGTCCTCGATTACGCGCAGGCCCACTCGCTGCCTGCGGTCTTTACGCCCGAAGACTGCGCCAGCGGCACAGATCGGGTCTACGCTGTGGCGCAGTCGATTCCCGCCGATATCTACGTGAATATTCAGGGGGACGAGCCGCTGCTCACGCCTGAGCATTTCACGCCGCTGCTCGATCTGTTCCGCCGGCCGGAGGTGCAGGTTGCTACGCTGGCCGTTCGGTGCCTGGCGCACGAAATCAGCAATCCTAACGCGGTGAAGGTGGTGACCGCGGCCGACGATCGCGCGTTGTATTTCTCGCGGGCGGCGATTCCCTACGATCGCGAGAGCAGCGGGTTCGCAGGCTACCGCAAGCATCTCGGGATCTACGCTTATCGCAAGGCGGCGCTCGCGCAGTTTGCTGCCCTGCCGCCGTCGTGGATCGAGCAGGTGGAACGGCTGGAACAGCTGCGGCTGCTCGATAACGGCATCGATATCCATGTGGCCGCGGCGCCCAGCGATACGATTGGCGTGGATACGGAAGAGGATTTGCGCGCGGCCGAGGCGATCCTCAGCGCGCGGGGCCGCGGCCGCCGATAGCCGCGTATTTCAGACCGTCTTCAATTCGGCGCCCTTCGCCTCGCGCCCGAATGCTGCGACGACGGCAATGTAGCAGGCGACGATGGCGACGGTGGCGGCGAGCACCAGGCCGTACCCGCCCAGCCGCTCCGCAGCCTTCGTCTGGATCACGACGTTCCAGGAGGCGAGCAAATTGCCCAATTGGTAGGCGAGGCCGGGGAAGGTCGCCCGTACCGGACCCGGCGACAATTCGCTGAGCCAGGCCGGAATCACGCCCCACGCTCCCTGCACCATGAACTGCATGAGAAATGCTCCGCCGGCCAGCGCCGCGACCGAGTGCGAAAGTGCGTAAAGAGGGATCGCCGGCAGCGAGAGCAGGGCTGCGGCGATGATGGCCTTTTTGCGGCCAATGCGCTCAGAAAGCGTGCCGAAGACGAGGCCGCCGAGGATGGCCCCGACGTTGTAAACGATGGCGACGAGGCCGGTAAGTTGGGCGGAGAAACCGTGGTCCTTTTGCAGAAAAGTCGGATATAAGTCCTGGGTTCCATGGGAAAACGAGTTGAAGCCGGTCATCAGCAGGACAAGGAAAACGAAAGTCGGCGCGAACTGAAGCAAGCTGTGGAAGAGACCCATGCGTGGAAGGGTGCGCGCCTCGAGGGAGCGGCCTTCTTTCCAGGCGGGCGATTCCTCCACTTTTATGCCGATGTAGAAGACCAGCAGGGCCGGTGCCGCGCCGACCAGAAACATCCCACGCCAACCGAAATCGTGGCCGTGCCAGGAGAAATGCGAGAACCAGGGGAACAAAAGCGCATAGGCTGCGGCGGCCACCAGATAGCCGACGGCGTATCCCTCCTGCAGCAAGCCGGAGAAGAAGCCGCGGTTCTCTTTCTCCAGGGTTTCGAAGGCCAGGGCGGCGCCGACTCCCCATTCGCCGCCCATGGCGATGCCGAAGAGAGCACGCAGAACCCAGAGCGTGTGCATCGAGCCGGCGAAGGCGCAGGCCAGTTCCAGCACTGAGTAGCAGGCGATGTTGAGCATGAGCGTCGGGCGGCGCCCCAAACGGTCGGCCATGATGCCAAAGAGGAACGCGCCCACAGGACGAAAGATAAGAGTGATCGAAAGAGCGGCTGCCACCTCGGACCGCTGCACGCGAAAATCGGCTGCCACCGCAGAGAGACAAAAGACCAGGATGAAATAGTCGAACGCGTCGAGCGACCAGCCCAGGAAGCAGGCAAAAAATGCATGCTTCTGTCGCGATGTGAGGCCGTTCCAGGGGTTGGGCATTGGAGCAGCTTACCAAAGGCATTCCGCAGGGGATGAGATGCTCTTCCCCAGGCCGGTGCAAAGGGTTACAGTGTTGAGCGAACACAATATCCTCGCCCCGCCGAGGCCTGCGTGCAGGCTCGTTGCGGGATGTGAAGGAAGGCCAGCCATGATCCTCCCAAATAGAATCCGCCAGCCGAAGAACAAGAGTCCGCACAGCGTCTTTACCAGCCTGTGCCGGACCTTCACCCGCGCCTCGCTCTGCGTCGGCGCTCTGAGCCTGGCGATTTTCACGCCAGCCGGCTGCAGCGGCGGCAGCGGAGGAGGGGGCGGCAACAACAATCCGCCACCGGAGCAGCAGACAGCGACACCGGCGATCACCACCGCCAACGCGCAGGGTGGCGCTGTCATTGCGACGCTGGCGGACAGCACCACCGGCGCGACAATCTACTACACGCTCGATGGCAGCACGCCGACCACTTCGTCGCAAATTTACCAGGCGCCGTTCCTGGTGGCGTCCAACATCACGGTGAACGCGATGGCCGCTGATTCGCCGACCTACACGAACAGCAAGGTGGCCACGCAGGCTTTCAGCCCAAACATTGCGTCGGGGACGCTGGTGTGGAGCGACGAGTTCCAGAACAGCGGCGGCAGCAATGCGCTGCCCAGCACGGCGAACTGGACCTACGACACCGGGTACCAGTGCTGCGGGAATGACGAGCAGGAGACGTATTGCGCGGCAGGCTCGAGCACGAGTCCCTGCGATCCTTCGAATCCAAATGCGTATATTGCGCCTGGCGGGGGCCTGAACGTCGTTGCACGCAATCCATCGGGGACGACCTACACGTCGGCGCGGCTGAAAACCCAGGGGCAGTTCAGCTTCATGTATGGGCGCATCGAGGCCAGGATGTGGTTGCCGGAGGCGCAGGGCATGTGGCCGGCCTTCTGGCTGCTGGGCAACAGCATCACGACGATCAACTGGCCGGCCTGCGGCGAAGCCGACATCATGGAGCACATCGACGGGAACAACACGCCGTTTGGCGGACCCGCCTATCCGCCAGCGCCGGGATACGACTGGATCGCGGGCTCGGTGCATGGTGGCACCAGCAGCAATGAGGCCAATGGAGGTGAGGACTACCCATCTTCAGCCTCCAACGGATTCTCCGCAGCCGCCTGGCACACCTACGGCATGATCTGGAGCAAGGGACAGATCCAGTATTACGTCGACGATCCTTCGAACATCTATGCCACGTACAACACCAGCACGACCGGTTTTGGGAACGGCGTCTGGCCGTTCGACCAGGGGCCGATGTTCATCATCCTGAACCTGGCGGTGGGCGGCGACTGGCCGGGGAACGTGGACGGGACGACGACGTTTCCGCAGACGATGCAGGTGCAGTACGTGCGGATCTACTCGAACTGAGCAGAGCAGCTTATAGCGTGTAGCGTATAGTGGGTAGCCGCTAAGCTTTGGCGAGCATCCAGCGATCCATCATGGTGTGGACGCAGCGGGCGCCGCAGAGGTGACGCACGTCAGAGGAGTGGGCGAGGAAGTTGTCCCAGGGCGTGACCTTCATAGCGGGTTGCGGCGAGTCGCCGGGAGCGCCAGCGGTGGTTTCGACGGTGGCCAGCCACCAGTCTGACGATTCCTCGCTTTTTTCCTTGTTGCAAACGTTGCAGTGGAAAGTCTCGGTCCAGGCCATCGGGCTCTCCGTCGGTTCAGTTCGCGTTGCTGAGCGCGGCTTTGGTCACTCGGTTTGGCGGAAGCTGTGCTCAGGAAGGTAACATAGTCGCACGGCCTGCCGGAACCCCGGTTCGGTGGGCGGCGCATGATTTTCGCAGAGCAGCCAAAGAATCGGAGACGGCCGGCAGGCGTGATGGTTTCAGTCGCGGCGCATGTGCTGCTGCTCGGGCTGATTGTGCTGGCGGTGCGCGCCCGGAAGACGCATCCGATTAACGTCGAGAGCCGCTGCTGCTCTTCGGCGCTGTACTGGTCGCCGAACGGCGGAGCGGGCAGCCCGAAGCCGAAGCATGCAGCGCATCACAAGCGTCCGACGCCTGCCCCGGCTGCGCAGGAGGCAATGATCACGGCGCCGGTGGCGACGGCGCAGGCTGCGCAAACGCAGGCAGGCATGGTGACCCAGCAGCAGATGCCAACGCTGGGGACCGGGAACGGCACCGAGAATGCCGAACCGGCGCTGCCGGTGTACTACCCGCAACCGGGTGTGGCCGACCGGTCGCTGCTGCCGCCCGCGCAGCGCAATGTCGTCGTGGAAGTGAGCATCGATGCGCTGGGCGGCGTGACGGATGAGCGACTGGTGAGCGGGCTCGGGAATCCGCTGGACCAGATCGTGCTGGCGACGGTGAAGGCGTGGCGCTTCCGGCCAGCGACGGTGAACGGCACGGCGGTGGCGTCGGTGGAAGACCTGGTGTTCCCGTTCAACCACGACTGGGAGCCGAGCAGCAGCGGCTGATCCTGTTGGCCGCTTGATCCTCGCCGGGCCAGGGCGACCGCCCTGATTTTTTTCCTTCGTGCGGGACGGTGATTGAATCTGCAGGAGTTCCGGACACCGCAGCGGCGAGGCTGCGGCCAATGATTGCTGTCGGGGCACCTGGAGACGCTTGTCTCTGAAGCACTGACGGTCTCGTGTGACGCACTCAGGTCCGCGAAGGAGCCACATGATTGCAAGCCTATCCGTTGCATTGCGGCGTGTGTGAAGCACTGGGAACCGTGATTGACGGGGAGACGGTTGCGAGTGAGGCATTGGCAGTTGCCAGTGGCCAGTGGCCGGTGATCAGCAGCGGCGGACGGCAGAGATGAGAAAGAACGGTGCGGCCCTGAGGGCCGGGGCTCCTGGGAGCCGCAGGAAGACCGCTAACGAAAAAGGACTCGCGGCCGCGAGTCCTTTCTGGTTCAGGTTTCCATTTTTAGCGTGACAGGCGCGCGGGCCAAGGGCAAGAAGAATCGCGGCGGAGGGGAAACTTTGGTCACGTGGGAGGACTGAAAAGATTGCTGAAAAGCCGCTACGCTGCGAAATCCTTATGTTCGCGGGCGATTGCGCCGATGGAAAGAACGGTGCCGCAGTGTGTCCGGGGCGGGCGGATTCGCAGTGCAGGTGAGGAAAGGGTTTGTTGCATTCGGAGCAATTCTGGGTTGGGCGCTGGGGGGATGGGCAGCGGCGGATGCAACCAGCCCGGCGCCGAACTCGACGGTGGGGACGATCCTCGGGCTGAGCGCGGCGGAAGCGAGCCAGAAATTGCCGGTGACGTTTGAGGCGATGGTGACCTACTTCCGCCCCTACGATCACGTTCTGTTTGTTGCGGATGGGACTGCGGCGATGTACGTGAATGCGCCGGCGGAGGTGAAGCTGGCGCCGGGCGATCGGGTGCGGGTGAGCGGGACGACGCACGAGAGCTTCAGGAACTATGTCGCTGCGAGCGGCATCGCGGTGATCGGCCACGGAGAATTGCCCCCGGCGGTCAGAGCCAGCTACGACGCGATGATCCATGGCGAGGTGGATTGCCGGCGGGTGCGCGTGCGGGCGCTGGTGCGGTCAGCAGAGATTGTGCCGACCTCCGTCTTGCTGCTGCCGGCGACAGCTCTGCGGCTGCTGATCGATGGGCAGCAGGTGGACGCGGAAGTGGGCGGCAGCGATGGGGCGGAACTCGAGAAGCTGCTGGATGCCGAGGTGGAGATCACCGGAGTGGTGTCCGGGCATTTCGACAACAAGATGCAGCAGACGGGGGTGCTGTTCCACGTGCAAACGCTCGAGAATGTGCGGATCCTGCAGCGGGCAAAGATCGATCCATGGTCTGTGCCGGTAACGCCGATGGACCGGGTGATCAGCGGGTACAGCATGATCGACCGGACGAAGCGAACGCGGGTGCACGGGGTGATCACGTACTATCTGCCGGGATCGGGCGCGGTGCTGCAGGACGGGAGCCGGAGTCTATGGGTGACGACGGACAGCTTCCAGCCGCTGCGGGTAGGCGATCTGGCGGATGCGATCGGATTTCCGGACGTCAAGGGCGGATTCCTGTCGCTGACGCGCAGCCAGGTGCGGGCCAGCGCGATTGCGGCGCCTGTGGCGGCTCCGCTGTATACGTGGCGCGCGCTGGCGGGAGGCGGCAACAGCAGCCATGGGCATCTGTACGATCTGGTTTCGATCCAGGGCAAGGTGGTGGCCGCGGTTCGACAGGAAGGGCAGGACGAATATCTGCTGTCGACGGACGGGCATCTGACGTCGGCGATCTTCCGTCATCCGGGATCGCTCACGCGGGCGGCGCTGCCGGAGATGCGGCAGGTGCCGGTGGGGTCCATCGTGCGGGTGACGGGGATTTGCATGCTGGATAATGCGGACCCGTTTTTGGGCGATGTGCCGTTCAACCTGCTGCTGCGCTCGTTTGACGACATCGCGGTGGTGGCGCCGCCGCCGTGGCTCACGGTGCCGCATTTGCTCCTGCTGCTGGCCCTGCTGATGGGAGGGATGTTTGCGCTGGTGGCGCGAAGCTGGCAGATCGAGCGCCGAGTGCGGCACCAGACGGCCACCATGGCAGCGATCGAGCGGCGGCGGCGGCGGATTCTGGAGGGGATGAATGCCAATGAGCCTCTGGGGAAGATTCTGGGCCAAATCTGCGAGCTTGTGACCTTTCAGATCAATGGCGGGCCGTGCTGGTGCGAGCTGGCGGACGGAAGCTCGGCGGGCACGGAGCCCCAGGGAACGCCGCGCCGCGGAGGAGCGGAAGAGTGCGCGGTTGCGGGCGCGTCAGGATCGGCGCTGGGCACGATCTATGTGCAGCAGGGCGGATCGGCCGGCGGGACAAGGGAGGCGTTGGCTCGAGCTGCGGGGCTGATGTCACTGGCGGTAGAACGGTCGCGGCTGCATGCGGACCTGCTGCACCGTTCCGAGTTCGACCTGCTGACAGAGATTCACAATCGCTTCTCGATGGAGAAGCGGCTGGACACGATGATTGGGGCAGCCAGGGAATCGCATGCGGTATTCGGATTGATTTATGTGGATCTGGACGATTTCAAGGGAGTGAACGACCGGTATGGGCATGGTGTGGGGGATCAGTATCTGAAGCAGGTGGCGCTGCGGCTGCGGCGGCAGCTGCGTCCCTCGGACATGCTGGCGCGGCTGGGCGGGGATGAATTTGCCATGCTGGTGACGCAGGTGCAGGGGCGCGGGGAGCTGGAGCCGATCGCACGGCGGCTGAAGCGGTGCTTCGAGGATACGTTTGCCCTTGGGGAGGCGCAGATTGAGGGAGGTGCGAGTATCGGGTTCGCGCTTTATCCCGAAGATGGGACGAGCCGGGATGGTCTGCTGAATGCGGCTGATGCGGCGATGTACAAGCAGAAGCGGGCGGGGAAGGTGATGAAAACAGCGTGTAGCGGGTAGCAGGTAGCGGGTAGGGGAGAATTGCCTGGGCAGGGAGCCCGCATCCTGGCGGATTGATTGCGCTGGTGCGAATCTGCGTGTCTCCGGCAGTGAAACGATGAAGCGGGATGCCGATGGCACACGCGGCGGCGCGGCAAGCGGCTTCTTCTGCGACGAAAGAGAATGCGGGTCGCGACTGCGGAAAACCGTTGATGGTTCGGCGACCAGTGCGTGGCCCGACACGACGTCAGCGGAGGAAAACCCGCGTTGACTTTCGGGCGTTCTGTCCTTACAGTGAGTCAACCGTTCTTCACAATTCCGCAGCAGAGCATGATCCCGAGGCCAACACTGCAACCTGATTGCAAGCAGGGAGGGTGTATCGATGCGTCGCATCCTGAAAAGCCGACCGGGCAGCCGAAAACACGTTCAGCCCCTGACCGGAACGATTCTTTCATCACTCGCAGCCATTTTTATTCTTATCGTGGCAACTTCTTCGACTGCATACGGCCAGGCAAGAGGCAGCTTCTCCGGAAACGTTACTGACAAGGCCGGATCGGTTGTGCCCGGCGCGTCAGTCACGGTGACCGCGCAGAGCACGGGCCAGGTACGCACGGTGAAGACCGACGAATCGGGACATTATGTCGTGCCGTTGCTGGCGACGGGCGCGTATCTGGTGCGCGTGGACGCGAGGGGATTCCAGAGCACGGAGAGCAGAGACCTGCAGCTGCAGGTGGACGAAGCGCGGGAACTGGACTTTACGCTGACGCCGGCGACGGTAGTGACGACGGTGACGGTTTCCGGGTCGCCGGTTGCTGTGGAGACGAGCAATCCGTCGCTGGGGCAGGTGATCACGGAAGAACAAGTCGCGCAGTTGCCGCTGAATGGGCGCGACTTTGTGCAGCTGGCGACGCTGACGGCGGGAGCGACTTCGGAGACCAATCCCAACAGCTTTTTCACTTCGGGCAGCGACAGCGAAGTGGCGGCGCGCGGATCGTTCTCGCTGTCGGTGGGCGGCTCGCGGCCGAACAGCACGGACTGGTTGCTGGACGGCGTGGACAACAACGAGCTAACCGCGGGCGGAATCGGCATCTTCTCGTCGATCGACGACATTCAGGAATTCAAGGTGCTGACGTACACCTACTCGGCGGAATTCGGCACGCGCGCCGGGCCGACGGTGCTGGTGACAACGAAGGGTGGCACGAACAACTTTCACGGATCGCTGTTCGAATTCGTGCGCAACACCGACCTCGACGCGAAAGCGGATTTCGACACGACGACGCCGAAGTTCAACCTGAATCAGTTTGGCGGCTCTTTCGGAGGACCCATCCGCCACAACAAGATGTTTTTCTTCGTCGATGGGGAGCAGAAAGATCAGCGCGAGGGAATAACCTTCACCGGTCTGATTCCGTCGCTGGCGATGCGCAGCGGCGACTTCTCGGCTGATCCGTTCGGCAATCCGGTCAGCGGTCTGGTGATTGCGAATCCGAATATGGTGAGCGCTGCGGATCCCTATTTCCAGTGCGACGCGTCCGGCAATGCGATTCCCGCCAATGCCGACGGAAGCCAGCCAAAAGGAGCCAGCGACTGCAACAAGATTCCCTCGAACCTGATCGATGGCGTTGGCCAGGCCATGATCAACATCTATCCGACGCCAGACGCCAGTAACGCTGCCCTTGGATACAACTACCTCAACGAGCCGGTGCGCAAGCTGGATGAAACCAAATTCGACATCCGTCTCGACCAGACCCTCTCCTCCAAAGACAATGCGTTTGAGCGCTTCAGCTACGATCAGGCATTCTCTTACGTCCCTGGCGGCGCGCCGGGGCTGGCCGAATCGAATCCGTTCGGCAGCAACGAGAATCTGATCAACCACGCGCGCAACATCGGCATCGGCTGGAGCCACGTCTTCTCGCCCACCACGCTGAATACCGCCAGCGTGGGCTACGACCGCATCTTCGACTACATCGATTCGCTGGGGAACTTCACCTGCGGATCAGCCAAACTGGGAATTCCCGGAGCCGATCTGGGCTGCACGGCCAGCGGTACGCCGATCGCCGGTGGTTCGTACAGTCAGGGTTTGGTTTCCACTGAAGTTTACGGCGGCTATTGGTCGCTCGGCGACCGCGGCTATTCTCCGTTCCAGGGCGGAACCGACATCTTTTCGTACAAGGACGTTGTCGACCTGATCCGCGGCAAGCATGAAATCCGCACCGGCATCGATCTCCGCGACAACCAGCTGAATGTGGGAACCGAAGAATTCCAGGACGGCTTTTGGCTGGTGGGCGCCTTCGGCAACTTCAGCGGCGCGGGCGTCGTGTCCGGCAATTCCGAAGCCGACTTGCTGATGGGGATGACGGGAGGGGCCATTCACGATCAGACGTACGGGGGTGCGGTCACAGGCCGGCGCTGGAAGATCATTCGGCCTTTTGTCGAAGATGACTGGCGGGCGACACCTTCGCTGACTCTCAATCTCGGCCTGGCCTGGGATATGACCACGCCGACCACCGAAGTCGATAACCGGATGTCGGATTACATTCCCCAAACCGGAAAACTTCTGATCGCCAACCAGGGCGGAGTGAGCCGCGCTGCGGGGATTCAGATGTACTGGGGCGCGTACGAGCCTCGCCTGGGCGCGACGTGGAAGGTGCTCGGCAGCGACAAGACCGTGTTGCGGCTGGGATTCGGTATGTACCACGATTCGTCGTGGAACCAGGGGGCGCAGGGGCTGTGGCAGAATCCGCCCTTCCTTGGCGAGTCCGATCAATTCCCTGCTACTTTCTCGGCGGGCTGCGCCTTCGCCACTTCGAACTGCGCCACCAAGCTGGGTCAGACACCCGAGTTGAACTTCACCACTTCCACCGGCTTTACTGCCCTGCCCACTCCGCAGGATGCGGCCAGCTATGTCGGGACGTTCGTTTATCAGCCGACCCACTTCCAGCCTGGCAGGGTTCATCAATATAACGTCAATGTGGAGCGGCAGTTGCCTGGCGGCATTGTGCTCACGGCCGGCTACGCGGGCTCAACCGGCGGCCATGTGCTGGTGATCGGCAATGACCTCAACACGAGCAGCCCTTCTGCGTGCGGATTAGATCCCGGGTATACGCTCGGCTGCCTGTCCAATGGCGATCCTTATTTCTATCCCTATAACCCGCCTAACTATAATGCGATCCTGCTTTACGGAGATGTGGGGACGACGCACTACAACTCGCTGCAAATCAAAGCGGAGACCAAATCGCCGAAGTACGGTCTGTACGCGCTGATCGACTACACCTACTCGCACACTTACGACAATGGTCTCTCCGACGGGCTTGGCTCGGAGCTGAGCGCTCCGTATTTCCCGCTGCCGAACTGGCAAAAGCTGGACTGGTCGCTGTCGCAAATCAATCTGAATCAAAGCTTCAACGCGAGCCTGATCTATAACCTGCCTTTCGGCAGGGGAAGAACGTACGCGAACAACTGGAACAGCGCGACGAACGCGGTTCTCGGCGACTGGCAGGTCACGCTCATCGAAAGAGCGGCATCCGGATTCCCCGTTCCGCTGATCGACAGCAACAACGAGTCGGGCACGACATTCAACACCGGAGGCGACGACTTCGATTACAACCGGCCGAATCAGGTTGCCGGGTGCAATCCGTATGCTGCGAATCACGGGCAGCACCAGTTCATCAATGCCTCGTGCTTTGTCGCACCGCCCACGGGCGAGTTGGGCAATGCGCAGCGGGTTCCCGTCACCGGGCCGGATTTTGTGAACTCCGACTTCTCGGCGATCAAAGATTTTCCGCTGCCGTGGAACGAACACCAGGCGGGCTTGAATTTCCGCGCCGAGTTCTTCAACCTCTTCAACCATCCTGAGTTCGGGATGCCGATCAACGACATTAACGCGCCAGGATTCGGGGCAGTCAACTCGACGGTCAATAATCCGAGGCTGGTGCAACTGGCGCTGAAGCTGTCGTTCTAACGGCAGCTGATAGCTGTCAGGTGGCGGGGAGGGCGGAAGATTTGTGGAATCCCACATCTGCGAAAACCGCGCAGATATGGGGCACGCGGATTGATTGAGTCCCTGAGCAGTTAGTCGCCACAGAGGCAGTTTTCCTGCCCACAATAGGAACAACAGGAGCATTGACCAGAACGGACGAGAGTGGAAGATTTGTGGACTCCCACATCTGCCAAATTCAGGCAGATGTGGGGCACCCGAGGTTCCGATTCTGCGAAGGAACCTCCGGCGATGGAAGGAATGACGAGGACTTCGTCGCCATCCTTGAAGGCATACTGATCATTGCCGAGGAAGCGGATGTCTTCTTCGTTGACGTAGAAGTTGATGAAGCGGCGGACCTGGCCCTGCTCGTCGCGCAGGTGCGAGCGGAGGGCCGGAAAGGTCGTCTCGATTTCGGTGATGAGCTGCGGCAGATTGCCCGCGGCTGACTGAATCTCGCGCATGCCGTTGGTGTGCTTCTGAAATGCGTTGGGCAACAGGACTCTAACGGACATACGCGCCTCCCAGCTCCAGTTGGTTTTCTTCTTTACGTTCTTCGAGATAAGTTTCGAAATCGGTGAGCCGCGGGCGGATGGCGGCGTGCTGCTCATACGCGCCCTGCAGGACGTCGGTGGTTTTGAGGCCGTTGCCGGTGATGCAGGTGACGGTCAGCTCGTCGGGATGGATGCGGCCGTGCGCGTAAAGGCGCGCAGTGACGGCGGTGGTGACGCCGCCGGCGGTCTCGGTGAAGATACCCTCGGTTTCGGCCAGCTCCTGAATTGCGGAGACAATTTCGATGTCGGAGACGTCTTCGGCCCAGCCGCCGCTGTCGCGGATGGCGCGCACGGCGTAGACGCCGTCAGCCGGATTGCCGATCGCCAGAGAGCGGGCGATGGTCGAGGGCCGCTGCGGTTCGATGTGGTCGGCGCCGGTTTTGACGGCAGTGGAAATGGGCGAACAGCCGGTAGCCTGCGCTCCGAAGAAGCGGACCGGCTTGTCTTCGACCAGGCCAAGGGCGATGAGTTCTTTGAAGGCCTTGCGAATTTTGGTGATGAGCGAGCCGCCGGCCATAGGGACGACGACGTTGTCCGGCAGGCGCCAGCCGAGCTGCTCGGCGATTTCGAAGCCGACAGTCTTGGAGCCTTCCGCGTAGTAGGGGCGGAGGTTGACGTTGACGAATCCCCAGTTGAAGCGGTCGGCGATTTGCGAGCAGAGACGGTTGACGTGGTCGTAGTTGCCGTCGATGCGGACCAGGGTGGCGCCGTAGACCTGAGTGTTGAGAATTTTGGCGGGCTCGAGGTCGGAGGGGACGAGAATGTAGGTCTTGAGGCCGAGACGCGCGGCTCCGGCCGCGACGGCATTGGCGAGATTGCCGGTGGAGGAACAGCCGACTGTGTCAAAGCCGAAGATCTGCGCGTTGGCAAGAGCGACGGCGACAACACGATCTTTGAAGCTGAGCGTGGGCAGGCAGACGGCGTCGTTCTTGATATAGAGATTGCGGGCGCCGATGTGGTCGGCGAGACGCGGCGCGCGGAGGAGCGGCGTGAAGCCGACCGGTGTAGCGAGAGGCACGTCGTCGGGAATGGGCAGAAGGGCCTGGTAGCGACCCATGCTGGGGGGGCCCTGGGCGATGCGGTCGCGCGTGAAGGATTTCTTCGCAGCGTCCAGATCGCAGATAACTTCCAGCGGCGAGAAGCACTCGTCACAAATCGACAGCGGGGCGTTGTCGTAGCGCTTCCCGCATTCCCGACATTGCAATTCGTAAGCAGCAGCCATTCGACCCTCGTATGAATGCGGAGGGGCGTCGGGCAAATACCAATACGGGCGCGTGACGTCTTGAACTACGCTACTTCTGGCACTACAGTGGATTCCGCGAGATGCGATACAGCCTGCACCCCGAATCTCATGTTCCCCACCTTGCGGTGAGCGAGAGTTGACACCGATGTCCTGAATTGCTCAGGCCGGTTGTCGTGGCGTCACAGGGCCCGTCCCTCAGCCACTCTGCATGAAATTCAGGCTCGCTCATAAGGAGCAAACTTGAATACTTAATCAATACCACAGCATTCGACGTCGTTGCAAGCTCGCCTGCGGGGAGGTGCGGGAATCGGCTGGTGAGTGGGCACCACGAGGGCTAAACGGCGCACCCGTTGCCGTCCCGTGCGCGATGCGGCGGGCCGCTTATTCGGCTTTCCACTGGAAGCAGAGGCCGAAGCCGTCGGGATCTTTGAAGTACATCTGCTTCATGCCGTAGGGGGCGACTTTGGGTTCGCGGTCGATCTTCACTCCCTTCGCGAGAAGCTCGGCATAGGCAGCGTCGACATCGGGGCAGCCGAAGAAGAGACACACGTCGCGGTGCTGGCGGAGGTGGAGGTGCTCTTCGCGGATGGGGCGCTCGTCGTCGGATTCGTAATTCGAATTCAGCATCAGGTCCGCAGTGCCGCCGAGGCGCAGCCACACCCAGTGGTAGCGGTAGGGATCGCCGCCGAGATGCGGCGAGTGATCGACCATCTCAAAGCCGAGCTGGTCGATGTAGAAGCGCAGCGAGGCGGGCATGTCGTAGACCTCGAAGTAGGGACAAACGCCGCGGATGTCCATGAGGTACAGGGTACAGGGGATAGGGTGTAGGGGATAGATTCCAGGGCGCGCTTCACGCGTAACGCGCACCCTGCCCAAAGCGGGCAGGGTGGGGCATCGGGATCAACTGTGCACGCGCAGCAGGCGATCCCGCGTCGCAGGGTTCTGCGCCATGTCGATGCAGGTCCAGGCCATGGCTAATGCGCCGTCGATGAGGGCTTTGTCAGCATCGGCGGTGATGCAGTGCGCGGTGAATTCGGGCTGATGGTTCACGGCAGGCAGCGAGTGAATGCCGATCATGGGATGGATGGACGGCATCGCGAGCGACACGTTGCCCATATCGGTGGAACCAGTGGGACGGCGGCCCATCTCGCCGAGATCGGGGAACGGGCGGCCGAGTGCTTCGGAGTTGGCGCGGTAGAGCGCGGCCATCTCCGCATCGTGGAGCATTTCGGCATACGGCTTGTCGCCGCCGCTGATCTCGACTTTTGCTCCCGTGGCAAGGCCGCCGGCTTCGAAGCAGCGATAGACCTTCGGACGCAGTTCGTTCAGCTGCTCGATGGTTTCGGAACGCACGATGTATTTCGCGGAAGTGTGCGCGGGGACGACGTTGGGGGCCGATCCGCCTTGCGTGACGATGCCGTGGATGCGGTCGGAAGAGCGGATGTGCTGGCGCAGGAGACCGAGCGCGGTTTGCGCGATGGTGAGGGCGTCGGCGGCGTTGATGCCCAGTTCAGGGAAGGCGGACGCGTGGGATTCTTTGCCGGTGCAGTGGACGTCGAACATGGAGGCGGCAATGATTTTGGCCTGGAGCATGTCAAAAGGAGCGGGGTGAACCATCATGGCAGCGTGCAGGGCGTCGAAGCCGCCGCGCTCGAGCATGAGAATTTTGCCGCCTGCATTGCCGACTTCTTCGGCGGGAGTGCCTATGACGCTGATGGTGAGGCCGACTTCGTCCGCGACTTTGGCGGCGGCAAGAGCCGCGCCGAGGGCGGAGGCAGCAATGATGTTGTGGCCGCAGGCATGGCCGATGTCGGGGAGAGAGTCGTATTCGGCGCAAATGCCGATGTGCAGCGGACCCGACCCGGCAGTGGCGCGGAATGCTGTGGGCAGATCGCAGACGCCGCGCTCTACCTTGAAGCCGGCGTCGTCGAGGGCTTCGCAGAGCCACGCGGAGGACTTCTCTTCCTCAAAGCCGAGCTCGGGGTGGGCGTGGATGCGATGGCTCAGGGCGATGAGATCGTCCTGGGAGCGAGTGAAGCGTTCGCGGGCTCCTTCTTTGGACTGCATGGCTGCTCCTTCGGAAGAACAGGTTTCAGGTTACAGGTTGCGGGTAAAAGGATGTGGGTTGCGGCTCCGAACTAGCCTACCCGGGCAACACCGGCTTGTGTGGGGCGCCCGGCGCGCGTCCTCGAGAAGTGTGGTCGAATCGAAAGGGAGCACTCGGATTTTGCCTGCACGGAGATTCTCCAATGAAAGCTGCTGTCGTCCATTCCTACTCCGCTCCGCCTCGTTACGAAGATTTCGCTGATGCAACGCCGGCCGGGGACGAAATTCTTGTGCACGTGGTTGCCGCGGGTCTGCATCCTGTAGTCAGGGCGCTGGCGAAGGGGGCGCATTACTTAGGCACAGGACAATTGCCGTTCATTCCAGGCATCGATGGGGTGGGACGGCTGGAGGACGGAACGCGTGTCTACTTTGGCGGAGCGCGCAGCCCGTACGGCACGATGGCGGAGCGAGCGGTGGTGGCGCGGGAGCGGTGCATCCCGATCGCGGACTCACTGGATGACGTGACGGTTGCCGCGATGATGAATCCTGGGATGGCGTCGTGGGGAGCGCTCAGAGAGCGGGCGCAGTTTGCGGCGGGCGAGGCGGTGCTGATCCTGGGAGCGACAGGCAGCGCTGGCGGGATGGCGGTGCAGATCGCGAAGCGGCTGGGGGCGCGGCGGATCGTGGCCGCGGGACGGGATGCGGAAGCGCTGGAGGCAACGAAGGCGCTGGGAGCGGACGCGACGATTTCGCTGAAGCAGGACCACGAAGCGCTGGTGGCGGCGCTGCGCGAGGAGATTGCGGGGCAGAAGGTCGATGTGGTCCTCGACTATCTTTGGGGCGCGCCCGCGGAGGCGACGCTGGCGGCCATCGCGGGAAAAGGCGGCGGTACGTGGCGCATTCGCTACGTGCAGATCGGCAACAGCGCGGGGCCGACGATTACGCTCGCCGGGGCGACGCTGCGAAGTTCGGGACTCGAGATGCTGGGCAGCGGGTTTGGCAGCATTTCCATGGAACGAATTTTTGCGTCACTGAAGGATTTCCTGGAGGTTGCCGCGAGGGAGCCGTTTCGGATGGAAACGACGACGGCGGCGCTGAGCGAAGTGGAGAGCCGGTGGAACGATGGGGGCGAGGCGCGCCTCGTTTTCCAGCCGTGATCATTGGCGTCCGATGGTGAACACATGTGTCCGGTCACGGACAGGCCAGATTGCGCCCAGCGTTCAGGTTCGCAGGCATGGAACGGGAAAGAAAGCGCTTGCGGCGGAGGGGATGCCTGGTCGATGATTTGCTCGATCCTTTACTGACTCCACCCGAGGATCTCATGGCGAAATTGACCAACGATCTGCGCTTCAGCGTCCGCACTCTCCGCAAATCACCGGGGTTCTCGATCACCGCGATCCTGACTCTGGCGCTGGGAATCGGCGCGGTCACGTCGATTTTCAGCGTGGTGAATTCGGTGCTGCTGAAGCCGTTCACTTTCCCCGATCCGGGAAGGCTGGTGATGCTGCGCGAGCACGAACCCGGCCTGACGTTCGATCGAGGGCCCGACAATCCGCGACATTTTTACAACTGGCAGAGCAACGACCGGCTGCTGAGCGGGATGGCGATCTTCCAGAACAACTCACTAAGCATTGCGGTGGGAACGGGGCATCCGACGATCGTGCCGGGGCTGGTGGTGGCGTCGAATTTCTTTTCCGTGCTGGGCGTACAGCCGATGCTGGGGCGGTCGTTTGTTCCCGGGGAAGACGCGAAGGGACGTGATGATGTCGGCATCCTGACGTGGGACGCGTGGCAGCGGTATTTCCATGGCGATCCGGCGGCGATTGGCAAGACGCTGAAGGATGGCGGTGAGCCGTTCACGGTGGTGGGGGTGCTGCCGCGGGACTTCAGTTTCCCGCGCGTGAGCGAACTGCCGGGATCGATGATCCAGGACGCGAGCGAACCGTACGAAATCTTCCGGCCGCTGGTGATCGGCGACGACCAGATGAGTGACAGCGGCGATTACAATTTCATGGCCATCGGGCGGCTGCGGGTTGGTGTCACGGCGCAGGAGGCGCAAGCGGAGCTGACTACGATCCAGGCAGGATTTAACCAGGCAAAGCATCTGGATGCGGGCCCGAGCGTGGTCGCGGTTCCTCTGCTGGAGGAAGTGGCAGGCAGCGTGAGCACGGGGCTGTGGCTGCTGTTCGCGGCGGTAGGCGGCGTGCTGCTGATCGGGTGCGTGAACCTGGCGAACCTGCAACTGGCGCGCGCGGTTTCGCGCGAACGGGAACTGGCGGTGCGGGCGGCGCTGGGCGCGGGGCGCAATGAGCTGGTGTGGTCGACGCTGGCGGACAGCCTGGTGCTGACCGTGGTCGGCGGAGTTCTGGGCATCCTGCTGTCGTTTGTGGGGGTGCGACTGTTTGTGGCGGCGGCACCGCAGGATCTGCCGCGGCTGACGGGCATAGCGGTGAGCTGGCCGGTGCTGGTGGGGGCGGCGGGGCTGTCGATTCTGACGGCAGTGCTGTTCGGGTTGCTGCCCGCGCTGCGGGCGATCCGAATCGATCCGCAGTCAGCGCTGCAGGCGCAAACGGCGCGGGTTTCCGCATCGCGAGAGAGCCAGCGGACGCGGCACCTGCTGGTGGGGGCGGAAGTGGCCTGCACGGTGGTGCTGCTGATCGTGACGGGGCTGCTGGTGCGGAGTCTTTCGCACCTGCTCAACCAGAATCGCGACTTCGACGCGAGCCACCTGACGCTGATGGGCGTGTATTTGTACGCGCCGCAATATGGGTCGGAGGTGAAGGATTCGCAGAAGGCGCGGACGGTATTCATGGACCGGGCGCTGGCCGATCTGGCGCAGCTCCCAGGCGTGCAGTCGGTGGCATCGACGAGCGAGCGGCCGATGGCGGGGCCGACGTGGATTGACGGGGTGGAGCGGCCGGATCATCCACTGCCGCCTGCGCAGGTACCGGACGCGAACATCCGGTGGATCAGCCCGAGCTATGCGTCAACGCTGCACATTTCTGTGCTGGCGGGCCGCGATCTGACCCAGGAGGATAAGAACCACTCGACGAATGCGCTGATATCAGAGAAGGCGGCGCGGTCGATCTGGCCGGGAGAGAATCCGCTCGGGCACACGTTCAAGCTGGGCGAGGACGTGGCCTACACGGTGGTGGGGGTGCTGGCGGATGCGCGCATCAATGAGCTGAAAGACACCGCGAATATGATCTACATCCCGTACTGGAATAACACCTGGTGGCGGACGAACTTTCTGATTCGCAGTTCGCATCCGACGGCGACGGCTCTGCAGCGGACAATCTGGAACATCGATCCGCAGGTTTCGATTCCGCTGCTGAAGTCGATGAACGAACAGGTGGCAGATTCGGTAGCGACGGACCGCTTCCAGACGCTGATGCTTTCGAGCTTCGGGTGCGCTGCGCTGCTGCTGGCGTTGCTGGGGATCTACGGGGTTCTGGCGTATTCGGTGTCGCTGCGGCAACAGGAATTTGGGATCCGTATCGCGCTGGGGTGCGACAAGGCAGCGCTGATGCGCTTTGTGGCGAGGCAGGCGATGCTGCCGGTGGCGGGCGGGATTGTGGCGGGTCTGGCGCTGGCCTTTGTTGCGAATCGGTGGGTCCACAGCCTGCTTTATGAGACGAGCGGAGCCGATCCCGTGGCGATTACGGCCAGCCTGGCGCTGCTGGCGGCGGCGGCGTTGCTGGCGGTGCTGTTGCCTGCGCGGCGAGCTGCGCAGACGGATCCGATGGCAGTGTTACGGAACGAGTAAGAAAAGCAGCGGGTCGGCGAGCCAGCCAGTCAGCGCGTGGCGGGCCGACAAGGCAGGGGAGATCCTCCCCACAACGTGACACGGGCCTCATGGGGGCTCACGGCTGGGTGGAGAAGTCGACCTTGATGCGGCGGCCGTTGCGGCTGCTCTCGCGGGCCAGTTCGATGAGGCGGGTGGTCTGCCAGGCCTGCTCGGGCTTGACGGCCAGTTCGGCGCGGCCCAGCAACGTGTCGCGCACATTGGCGTAAAACTCGCGATAATCGCCTCGCAAAGTGGGCACCCGCTTCTTTTCGCCGCCGGCGAGGGACAACTCCCCCCACGCGGTCTCCGGCTCGACACCCATTTCAGGAGAATCGAATGTCAGGCCGGCCTTGAGCTGGTCCTCCTGCGGATCGATGCCCCATTTGATGAAGCTGCCGCGGGTGCCATGCAGGAGAAAGCGCGGCCCGGGAATACGCGCGGTCAGCGTGGAACGCAGCAGCACGGTCAGCCGATGGGGCGATTCGTATTCGAGCCGCAAATCGAAGGCGTCGTCGGCCGCGCCGTTCTCGCGATCGATGCGCACGTCGGCCTCGATGGCCGCGGGCGTGCCGAATAGCCGGATCGCCTGGTCGATGAGGTGCGGTCCCAGATCGAAGAGGATTCCGCTGCCGGGTCCGCCGCTTTCGCGCCAGACGTTGGTCCGCGGCTCCGGGCGGAAGCGGTCGAAGTGGGACTCATAGGTGACCAGGCGGCCCAGTTCCGCGCTCGCCAGCACCTGCCGGACGGTCTGGAAATCGCCGTCCCAGCGGCGATTCTGATAGGGGACCAGCAACCGCTTTCGCTCGCGGGCCATTTTGATGAGCTGTGCGGTCTCAGCGGCGGACAGGGTGAAGGGCTTGTCGACCACCACATGGCGCTGTTCGCGCAGGCACTGCTCCGCCAGCTCGAAATGGGAGTAGCTGGGAGTGGCGATGACGACCAGCGGAATGCCCACATCGCCCACCATCTCATCGACCGAGCGCGCGATGCGAACGCCCGGATGCTCGCACGCCGCTTCGTCGCCGGTGCGCTGGACGACGCAAGCCAGGTTGAGGCCTGGCGTAGCTTCGATGACCCGGGTATGGAAGATCCTGCCAGCCAGACCGAACCCGACCACTCCGACACGAATCGGCTCATGCATATCCCCCATTATGGCAGCGCGGAGCCCCAGGGGATTGAGGCGGCATGAATGGCATAGTCCTGTTTCCGGCCGGGAGAAATCGCCACGAAAAAAGTGGTATCTCTTCGAGGCCGGTCACCGCTATACTGGGTCGCACTCGCCGTGCCCATGGACTGCCCAAAGCCACAAATGCTGTATTCCCGTATGTTTTCCCGGGAACCTGGGACTCGCGCAGCCCGATTCCGGGCGTGCCCAGCCTTGTTCGACGCCCTCGGTTCTCCGCCCGGATTACCCCAACCTGCCCCGAAAGCTCGTGTACGAACTCTTTCCCCCTCACACGCAATTTCCAGGAATGAACACTCATGAAAAGCGCATTTCTCCGCATCGCGCTGCTGAGCACGCTGACTCTGCCTCTGGCCGCGCAAGTTCCCAGCCGCATCGTCGCACCGATTGACGAGGCGAATCTCGTCACGCTGAAGGGCAACGTGCATCCGCTGGCGCAGGCGCGCTTCGATCGCGGGGCTGCCCCGGCGGCGGCGCCGACTGGCCGCGTTCTGCTGCTGTTGCAGCGCAGCGCCACGCAGCAGCAGGCGTTGACGCAGTTTCTGGCCGACGTGCAGAATGCCTCCTCGCCCAACTATCACAAATGGCTAACGCCCGGCCAGTACGGCGCACAGTTTGGACTTTCCGCTACGGATCTGAAGACCGTAGAGTCGTGGCTCGAGGGACGCGGTTTCAAGGTAGAGAGGGTTGCGCAGGCCCGCAATGTGATTGAATTTTCGGGCAACTTTGGGCAGATTCAGAGCGCCTTCCACACGACGATCCACACGCTGGAGGTAAACGGCGCGAAGCACTTCGCCAACATGAGCGATCCGCAGATTCCGGCCGCGCTGGCGGGGGTGGTGGCCGGGGTTGGCCCGCTCAACGACTTCCATCCGAAGCCGGCGCTGGCGATGGGGCCACCGGCGCGTTTCAACACCACGACTCACTCGATCCAGCCAACTCTCACGCTGTTCGACACCCAGGGCAATCCTTATCTCTACGTGGATCCGGCGGACGCGGCGACCATCTACGACACGCCGAGCAAGACGCTGAATGTGAATTACAAGAGCGGGTCGACTTATGACGGGACCGGGGTGACGATCGGCATCGCCGGCGACTCGAATCCGACCGCCCAGGACATTCAGAATTACCGCATTGCATTCCTTAACGAGACGTCGACGAATGCCAATGTTCCTACGGTGATCGTCGACGGCAGCGATCCGGGACCGACGGGCGATGGCGATGAGATCGAAGCTCTGCTGGACAACGAAGTGGCGGGCGGCCTGGCGCCGGGCGCGAAGATCGACTTCTACACGTCAGCGAACAGCGACATCACGTCCGGCCTGTTCAACGCCATCTTTCGCGCCCTCGACGACAATGCGGTGAGCATTCTGAACATCAGCTTCATCGGCTGCGAGGCCAGCCAGGGGACGCAGGGCAATCAGGTCGTGCTGGAGACGTGGGAGCAGGCGGCGGCGCAGGGCATCAGCGTGACGGTGGCCAGCGGCGACAGCGGGTCGGCTGCCTGCGACGACGACAACAGCGAAGCAGCCGCGAACCAGGGACTTGCGGTGAACGGGCTGGCGTCGACGCCGTACAACATTGCCGTGGGCGGGACCGATTACGACGTGCTCGGCACTTCGTTCACTAGCTATGTGCAAGACAGCCAGGGCGGCAAGGAGTACAGCGGCTCAAGCCCTTACTGGGAGACCGCGCTTTCCTATATTCCAGAGGAACCCTGGAATGATTCGACAGAGACCAATACCACCATCTCGGCAAACGTTCCGCTGACTGAGCAGGGGCAGACCAACATTGTGGCCGACGGCGGCGGTATCAGCGCCGTTTATTCAAAGCCGGCGTTTCAAAAGTCGCTCACGCCTGCCGACGGAGCGCGCGATCTGCCTGACGTTTCCTTCCTGGCGGCGAACGGCCTGTATGGAGCGGTATGGGTGGTTTGCGGCGATAACTATGTCGACGGAGAATCCCCAACGCTTACATCCACTGACTGCCAGACGAGCGGCGGGCAGTTCACCGACCAATCCACGTTCATCGGGGTCGGCGGCACTTCGGCGGCGGCTCCGGCGTTTGCCGGCATGCTGGCGCTGGTGTCGCAGTCGCAGGGCGGAGCGCGGCTCGGGCAGGCGGACGACATCCTGTACCTGCTTGCCAAATCGGACTACGCCACCGACTTCCATGACATTAAGGTTGGGAACAATTCCGTGGTTTGCAATGGCGGACCGAATTGCGGCACGAACGGTTTCATGACGGGATACAACGCGGGGACCGGCTATGACTATGCTTCGGGGCTGGGCAGCGTGGATGTGAGCAAGCTGATTAGTAACTGGTCCAGCGTGAAGCTCGTATCGACGTCCACGACGCTCGATATCAATGGTTCCACGGCTGCTTACAGCGGCACGCACGGGGCGACCGTCACCTTCAAGGTTGGGGTCAATCCGACCTCGGCGACGGGAGTCGTCGGCATCATCGACACCGCCAATGAGACCGCCGGCGGAGCCTCGAGCGGAGCGCAGAACAACGGCCAGATTGCGATTGAGCTCAGCAGCGGCACCGGGACGACGCAATACAACGGACTGCCGGGTGGCACCTACAAGGTGTCGGCGCGGTATGGCGGCGATACTTCCAACGCGGCCAGCACCTCCGGGACTATCAATGTAGATATTTCAGCAGAGGACAGCGCGACTTCGCTGCAGGTGGACGCGTACAGTGCTGTGACGGGGAATCAGCTGGGGCTGAGCAACGTTCCCTACGGCTCGGAGATCGTGGCCGACGCGCAGGTTCTGGGCGCGGCGGAAGGACAAAACAGCCAGGGCGTCGCCACCGGGACGGTCACGTTCCTGAACGGCAGCACGACGCTGGGGACGGCCAACATCGGCAGCAACGGCAACATCGCTTCGTGGCCGACACTCAGCAGCCAGGGATTCGTGGCGCTGACAGCCGGCTCCTACAGCATGACGGCGAAATACTCCGGAGACCCCAGCTATAACGCCAGCACCAGTTCGGCAGTATCGCTGAGCGTTGCTCAGGGGACGACGACCACCTCCGCTACGGTGACCAATTCGTCGATCGGCCAGTCGGGTTCGACGAGCGTGCCCATCACTATCACCACGCCGGTGAGTTACGGCTCTCTTCCGACCGGCAGCGTGAACCTTACGCTGGGCGGAACGACCCTGGACAGCGTCGCGGTTTCCACATTCCAGGCGGCGGTGCAGGGCTCGAATTTTGTGCTTACGGGCACCGGCAGCATTGCGGGAAGCCAACTTGCGTCGGGCAGCAATTCGGTGAAGGTGGCCTACAGCGGCGACACGAACTACGCCGTCTCTTCGACAACTGTTTCCATTACGGTGACGACGGGGACGCAGGCCAGCTTCAGCGTTAGCTCCAGCGGCAACATTACCGTGAACGCGGGGGCGACCACCGGCAACACCGCGACGATTACGGTGACGCCGTCAGGTGGCTTCACCGGCGGGGTGAATATGACTTGTGCGGTCACCACGTCGATTACGAGTCCGAACGATCCGCCCACGTGCACCGTGACTTCCCCGATCACGATCAGCGGGACGACCGCGGCCACCTCTACGTTAACCGTCGCGACCACCGCGTCCTCCACCAGTTCTGCCGGCAAGCCTCTGGAAAAGTTCTTCCTGGGCGGCGGAGCGACGCTGGCGATGCTCTTCTTCTTCGGCATCCCTGCACGGCGTCGCGCGTGGCGCGGTCTGATGGGCCTGGTGTTCGTCCTCTTCATCGGCGGAGCCATTGGCTGCGGCGGTGGCGGAGGGGGCGGGACGCATACCATCCCTGGCACGACCGCGGGCACCTACACCTTGTCTGTGACGGCCACGGACAAGGCGACCGGCAAGATCAGCGTCGCCACGAACGTTACGCTGACGGTGAACTAACGCGATCGGAGCCGGTCTGGTGAACCCGCTGGACCGGCGTATAGGCTGGAAGATGAAGGCCCGGGAGATTCCGCACACCAGCGAAACTCTCCCGGGCTTTTTGTCTCTGCCGGAGGAATGATCGAAGCGATGAAGCGTCAGCTTTTTCTGGACTGCGACGGCGTGCTGGCCGACTTCGACGGCGCCGCGCAGATGCTCTTTGGGATGCCGCCACGGACGGCGGAAGAGAAGATCGGCACGCCGGCGTTTTGGGCGCGGATCCGGCACCGGCCTAACTTCTATCTGAATCTTGTGCTGATGCCGGATGCGCGGGAGCTGTTCGACGCGGTCGCGAATCTGAACCCTGTGATTTTGACGGGCTGCCCGCGGGGCGGATGGGCTGAACGGCAGAAGGTGGAATGGGCGGCCGAGCATTTTCCCGGCACGCGCATCATTACCTGCATGTCTGCCGACAAGCGGATGCACATGCATCGCGGCGACGTGCTGGTGGACGATTACTTGAAATACAAGGATCGATGGGAAGAAGCGGGCGGGACGTTCATCCATCACGTCTCCGCCCGCTTATCGATTGAGGCGCTGCGCCGCGGCGGGATGCTGTAAAGCTGACCCGTTTCACCGGGCGGCGTTCCGGTTAGCGCCGGTGTCCGCCACCGCCGTGGCCGGCGCCACCGGAATGACCACCACCGCCGTGACCGCCCCCACTGAAGTGGCCGCCGCCACCGCCAAAGTGAGCCCCACCACCGAAGTGACCGCCCCCACCGCCGAATCCACGCGATCCGCCGAAGGACATTCTCTGCGACGGGGCACGGAAGGTACGGGCTGAGCCGCCGCCGAATCCGCCGCGCCCGAAGGCCGAGCCGCCGAATGCCGATGTGCGATTGGCTTGCTGGAATCCGCGATTCGGCTGTGCGCCGCGGAAGCTCTGCGAGAATCCGCGATTCATCGGCGGGGCGCCGCGATAGGGCGACGTTCCGCCGTTGAATCCGCGATAGCTGTTGGTCTCACCGCGTCCAAAACCGCCCATGGCCTCGTTGCGCGCCATCGTCTGCGGCCGCGAGTAGCCGCCACCCGGTCTCGCGAAGTCGCCGGCTGCGCCGCGGTTCTCGGCGAAACCAGAGGTTCTGCCGTATCCACCGGCGTAGGCGCCGCCGCGTCCAGGAGCCTGGTTGCGCATGCCGTAAGACGGCTGACGGAAGGCTTGCTGCCCAGGACGGCCGAAGCCGCCGCCCTCAGCGCGCTGCTCTGCAGCCTGACGGGCGGGACCTGCGCCATATTCGCGGAAACCGCCATTGCCCATATATCCCCCACGGTTTCCGAGGGCTTCGCCGCGGTTTCCGAAGGCTTCGCCACGGTTGCCGTAGGCGCCGCCGCGTCCGAATTCTTCACCCGGGCGGCCATTTGCGCCGCGGGCGTATCCACCGTTGAACCGGTTGTAAGCACCGCGACCGAAGTCGCCGCCGGGCCGTCCACCGAAGCCGCGATTGCCGTAGCCGCGATCGCCATAGCCGCCGCCATGCCAGCCGAAGGCGCGGGGACCGCCATGCGCCAATCCCCAGTCGGCCACCGAGCGGCTATGCGAGAACCAACCCGCGCCGCCGAAGAGCAGGCTGTGACCGATCCAATTCATGCCCCAGCCGCCCCATCCCCAGCCGAAGTTCATAAAAGCACCAAGGGCGCAACCAACGCCGTAACCGATATCCGTGCCCCAGGCCGGACCCCAGCCTCCGTAGAAGCCGAATCCGGGATACGCGGCGATGGGCGCGCCGTAGACGGTCCAGGGATCATATTCGGGTACATAAACGACCTGCGGATTGGCCGGCTGCAACGCGATGTAGCCCTGATCGTCATTCACGGTCTCCTGCGGCGTACTCTGCAGGGTGCCGGAGGCCTGGGCGCGCTCGCGGAGCGACTGCACCGCGTTCATTACGTCCTGCGGCTGGTTGTAGTAGGCATTGCCGAGTTCCGTGGTCCACGACAGATCGTGGGCGAGATCGTCGAGCACTTGCGGGAAGGCGGTGAGGGCTTTCACGCTGGGATCCCAGTTCTGGGCGTCCGCAGCGGCGGCAATCTGGTCAGGAGCAGCATTGCCCTGGACCTGACGCCAGCGGTCGGCGTCGGCCACTTGCTCGGGATACGTGGACGCTGCGAGCACCTGCGCCAGCAGGTTGTCAGGGTAAAGAGCGACCGGGGCGACGAGCTGCTCCAGCTGATCGGCGCTCAGGGCCTGCTGCGGTTGAGCCGCCTGATTCGAGTAGCCAGGCACGTCGTACGTCTGCGAGTCGGGCGGAGCCTGGTCGTAGGGCTGCTGCTGCGCGTACTCGGGCTGCTGGGCATCATTCTGGTCGGGCGCCTGGGCATACTGGGGCGCCTGCTGCGGAGCAGGAGCGGAGTCGGAGTCCGGTGGAGGCGGCGGCATGTCCTGAGGATCCTGCGCAAAGGCATGGGTCCCGGCGGCCAGGAAAACGAGGGCCAGAGCGGGAGCCAGCAGGCGGCGCAGGCGCGGGGTTGTGGTTTGCTTTGCAGCCTGGCCAGAAGAGCTAAAGCCGGAGCTGCGAGCCGGGAGAGAATCTGTTTGTCCTGGAGAAAGCGCGCGGATATCCATATTCACCTTCAGTGGCCCAGTCGGCCAGTCGTAACGCCGGGTAAGTGTTGGCGGTCCCGACGCGTGACGTGCGACATTGATCCCTGCCGTGCTCGGACGAGCCGATTTCCGCGCACCAACTCGGAAGGGGGTCTTCAGTGAAGTAAACCCGGGTTTGGCTAATTGGTTCCGCGCCGAGAAGGGGATGGTGCTATTCTTCCGGGGTTTACGCAGGGTTCCTGCGATTCAATTTTTCTTCAGCGCGGAAAAGAGTGATCCGGATGCGCGTCCTTTCTTTTGGCTTGTTGCTGGCTCTGGCTTCGGCCAGTTCTTTGCAGGCTAAAGTGGTTGTTTTTTCGGAGCCTGGCTTCCCTACCGTGAGCAGCCAGCCGGTCAGCAACGCAACGCTGGCGCGTGCCCTCGGCGGGGACGCCGTCTTCGCCGGGGTTAATCAGCTCACCCGGCCGGAGACGCTGCGGGGCGCGAATCTGCTGGTGCTTCCCTATGGATCGGCCTTTCCGGTGGAGGCGTGGGGAGCGATTCAGCGGTATCTGCACGACGGGGGCAATCTGCTCGTCATTGGCGGCCAGCCATTTCATGTGCCGATGACGCGGCTCAGCGGCACGTTCACGCAGTTGGCGGCGCAGGACACGTGGGCCAGGGAGCTCGATTTTCGACATACCTATGCCGTGCCCGGTTTCGAGAGCGGCGACACGCTTGCGTGGCGGAAGGGCTACGGCTTTCTGCCAAAGGTGTCGATCCGGGCACGGCAGTTCTTCGTTGTCGAAGGCGAACTGGAGGGACTCGGCTACCTGGTCGATGGGAGCGGGGACAAAGTCGCCGCGCCGGTGATTGTTGCCGATCGCGGCCGGGCCGGGTGGGCTGGATCGCGGATGGTCGCGCTCGACTTCAATCCGGAGCCCGATTACTGGAAATCCCCTGACGGGGTGGCGCTGATTCGTGCTGCGGCGGCGTATGCCGAGGCGGGAGCAACGCGGTTTTGGATTGAGGAGGAGAACTGCGCGCTCCGGCCTGGCGAGCTGCCGCTGATGACGCTGCATCTGCGGCGGCCGGGTGTCGAGGGCGAGAACTCGGCGGCATCGGTGGGGGCGGAGGGTCATGTTGAGCTGCTCTCCGGGGACCACGTCATCGACTCAGCGAAAGTGCCCCTGGATGGCGGCCAGGCGGACGAGGCGCTTCCCTTCCGCAAGCCGTTGGCGGCAGGCTTCTACAGTGTGCGCGCGACGCTAAGCTTTGGTGGAGAACCGCGCGAATTCTACGCAAACGGCTTTTTCGTGGAAGACCTGACGGCTCTCGATTCCGGCCCGGCGCTGGGCGTCGACGGCAACTTTCTCACGCGCGGCGGCAAGCCGTTCTTTCCTGTCGGCACGAATTACTTCAGCACGGAATCGAATGGGTGGGATTTTTCCGGGCCGCGCAACGCGCAGGTCTGGGAGGATGACTTTGCCGATATGGAGCGGCATGGCGTCAACTTTGTGCGCACCGGCGTGTGGATGTCGAATGCGAAATTTGTCGAGGCGGAGACGGGCGGAGCGAACGAGCGCTTTCTGCGCAACGTGGAGGCGTTTCTGGCCGCCGCGCAGCGGCACCACATTGCGGTCAATTTCAATTTCTTTGCGTTCGCGCCGCAGTCGGGCGGGAGTTTCTACCGCTCTGATTCGAACAGAATCGAAGCGCCGCCGAATCCTTATCTCAACCCGGCAATGGTGCGGGCCGAGCGGGCCTACGTGCTCTCGGTGGTTCGACGTTTCGCGGAGGTGCCGTTTCTGTGCTGGGACCTGATCAATGAGCCGAGTTTCTCGAATCCCCGCGCCATTTTTCACGGGAACGTACCGAATGGAGATCCAGAGGAGGTTGCGGCGTGGCATCGATGGCTGCGCAGGAAATACGCGAGTCTCTCGGATTTGTCCGCTGCATGGCGTGCCCCGGCTGACGAGCTGAACGACTTCGAAACAATTCCCTTGCCTGAGGAACGGGACCTGCATTACGAACGCTCCGGCAATCCGCATGAGGAGCGCGCTCTCGACTACAACCTGTTCGCGCAGGATATGTTCTCGGAGTGGGTGCACGGGATGGTGGAGGCGATCCGCGGGGCGGGCAGCACGCAACTCATCGATGTGGGCCAGGACGAGGGCGGCGTGACGGATCGCGTGCTCAACGAGTTCTATGCGACGAGCGGCGTCTCGTTCACGACGAATCACACGTACTGGCAGGACGATGCGCTGCTGTGGGATTCGGTGGCGGCGAAATATCCCGGCATTCCGAACATTACCGGTGAGACGGGCTATCAGCCGGTCGTGGCGCCCGACGGGACGCCGCGCTACGACGAGCTGACCGGCACCGCTTTGGAAGAGCGCAAATGGGCGCTGGGGTTTGCTGCGGGCTCGAGCGGCGCGCTGCAGTGGGATTGGGACCGAGAAGGAGATTTTGGGATTGAGCGCAGCGACGGCTCGGCCAAAATTTGGGAAAACATGATGCGCGATCTGGGGCGGTTTGCGGAGCAGGCCGCGCCGTGGGCGACTGGCGTGACACTGCCGCAGATCGCGATTGTGCTGCCGCAGTCGCTGCAGCTCTCGGTCTACAACAATGAGGCGCTGGAGGCGCAGCAAACGGCGGTGCGCGTGCTCTACAACTACGACCACGCGCCGGCGTACGCCGTGGGCGAATACCAGATTGGCACGCTCGGCACACCAAAACTCATCATCCTGCCTTCGGCGTATGGGTTGACTGACGATGCGTGGAAGGCGCTGGAGGACCGCGTTCGCGCGGGTGCGGTGCTGCTAATTTCCGGACCGTTTGCCGCGGACGCGCATCTTCACCCGACGGACAGAGCTGCGGACGTTGGGCTTGGGTACACGACCGTGCCTTTGGAATTGCGGGAGCGGACCTTTGCGTGGGCGGGAGCGCCGCTGCGGCTCACCTACGGCGGGATGAAGACGACGATGCTGAGCCGGGCCGAACTTGCCGGCGGCAAGGACTGGATCGAGCAGCCGCTGGGCAACGGGCGCATTTTCTTTTCCGCGCTGCCGCTCGAACTGAACGATCGGCTCGATTCGGTCGCGCAGGTGTATGCGTACGCGATGAAGGCGGCGGGAATCGACCCTGTTTACACCACGGGGGTCACGAATCCGGGGATTCTGATCTGCCCGACCGTGCTGCCGCACGCAACCTTATACGTGCTGACTTCGGAGACGAATGAGACGGCGGTGTCGTTCCGCGACGAGCGCAGCGGAAAGAGCTTCACGGGGACGCTGGAGCCGGGGCACGCGGCGCTGCTGCTCATCGGCGAAGACGGCAGGCTGCTGGCGAATTACCGGTGGCATGGGGAGTGAGCTGCTCGTGCCCTGGTCCTCTTGCTGGGCTGATGGGTGGCGGGAGCCGCTGCCATAGAGGCGCAACGCTCGGGCAGCGGCGTCGGCGACGCCGGAGCGCAGCGCCATGATGCCGGTGGGGCCGTTGGGATGGACGGCGTTGGTGAGGATGATGACGTAGGTATCGCTCTTCGGATCGATCCAGAGCGAAGTGCCGGTAAAGCCGGTGTGGCCGAAGGAGCCGACGGGGAAGATGTGGCCGCGGTTGCCGGAGTAAGGGGAGTGGATGTCCCATCCAAAGCCGCGTTCTGCTTTGCCGCCGGCCGGCTGTTCGGGGCGCGTCATCATGGCGAGGACGCGACGAGAGAGCGGAAAGCGGCTGGGGCGTCCGGCGAGGCGATCAAGCAGATTTTGGGCGTAGATGGCGAGATCGTCGCCGCAACTGAACAGGCCGGCATGTCCGGCGACGCCACCCATGCGGCGCGAGGTGGGATCGTGGACAAGGCCGCGCAGCATGATGTCGCCGGGGCCGGTGGGCTGGCCGGGAATGCCGGATGCGGAGTCGCCGTGCTCCCACTGGGTGGGCGCGATGAGCGGCTTCCAGGAGACGGGCGGGACGAAGCGGGTGTGGTGGAGGCCAAGGGGCTGGATGATGTACCGCTGCGCGTAGACATCGAGCGGCAAGCCGGAGAGATGCTCGACGAGCGCGCCGAGGACGACATAATTGATGTCGCTGTAGACGAACTTGACGCCGGGGGGACCGGCGGGCGCGATGGCGAAGGCCATCCGGTAGGCGCCGCCTTTGCCATCCCAGGGGACGTTGAGGGGCAGATCGGGCGGCAGGCCGGAATAATGCGTGAGGAGATCGCGGATGGTGATGTTGCCTTTGCCGTTGGCCGCGAAGCCGGGGAGATACTTCGCCACCGGCTCATCGACGCCGATTTTGCCTCGCTGAACCAGCTGCATGACGGCGAGGGCGGTGATGAGCGGCTTGGTCAGCGAGGCCATATCGAAGATGGTGTCCATCGTCATGGGCTCGCGCGCCGGTTCGAGAGCACGGGATCCATAGGCCCGGCGAAAAGCCACATGCTCATTGTGGCCGATGACGACGACGGCTCCGGGGATCTTATGCTCGTCGATGGCCTTCCGAATGAGGCGGCCGATCGCGGAGAAATCGCGATGCGTGCGCGGAGATCGGGCACTGTGCGAAGGAGACGCGAGCGCGGCCGGCGCTAACAGCAACGGAACCATTGATAAAGACAGCAGCCTTCGCATCCTAAAGCTCCTCTGCAACACCGTTCTCCCCCTGCCCTTCGGATTCAGGAAAAATGATGCTCAGCGTATAGCCCACCGCACAGGTGACGAGCGAGCCGATGAGCACCCACCACGTCCAGGCGATTTTTGGAATCGTTATCCAGTGTCCGCCAATTGGAAGCGCAATGGCGCGGGGTTGCAGCCAGAGCAATAAATTGATGGCGACGCCCGCGATCATGCCGACGAGAGTACCGCTCTGGTTGGCGCGGCGGGTGAGGGTGCCCAGCAAAAAGACGCCGAGCATGGCTCCCCATAGCACGGAGGCGATAGAGAGGCCGATCTCGACGACATGGCCGCCGTTGCGCGAGAACATGGCGAGCACGAACAGCACGACGGCCCAGACGACGGTGAGCAGGCGCGACAGCTGGGTACGCAGGCGGTCGGGCATGTCGGGGTGGCGTGGCAGGTAGAAATCGACGACGGAAGTGGACGCGAGCGAATTGAGCGCGGCGCTGAGGTTCGACATGGCGGCTGCGAGGATGGCCGCGATCATGAGGCCGGCGATGCCAGTGGGCATCTGCTCCACAATGAAGGCGGGGAAGATGCGGTCGGCGGTCAGGCCGTGGACGCCGCCTGATCCGTAGTAGAGCCAGAGGCCGGCGCCGATGAGCAGGAAGAGCGCGAACTGGAAGAAGATGACGCCGCCGCTGGCCAGCAGCGCGATGCGCGAGTCGCGCAGATTCTTCGCGGCAAGCAGGCGCTGCACCATGAGCTGATCGGTGCCGTGGCTGGCCATGGTAAGGAAGCATCCGCCCACGATGCCGGCCTGGAAGGTGTAGGTGTCGGCGAGGGACCAGGAGAAGTGCAGGATGGTGAGTTTGTGGGCTGCGGAAGCGCCGGCGATGAGGGCGGTCCACCCGCCGGGAATGCGGTGGCAGACGGTGGCGAGCGCGACGAGGGAGCCGGCGACGTAGAGGGCCATCTGCACGACGTCAGTCCAGATGACCGCAGCCATACCGCCTTCGAATGTGTAGATCAGGGTGAGGGCAGAGAGGATGGCGATGGAAGCAATGTCGCCGGTGCCAATGGAGACGCCGACGACGATGGCGACGGCAAAGACGCGCACGCCTTCGGCGGCGGCGCGCATGACCAGAAACAAACCGGCGGTGAAGCGCTGCAGGCGGCGGCCGAAGCGCTGGCCGATGAGCTGATAGGCGGTGAGCAGCTCGCCGCGGAAATAGCGCGGCAAAAAGAGAACGCAGATGACGATGCGTCCGAGCAGGTAGCCCATCACCAGCTGCAGGAAGCCGAAGTCACTGGTGAAGGCCAGGCCCGGGACGCTGATGATGGTAAGGGTGCTGGTCTCCGCAGCTACGATGGAGAGCGCGATGGCCCACCACGGCAGATCTTTGTCGGCGAGGAAATAGGAGCGGAGCGAGCGGTCGGCCCGCTTGCGGAAGCGCAGGCCGAAGAGGGTGATGCCGACGAGATAGACGCCGACCAAAATGAGATCGAAGGCGCGCAGATGCGGGCGCTGGGTGAGGAGAAGATGCATCGGTGAGCTCAGCGGGCTATCGCCTCAGCAGGACCATTTGCTCGCCGGATCCGATCCGTTTTCACCACCTGCCTATGGTCCAATGGGCGCGGAAAAATGTCCAATGCGTGTGGAGCATGGATCCGCGCAACGGGACCGTGCGCGGCGAGCTCCGCGCACAACGCGCAAAAAGCGAATGCCACCTTCATCAGGTGGCATCCGTCCTGTTGTGACCTGGATTCGCGCTATCGTCAGTAGTTCAGCTTCAGCGAGAACTCGATTTGACGTCCTGGATTCGAGCCGTCGAGCAACCCATAGAGGCCAACGGTACCGGAACCGCCTCCGTAGTAGCCCGTTGTACGCACTCCGTTGCAGGCCCCGCACGAACTGTATTGACCCCACCAGGATGCAGGAACGCTGAAGATCGGAGTGTTCGTGAGATTGATGAACTGAGTTGCAAAGGCCAGGTTCACGGTTTCGGTGATCGGAATCCGCTTGGTGAGGTTCAGGTCGGCCGTTTTCATGCCCGGCCCGCGTAGAGCGCCATTCTGACAGTTGCCGAAGGTTCCGTCCGCGACTTCGGTGACCGCGCCCGGATCCAGGTTGGTTTTGCCGATGCTGCTGCCGATCTGCACCGTCTGCATGCCCACCGAACGCGGAGCGCCCGCGATGCAGTCGGGCCGAGGCTGATAGGACCCGGTCAGCGAGGCAGCGGAATTCGCGTTTTCGTCGCCCATGTAGGCGCCGGCGAAAGGCGTGATCCCAAAACCAGAGTGCATGCTGAGATCGACCGCCGTCTGCCAGCCGCCGATGACTGCGTCAGTGGCCCGGTTGACGCTGCTGCCAATCGCCTTGCCGCGCCCGAAAGGCAGGTTGTAGACGCCGTAGGCGGTCAGGTTGTTCGTGGCATCGATGGTGCAGACTCCATAGTCGGCTTTGGGGTCATATTCGTTCTGGAAGAAGTTCTGCGTGGCTTGGGTCTGCGACTCACCGGCGCCTTCTTCATCTCCATAGGAGCCGAAGTAGCCGAGCGAGTTGGCCATGCACTTCGACCACGTGTAGTTGGCCTGGAGGTCAAGACCGTGGTAATTCCTCTGCGCTATCGTCGCCTCGAGGGCGTTATAGCGGGATATGCCGTCGGACGCGTTGTAGCGCGCCTGTGCTCCCGCGGCCACGATGGGCTGCATGTACGGCCCGGGAACGACGGTGCCGGTGCCGGTGAGCACCTTCTGGTTGTACAGGTAGATGTCGGACATGTGGTCATCCTTGTTGCCCACATAGGCGAGGGAGGCCGTGGTGTTGGCGGCGAATTGATGCTGAACGGTCAGGTTCCACTGCTGATCGATCGCCGGCTGGAGATTGGGGTTCGTAGCGTGCGCCTGTCCGCTGGCGAAGCAGGCCGACGCGAAGGCCATGAGTTCGCTCGGAGTGCAGGCTGCGGAGAATTGAGTGTATCCCTGGTCCAGCGTCGTCGCCGGGTACTGGAGAGCGGCGCCGGAATTGTTGACCTCGTTGTGCAGTTCGACATTCGGCGGGTTGACGACGGCCATGTTGTTCACGCCGTTGCCTTCCATGTAGCTGGAGATGTCATAGGCGGCGCGGATCACCGTCTGGGGCGCCCATCCCGGCTGCCAGGCAAGGCCGATGCGCGGCTGGAAATTGTCGATGCCCTTGTAGGTGTTGTAATTCGTGCCAATCTCGGGCGTGCCGGTCAGCAAATTGAAATTGACGTTGTTGTGCGCATCTTTATCGCCGCGCGCCGTAGTGAGCTCATAGCGGAGGCCGAGGTTCAGGGTGAGATTGTGCGTCGCCCTCCAGTCGTCCTGAGCGAATCCGGCAAAGAGGCTGTTGCGCAGATGGAAGTTGAAGGGCACGCCCTGCTGCACGCCGGACGGCAGGCCTAACAGGAAATCCGCGAAGGCGTTGCCGTAATTGCCGTTGGTGCCAGTGTATTGGCCGTTGAAGGCAAACGATCCCGCGGCGCCCTGATTGCCGGCGTACACGTCGTTCATGATGTAGTGATACAGCTCGAAGCCGCCGTGGATGGTGTGGCGGCCATGGGTCCACGTGAGAGAGTCTTCCGCCTCAATGGTGGTGTCGTGGAAGATTTCCACGCCATCGGAGCTTCCGATGCCCTGGTACCCGAAGCTCATGGCGGGCAGGATGTCTTCCTGCACGCCGGGCAGGCCGAACTCCTGGGGCAGGTTGCCGCCGGTCGGGTTGGTGTAGATCTGGTCGTTTGCCGGGAAGATTTGCATGCCGGCGCGGACCTCGTTGACCAGACTCGGAGTGAAGGTGTGGTCGTAATTGACGACGAAGTTCTTCAGCGGATATTCGCGCGCCAGGTTCGGCGTGAGCACGTCGCTGCCGTTGGAGCTGGTGTTGAGGGTGTACATCTGCGAATAGCGGCCCATGATGTGGTCGCTCTGCGTGGCCTGCCAGTCGATCTTCAGGTCACCCTGATACGAATGCACGTAGCCGCTGCTGTAGTAGGTCGGCTGCTCTTCCTGCTGCGAGAAGAGAGGAGACCCCACAATGGCCGAAGCTACTTTGCTGTTGATGGGAACCTGGTTGTTCGAGTATGGCTGGCGGCCGTTCACCGGAGCCACCTGGCCCGCGTTCGGGCCGGTGAGGTAAACCGGGCTGTAGAGCTGATAGGCCGGATTCGAGCAGACCCCGCCGGTAAAGGAGGCGTTCTGGCTGGTGCACAGCGCCGAGAAGTCGCCCTTCATAAAGGCGGAGGGCAGCACCGTATTCGTCTGCGCGGTGCGGGGTGTGTTGTTGATCTCATTCGTCTCATCGGCGAAGAAGAAGAGCCTGTTGCGGATGATCGGGCCGCCGATCGCGCCGCCGAAGTTATTCCACTGCAGGACCGGCCTCGGCAGGGTGGTCGAGGTCACCCCAGGAATACTGAGGAACGCGTTGGCCTTATCCTGCCAGGTATTCGCGTCGAGATCGGTGTTGCGGATGTACTCATACAGATCGCCATGAAACTGATTGCTGCCGGACTTCGTGGTCTCGACGATGACGCCGCCGATGTAGTTGCCGTAGTCAGCCGGTGCGTTGCTGGTGATGATGTTCATGTTCTCGACCGCATCGGGACTGGTGACATAGGCGACGTCGTTATTGTCGGGCTGGTTGACGTCCATGCCGTCGAGGGAGAAATTGTTGTCCTGTTCGCGGGCGCCGTTCACATAGGGCCGGCCCGTGCCGAAGGTATTCTGCGAAGACTCAAAGGCAAAAATGTTCGGACTGATCACGCCTGGAACCAGCAGCGTGAGCTGGTTGACGTCGCGGCTGGCCATCGGCAGGTTGTCGACAGCGGTGCTGGTCAGCAGGGTGCCCACTTCCGTCGAGCCGGTTTGCAGCAGCGGCGGCGCGCCGGTCACGTGCACCGTTTCGCTGGCTTTACCGACGGCGAGGCTGAAATCGATGCGCGCCACCTGGTTCACGGCCAGCGAGAACGCATTGCGCTCCTGGGTTGCGAATCCGGTGTCCTCCACTTTGAGAGCGATTTGGCCGACGGGGATCTGCGGGAATTCATAGACACCGTCCCCATTGGTTTTGGTGGTCCAGGTCGTGCCCTGGTTCACATCGCGGGCAGTCACTGTGGCTGCGGCTACAGCTGAGCCGGCCTGATCCGTTACTGTCCCAGTCACCGAACCGGCGGCCTGCTGCGCCCACAGCCGCGCCGATCCGCCAAACCACGCCAACAGCAGACAAAGGCTGCTGTACGCCAGGATCCTGTTTCTGATTGTCACTGGAAAACCCTCCTTCAAATGGCCGATCCGATGCAGACTACAAGGTCGCGCTATATAGCACGTCTCTACAGCTATATAGCATCCTGCAGAACGTGTCAAGGAACGAGAAAGCGAGGCCCCTGTGGATATCGGGGCAGTTTTGGCAGCGCCGGCCACTGCAGGAGTTTTCAGAACCGTATTGTCCCCTGCCTGTAAACAGAAGCTTCCCGTCGCTCTCCTACTGCCAGCGAGAGACACGATCAGGCCTGCGGTGATTCGGCGGAAAGTGCGACACAGGCCGCGGACACAGACTCCCACTCTTGTTAGCTATATAGCTCTCTGCTAGTATGTGCAGGGCAATCTATAGCACCGCGATGCAAAAGACTGATTCTGCTATCGTGTTTCGGGACGGCCGGACTGATTCCCTCAACAGCTCCGGGATGCCTGCCGACACCGGAGCCAACGGAAGCATGCCAACGCGCAGTGAAGAGCCGGCGTACAAGCGCATTCAGGGCGCCCTGCGCCGCCGCATCGACTCCGGGCAGCTCAAACCCGGCAACCCGGTACCTTCGGAGCGCGAACTGGCGCGCATTCATCGGGTCAGCTTAATGACGGCACGCCACGCTCTCACCGAGCTGGCGCGCGACGGCATCGTGGAGCGGCGGCATGGAGCCGGCACCTTTGTCGCGCCGCCGAAGGTTCACTTTAACAAGCTGCTCGGCTACACGGAGCAGATGGCGAGCCTGGGGCTCACTGCGCGCTCGCGCATCGTTTCCTCGGCCGTGGTGAATCGCGAACAGGAGATCGCCGCCAGGCTGGGTCTGCCTCCGGCCAGCCAGCTGGGACGGCTGGAACGGGTGCGGCTGGCGGGCGAGGAGCCTGTGGCGCTCGAGGTGTGTTACTGGTCGGCCGACGATTTTCCCGCGCTGATGGATGCACCGCTCGATCGCGTCTCGCTCTTTGCCTTTCTGGAGCGCGAGTGCGATGTGCAGATGGCCTACGCCGATGAGGAGATTGACGCGACGGACGCCGACCAGCGCATGGCCGACCTGCTCAACATTCCGCGGGGAACGCCGCTGCTGCGCATGCGCCAGCTGATCTTTTCCACCACTGGCCGCGCCACGGTGTACGTCACGGGCTTCTACCGATCGGGCCGGCACACGCTCAGAATCCGGCGGTTTCGCTGACGCATCTCCGCTCCGCGATTCGAGGGTGGAATCGACTTCTCTGCGCACCCAGATGTGGGGAAAAAGAGAAGGCAGCCGGCATTGTACCGGCCGCCCTCAGGTCGTTCGACTGCAGACTTAGCCTTGCTGCTGCGCGGCGGGATGCAGGACGCGAAAGGTATCTGCGCCCTGCGACCAGACGAGAAGCAGCGCATCCTGCCCGGCTGGGAGGTTGCCGAGAGCCTGCGCCACATCCGCGGCATTCTGCGTCGACTTGCGGTTGACGGAGACGATGACGTCGCCCTGCTGCAGGCCGGCGTTATCGGCCGGGCTGCCCGGGCGGACGTTCTGGACGACTGCGCCCTCGACGTTCTGCGGCGCCTGAAGCTGCTGGCGCACGTCCGGCGTGAGATCGGCGAGGCCGAGACCCCAGCGGCCTTTGTTGTCGCCGTTCTGCGCGGTTTCCGTTTCGCTGCTCCCGCTCATCGATTCCAGTGTGACCGGCACGGTGCTGGTTTTGCCGTTGCGGGAAATTTCGAGCTGAATGGTCGTGCCCGGTTGCTGCTGGCCGACTCGCATCTGCAGCTCGCCTGCATCGGCAACCGCCTTGCCGTTCATCGCCGTGATCACGTCGCCGGTCTTCAGCCCGGCCTTCGCGCCAGGCGAGTCGGAATTGACCTGGGTAACGACCGCGCCCTGAGCCTTGGTCATGTCAAAGAACTTCGCGTTCTCCGGCGTGACGTCGCTGATGGTGACACCCATCATGCCGTGGCGGACGTGGCCGTCCTTCATCAGCTCGTTGACGATGGGCTCCGCCACTTCGGTGGGAATGGCAAATCCCATACCGGAGAAGGAGCCGGTCGGCGAGATGAGGAAGGTGTTGATGCCGATGAGCTGGCCGCGCGAATCGACGAGCGCGCCGCCGGAGTTGCCGGGATTGATGGCCGCATCGGTCTGGATGAATTCGCCGGGCTTGTGCGGATCGGCTTCCGGATTCGGGCGGTTGAGGGCGCTGATGATACCCCGGGTGACGGTAAAGCGGAATCCATAGGGATTGCCGAAGGCCAGCACCATTTGGCCGGGATGCAATTGCGATGTGTCGCCCCACGGCACGCTGGGAAGGTTCGTCGCATTGATCTTGATGACGGCGAGATCGGTGAGCGGATCGGTGCCGATGAGCTTTGCCGAGTAGACGTCGCGGTTACTCATGGTGACGTGGATATCCATTGCACCCTGCACCACGTGGTTGTTGGTGACAATGTAGCCGTCTGGCGAAATGATGACGCCGCTGCCCAGTCCCTTCTCGATTTGCGGTCCAGGCCGCTGCATCGGGCCCTGGAAGAACTGACCGAAAGGCGAGCCGGGGCCGAAGAACTGCTGCATCTGCTGTTGCTCCTGCTCCTGCTGGCCGCCGCCGTCTTCGGCGAGCTGCTGCTGGGTCAGTTTGGAGGTGACTGTGACATTGACCACGGCCGGTGTGATGTGCGCAGCCAGCGCTTCCATGGCCTGATCGAACGAGACGAGCGCGTTCGTCTCATCGACCGAAGGCGCGGCTGGAGCGGCAGGAGCGGCAAGAGCCGCCGAAGCGGGCCTGGCGAATTCCCACGCCCCCGCGCCGACGAGCACTCCGGCGGCGAGCACCGGAACCGCGAGGCGACGCGTGAGCAACGAATGTAGTTTTCCTATGTTCATGTTTCCTTCTCCATGGGTCTTGCAAGATTACAACTAATTAATTAGTTGCTTGAGTCAAAAATTTTTGGGCTAACTACGTTTGCATCGGTCCTGCCTGCAGAACTGGAACCATGAGGACCACGCGCCACGTGCGTACGTGGACACCGGTCTCGTCCTGCTCGACGACCTGGAGAGTCTGCACTTGAACCGCCTGCAGTCCGGCCGCTGCGGCCGACCGCGGCGCCTGCGTCAGACCTGTGCGGTTCGGCACAGCCTGATTCGGGGCGGCGCCGGAGCTGGGCTGCGCGGGCTCATATTGTGTCTCGACGACCATGACCACTTGCATCGCCGCTGGGATGGCATCCTGCATCAAGGCTGGGGCAGGATCGGACGGCGTCGGCTCATGCTTCTGCATCTGATTCAGCTTCGCCAGCACGACCTGCGGAGCCGGTGCATGAGCGCGCGTGACCGCGATCTCCGATTCGACCCGGCTATGCATTTCGAAATGGCTGACGCGTTTGCGTGTCGGGGCATTCGCAGGCTGTGCATCCGGATGGAACATCGCCGGCACCACCGCAGCCGCATGCAGACCGCCGCGCAGATCCACGCCGGACGGGACCGGAACGCCGATGTGATTCGCCGCCGCCGTGGGATGCACCGGCTCTGCATCCGGAGCGAAACTGACCATTTGCGGGACGACGGCCAGCACGCCGCAACAGGCCACGCACAATGCGGCCGCAAGGCCGAGCACGCCGCGACCCACACGCGTGGTCGACGAAGCGTTGCCGCTGAGAATCCGGGCGATGCGCAGAGAGGCTTCCCGGGCTCGCGCGACGGCTGCCTGGGCCATGGTCCATCCACGACGGGCGCAGCCGCGCTCGAGCAGACCGATCAGGCTGCCGGCGTAGGAACGAGCATCGCCGGTTGCGGCGAGCACCGCGTCGTCACAGGCCATCTCTCGCTCAAGCGAGAGGCGCGCATCGATCCACCACACTACGGGATGAAAGAAAAGGACAGCGCGCACCAGCTTCTGGAACAGGTTGGTCCAGTCGTCGCGCCGCCGCAGGTGGGCCATTTCGTGGATCAGAATTGGATGAAGTTGCTCGGTGTTCAGCTCGCGAAGACACCATGCGGGCAGCACAATGGAGGGATGCCGAAATCCGATCGCTGCGGGTACACGCGCCTTCTCTGACACGAGCAGCCGGACGCGCCTTCTCTTCACCGGTTGCGCGAGAGGTTCGCGCAGGATGGGGTCCAGAGTCGCAGGGTCTATTTCCAGGCAGGCTCGGTGCATGCTGCGCACCTGGAACAGGCCGGCGGCCAACCGCAGGAACGCGACCAGCGCAATCGGCGCCCACAGCGCCACAAAAGCGATGGCCCAGATGCCGGGGACGGTCACTTCTGCGTGCGGGACCGCGCCGAAAGTGCGGCCCAGCCCGTGCCTGCTGGGTTCGAGTTCGGTCAGCAGTGGAAGTCCCGCAACGCCGGCGAGCGCCGTGAGCCACACGAGGAACCGTGTGCCCGCATTCGTGCCGCGCATGAGACGGAGCAGCAGCCAGGCGCATACAGCGAGCAAGATACCTTCAGGCAGCGAATTGATAACGCGTTCCACCACGATCTGCGCAAAGTTTTCCACGCCTGCTGCGAAGGCGTTCACGCCCGCGGCAAAACTGCCCAGGACCAGGATGGCGCTGTACATCATCGGGCTCTGCTCCCCGCGCCGGGCCGCGCCTCGCCGCCAGCGCTCGCTTCCAGCATTCTCCGCAGCCGCTCCAGCTCTCCAGGGTCGATGCCGCGATCTTCAAGGATGTTCAGGACCAGATCTTCATGGGAATCGCGGAAGAACCGGCTTACGAGATGCCGAATTTCGGAGCGGCTCGCTTCATCCCGCTCGACGAGAGGACGGAAGATGTGGACGCGCCCATCCTTGTCGTGCCCAACGTATCCTTTTTTCTCGAGGATCCGGATGGTCGTTAGCACCGTGTTGTAGGCGAGAGCCGGCTGCGCCTGCAGGCCGTCCAGAATCTGCTGCACGGAACCCTGCCCCTGGTGCCACAGCACCTGCATGATGCGCAGTTCGGCTTCGGTGAGCGTTTCTGAGGACTTCCGGGGCACGGATCAATTCCCTCTACTTGCTTAGACACAACTCAAAGGCAAAAGTAACTAATTTCTTAGTTGTTGGCAAGAGTGGGCAGGAAAGGCCCTGATTCTTCAATAGAATGCGGGATTTGTGACGGCGCGGAAGCGGGGACAGTAATTGTGTAGGCGAACGGTGGACTTCGTATTAGGCTATCCCGGTATGCGGCCCTTCTGTTCTGTTTGCACGCTTTGCCTCTGCCTTGTTCCGGGCGCCGGTCACGCCCAAACGCAAGCGAGTTCCGCGCCTTCCGGGACAGACAAAACCGCGGCCGTTCAACCGGCCGCAGCCACAACGGATCCTTATAAGAACGAAGCGCTGGTCTTCGAGAAGTCCGAAACCACGATCCGCATGCGCGCGGACGGTACGGGCGATCGCGATGTCCATGTGGTGATGCGCATCCAGTCGGAGGGCGCGGCGCAGCAGTTCGGGGTGCTGGCCTTCGCCTATGCCGCAGCCTATGAGACTCCGGTCATCAGGATGGTGCGCGTCCATAAGGCTGACGGCTCGGTAGTCGATACGCCTGCCGGCGACGCGATTGACATGCCGACCGAGGTGACCCGCGAGGCGCCGCTGTACAGCGATCTCAAAGAGAAGCATCTGCCGGTGCGGTCGCTCTCACCCGGCGACAGGCTCGAATACGAAGTCGATACCGCCATCGACAAGCCCGAAGCGCCGGGCCAGTTCTGGGGCGCGCAGCATTTCACGCCGCCGGGCACGATCGTCGTGCTCGCAGAAATTCTCAATCTCGAGGTTCCGGCGGACAAATATGTTCAGGTGTGGAGTCCGAATCACAAGTTCAGCGTGGCCGAGAAGGACGGGGTCAAGACGTACACGTGGGATGTGCCGCAACTGGTGACCGCGCCGAAGAGCACCGGCGACGATGCGAATAAGCCGACGCCTCCCAGGGATCCCGACGAAGACAGCGACGGGCGGAAGCTGCCGTCTGTGGCCTGGACGACCTTTCACAACTGGCAGGAGGTGGGCGCGTGGTATCGCAGCCTCGCGCTCGATCGCGCGCAGCCGACGGATGCGATTCGCGCCAAGGCCGACGAGATTGTGAATGACGCGAAGACCCCGGAGGATCAGGTACGCGCGTTGTACAGCTACGTGTCGCAGCACAACCGCTACGTGGGAATTGATTTCGGCATCGGGCGTTACCAGCCGCACGGCGCCGCCGAGGTGCTCGCCAACCAGTACGGCGACTGCAAGGACAAGGACACGCTGCTGGAAGCGCTGCTGCACGCGAAAGGCTTCTCCACCGCGCCGGCGCTCATCGGCGCGGGGATTGCTCCGGTTCCGGATGTGCCGTCGCCGGCAGTGTTCAATCACGTGATTACGACGGTGAACCTGGCGGGCACGCGCGTATGGCTCGACAGCACGCCGCAGGCCGCGCCGTACCAGTACCTGAGCGCGATCATCCGCGATGAAAAGGCGCTGGTGATTCCTGCTGACGGAGCGGCTTCGCTGGAATCGACGCCGGCGGCGGTTCCTTATCCCTTCAAGGCGGACTTCGAAGCCGTCGCGACACTCGACGCCGATGGGAAGCTCACCGGCAAGATGACCGCGACCTACCGCGACGATGATGAAGTCGGGGTGCGCACGCTGGCTCAGAACATTGCTCCCGCCGAGTGGGACAAGGCATCACAATACCTTTCTTCGATGACCGGCTTTGGAGGGACCACCAGCAATACGGAGTTCGAACACGCCGACGACAACTCGAACCCGATTGTCCTGCAGTACGACTACAGCAGGCATCCCTATGGCGACTGGGACAGCCACCGCATCGTTCCGCTTTTCCCGATGCTGGAATTCGGCGCGCTGGACAGCGACACAAAAGCGCCGGAGGAGGACATTCAGCTGGGCGCGCCGCGCACTCTCGTGGCGGTCTCGCAGATCCGGCTGCCCGACGGCTATACGACCGATCTGCCCGATCCCATCCACGTGAAAACCGACTTCGCTACGTTCGACAAGACCTACCGGTTTGACGGCAAAGAGATTGTCGCGGAACGCACCATCGTGATCCTGAAGAACAAGGTGCCGAAGGGCGACTGGAAGGCGTACCAGGCGTTCACGAAGGACATCAGCCTCACCGGCGAGCCGTGGACTACGCTGCTGCCGCCTAACAAGCCGCTCACGGTGAAGGTGGAGAAATCGCCGGCTCCTGCAACGGCAGCTGCTAAGCCGGAAAAAGGAGCGGAGACGGCTGCGATTGCAGCAGCGCCGGCCGGCGGGACCACGCCAGCGGCGCCGGCTGCGACGTCTTCCGCGGCCGACTCGGTCAGCGACCTGATGCAGCAAGCGGGTGAGCGGCTGCGCTCCGGCGATCTGCAGGGCGCGAAAGAGGCGCTGGACAAGGTGAAGGCGAAGAACCCGAACCAACAATATATGTGGGGCATGTACGGATTTATTGCAGGGATGGAACGCAACTTCGAGGATGCGGCGGCGGATTACCGGAAAGAACTCGCGGCGCATCCGGACAATCCTGGGATGGTGATGGCGCTCGCGCAAACGCAAAACCAGACGGGCGACTCGGTGGGCGCGCGCGAGACGCTCGCGCATTACTTCGCGGACCATCCAGATGATCTGCACGTCTCGCTGTATCTGGCGTCGCTCGAGACGACGGCCGAGGACTACAACAGCGCGCTGAAGACGCTGGAAACGGCCGCGAGCCATAACCCCGACAATCCTGAGCTGGAGCTTCAGGTGAGCAATGCGCTGGTGCGCCTGAATCGCAACCAGGAAGCGGCGGCGGCGGCGGAGAGCGTGCTGGAGGGGACCGACGATCCGGAATTGCTGAACGACGGCGCCTACACGCTGAGCGAGACGGGCATCGATTTGCCGCGCGCGGAGGAAGCGTCCAGAAAGAGCATTACGAAGCTGGAAGAGGCCTCGGCCACAATGACGGCAGAACAGGCCAACAGCAAAGCATTTGGGGACGCGAACCTTCTGATCGCCTCATGGGACACACTGGGCTGGATCCTCTATCGGGAAGGAAAGCTGGATGAAGCGCAAGGACTGATCAGCGCGGCGTGGCGCTCGAGCCTGCACGCAGAAGTGGCGTATCACCTTGGGCAAATTGACGAAGCGAAGAGCCAAAAGGCCGAGGCGCTGGCCAGCTATACGTATGCCGATGAGGCCATCGATCGCACCGTGACGCCCGACGTTCGCAATGAAATTCACGAGAGCCTGCAGCGGCTGCGCGGAGCAGGCGTGAAGTCCGCGCCGGTGGAGTCGCTCCAGGATTTACGCACCTACAAGCTGAGCCGGCCTGTCGGGGTGGGCGGATGGGGCACCTTCCGCCTGGAAATCACTACGAGCGGGGTGATTGAAGCGCAGCAGATGTCGGGCGAATCGAAGATTGCGGGCATTCAGCCGAAGATCACGGCCATGAAACTCCCCGAGCTGCTTCCGCCCGGCTCGAATGCTCACCTGTTGCGGAGCGCAGTCGTCAGCTGCTCGCTGGCCACGACCTGCGAAGTGGTTCTGGTTCCCGACGGTGGGCTGCAAACGGAGCGGCAGTAGAGTGTGGATTGTCCAGGAGCCAGGGTCGAGCCTGAGGGGTTCAGATCTTAGAGCGCGTGAGCCAGTCCACGGCATGCTTCTCAATCGCGATGCGGACTAGCTGGCTGCGGGTGCGCACGCCCGCTTTGTGAAACAGCTCCTGAATGACGGCCTTGACTGAACTCTCGGAGATTTTCAGGTTCCAGGCGATCTCCTTGTTGGCAAGCCCTTCCAGGATTCCGGAGAGCACTTCGCGCTGGCGTTCGGTGAGAGGGCGCGTGCTCCGAGGCTCCCCAGCGCGCTGCTCGGATGCCGAGATGAGGGAGCGAATGATCTGCCCCTCCAGCCACATCTCGCCCCGCGCAACTTTTCGGATGGCTTCGAGAAGCTGATCGGGACTGTTGTGTTTGTAGAGGACGCCGGAAATTCCAGCCTGGAGCGCGTCGTGCGTGACACGGCTGCTCATGCCGGCGGTGACCATGAGAACGCGCGCCGGCAATTTGCGATTGTGAATCTGGCGCAGCAAGTCCGTGCCGCGCTGGTCGCCAAGATCGTAATCGAGCAGGATGACATCGACAGGCGCGCGGTCGAGAATTTCGATGGCTTCAGCAATGGAGGCGCAGTGGCCGGAGACTTCGAGATCGGGCTGGGCTTCCAGCAGGCGAACAAGACTCTGGCGAAAGAGGCTGTGATCGTCGATGAGGAGAATGCGCGTAGGGGGCGTCATGCCGAGATCTCCGGCGATTCCACAATCGGCATCTCGACAACAAAGCAGGCCCCATGGTCGACAGGCTGGTAGCGCAACTCGCCGCGGCAGGCCCGCATGAGCGCGCGGGAGAGAAAAAGGCCGAGGCCGGTTACTTCAGCCTCGTGCTGAAACGGACGAAACAGGCGGTCGGGGTGCGCGACGCCGCCGCCGTTATCCACGAACTCAACCAGCACGCAATGATCGCGGAGAAGCGCCGAAACCGAGAGCAGCGGATCGCTGCGGCCGCTGACGGCGCGAATACCGTTGGAGGTAACGTTGAGAAAGACCTGCAGGAGGTTCTGGCGGTCGGCCCATACGGTGGGCAACTCTGCCGGGATGTTCCAGCGGCACTCGATGCCCGCTTCGCGCATCGCGGGCGCGACCACGATGCGCAGGTCGTCCAGCACGGCAATGAGGTCGATCTCGGCGCTTTGGTCCGTATACTGCCGCAGGTCGACCGAAGCGATTCGTTCCAGAGCATGCAGCAGGTTGCCGAGGGCCTCAAAATCCTTGTCTCGCGAGAGCAAACCGCTGCGGGTGAGGTTCTGATGCACGACGGAAATCGCACCTGAGACATTCCGCACCTCATGCGAGACGGCGGCTGCCGCGATGCGGGATCCCGCAAGCATCTGCTGCAGGCTCGTCTCTTCCCGTGTGCGCAGATCCTCTGAAGTGTCGAGGATCATGGCCGCGAGCCTTGTGCCGCGGTGGGTCGCGTACGTGGAAAAGCTGATCTCCGCGAGAAAGACCTCGCCGTCGGCGCGGCGTCCGCGAGACTGCATGGTGGCCCGATAGTGCTGCGAGGTCAGCTGCCGGGGAACATGAGCCAGAGACGGAAAGTAGCCATGGATGGATTGGCCTGGGAGCGCGCCCGCCGGAAGCACCAGCAGGCGATAGGCCGCATCGTTGGCCATCAGCACCGTTCCATCGGCGTCAGCGGTGATAATTGCAGCCGGGCTGCTCTCGATGAGGACCCTGAGTTGCTCTTCTGCCTCGCGGCGGGCTTCGCTCTCACTTGTGATTTCATCGAGGTGCTCGAGTGCAGCCCTGCGGTTGCGATGCACCTGGCGTGTGAACATTCCTGCTCCGAAGAAGGCGACAAAGTACAAGATGTCGCGGGTTGTCCCTGCGCGCGGATGCCAGGGAAACGCATCGAAGGATTCGGCCAGGACCATGCACAGGGCGGCTGCGCCGCCGATCTGCCACGGCTCGAGCACGCTGCCCGCCATCATCATGGGAAGCAGATACAAAAGGCTCAGCGGAATCTCGTCCACAGTGCGCCAGTCGGCGATGGCGATCACGGCGGTTAAGACCGCAGCGCGCAGCAAGACCTTTCGTCTGTTCCCCCGGAAAAATGTCGCGTACATCGGTCCCTGTGCCTGCAACAGCGGTCGTTGACAGCTAGTGTCATTGTAGTGATCCGCCGGGGGCGGCATGAAAAGGGCCGACCTCTCGCAACACGGGCCGACCAAAAGATAGCCAGGGATACCCGCAAGAGGGGTGGACGAAGGCGAAAGATCGATCCCGCGCTGGCGGCACTTTTTTTATTCTTGAGAGAACCGTCCCTGACGTTGTACCTGCATTACCGATCCGAATACCGGAGCGCGTTCCGAGTCCCCTGCATGACAAGATCAAACTTTATTCGCAGAAGCGCCTGCGTGTACGGCCTTCTGGGCCTCGTGATCGCCTGCGGAACGCAGTGCCAGGCGCAAAGCCTCACCTGGGATCAGGTGAAAGCGAAGTTCGAGTCCGACAATCCGACGCTGAAAGCGGACGAGTCGAACGTCGAGGAGATGAAGGCGCAGGAGATTACGGCGTATCGTCGGCCGAATCCGCAGTTCGGCCTGACCGTGGACGGCACCCAGATCGCGCCGAACCGGGGAGTCTGGGAGCCGCTGGCGGGGACATTCGAGGTGCCTTCGATCAGCTATCTGCACGAGCGCGATCACAAGCGCGAGTTGCGGCGCGATGCCGCCGAGCAGGGGACGCAGATAGCCGCCTCGCAGCACGAAGACATGGAGCGCACCATGCTCTTCACCCTGCGTTCTGCTTTCGTTCAGGTGCTGCAGGCGAAGGCCACAGTCGAGCTGTCGAAGCAGGAACTCGACTACTACAACCACATTATCGACATCAGCCATGAGCGCTTCATCAAGGGCGACCTGGCCGAGATCGACTTCGACCGCATCGAGCTGCAGAGCGTGCAGTACGAATCGGATTTGCAGACCGCCGAGGTCAGCCTGCGCACGGCGAAAATTCAGCTGCTGCAGCTGCTGGACGACAAGACGCCGATCGATCAGTTCGACGTGCAGGGGCCGTTTGACTTCACCGCTCAGTTGCAGCCGCTGGATGCGTTCCATCAGATTGCATTCGACAAGCGGCCAGATCTGCGCGCGGCGATCCAATCGGTGCAGCAGTCGGATACGAACCACAAGCTGGCGATTGCGAATGGATCGACCGACCCGACGTTTGGGGCCTGGTACACATACAATTCGTCGAACAATAACAGCTACGGAATCCAGACGCTCGGCCTCAGCGTGAACATCCCGCTGCGCATCTTCGACCGCAACCAGGGCGAGAAGCTGCGGACCCAGATCGACATCACGCGCCAGCAGCAGCTGGAAGACGCGACGCGGGCGCAAATCTTTAACGATGTGGACTCGGCTTATGCGCAGGTGAACAGCAACCTGATTCTGCTGCGGCCGTACCACGACAAGTATCTTGCCGAGGCGGCGCATGTGCGAGACACGGTGACCTATTCCTGGCAGCATGGAGGAGCCTCGCTGATGGATTTTCTGAATGCGCAAAGCGACTACCGCAATGTGCAGATGGCCTATTTGCAGCTGGTAGGCGCTTATCTGACGGCGGCCGGCCAGCTCAACATGGCCGTCGGACGCGAGGTGATCCAGTGAGGAAGCGGGCGGTTGTACGAGTCGCTGTTTGTGTGGCGGCCGCGGCGATGCTGACCGCCTGCGGGAAGAAGTTCGATCCCGCGCAGGGCGCGCCGCCTCAGCCGCAGGTGGTGGATCAGAGCATTGCCGGGCAGGTCACCGTCGATCATCCGGAGCAGTTCCCCGTGGTCGCCGCCGAGAGCGTCTCGGCTCCAGAGACGCTGAACGTGACGGGCACGGTGAACCCGGACATTTCCCGCGAGATTCCGGTGATCTCGCTGGCGAGCGGACGCATCGTGGAGATTCGCGCGCGACTCGACGACAACGTGAAGAAGGGCGACCTGCTCTTGAAGGTAAAGAGCCCGGATATTAACAACGCTTCCAATACGTATCTGAAAGCGGTCAACGACGAGCATCTCATGTCCCTGGCGCTGGCCCGCGCGAAGGATCTGTTCGCGCACGGGGCCATTCCGCAGGCGCAGGTGGAACAGACGCAGGATGCCGAGGACGATGCGAAAGCCGATCTGACCGCAGCGGAGCAGCAACTGGACACGCTGGGAGTGAACAGGGAACGCCCATCGGACATCGTGAATATCTACGCTCCGGTGTCCGGCGTGATCATTGCACAGAACGTCACGAATGCGGCCGCTGCGGGCGTCACTTATGCCGGGTCGCCGACCGCATTCACCATCGCCGATCTGTCGGAGATGTGGGTGCTGTGCGATGTCTACGAAAACGATCTGCCCAAAGTGCGACTTGGACAGACCGCTCAGATCCATCTGGCCGCATATCCCGACAAATCGGTGACCGGCCGCGTGAGCGACATTGGCCCGATTCTCGATCCGACGCTGCGCACCGCCAAGGTGCGCATCCAGGTTCCGAATCCCGGCAATCTGCTTCGTTTGGGCATGTTTGTCAACGCCACTCTGTCCAGCACCTCCAGTCAGGTCCACGCCGTGGTGCCGGCCGCAGCGATTCTGCACCTGCACGATCGCGACTGGGTCTTTGTGCCCACCGGCGGGAAGCAGTTTAGGCGCGAGGAAGTGACAGCGGGCGATATGCTGCCGGGCAACAGGCAGTTCATTCTCTCCGGTATTGCCCCGGGGCAGCAGGTGGTGAGCAATGTGCTGGCGCTGGAAGCAACGCTGGAGGCCCAATGATCCGAAGGCTGGTCGACTTCGCCCTCCAGAGCCGTTTTCTGGTGCTGGCGATCGGAATCCTGCTCTTCGCCTGGGGCATCGTGTCGTTCCATCGGCTGCCGGTCGAGGCGTATCCCGACGTGGCGAACAACTACGTCGATGTGATCGCGCAATGGCCAGGAATTTCCGCCGAACAGATGGAGCAACAGGTGACCATCCCGCTGGAAACCGCGATGAACGGTATCCCGGGTATCGCTCACATCCGCTCCTGGTCGATCTTCGGTCTCTCCACCGTCGAGATGGTCTTCGGTGAAACGACCATCGATTTCGAGAACCGCGAACACGTGCTGGAGCGGCTTTCGCAGGTGAATCTTCCGGCGGGGGTGGTCCCTCAGATGGGCACCGACTGGAGCCCGGTCGGCCAGATTTACTTCTACACGCTGCGCAGCAGCAATCCGGAATACGACGTGATGAATCTCAAGTCGCTCGAAACCTGGGTGATTGAGAAGAGCCTCAAGTCCGTACCCGGCGTGGTGGACACGAACCCATTTGGCGGGCCCACGCGCGAATACCAGGTGCGCGTCGATCCCGACAGGCTGATTGCCTATGGGCTGAACATCGGGCAGGTAGAGCAGCAACTGGCGAACAACAACGCGAATGCCGGCGGCAGCTTCATCCAGGCCGGCGATCAGCAGATCAACGTTCGTGAAGTCGGGCTGATGAAGGACAACCAGGATATCGGGGATACCGTCATCACCACGCGGAACGGAACGCCCCTGCGCGTGAAAGACATCGCCGAGATCACGCAGGGTCCGATGATTCGGCTTGGACAGTTCGGCGACTCGTATCATCGCGAGGACGGCAAGCTGGTCAACAATAACGACGTGGTTTCAGGCATTGCGCTGCTGCAGAAGGGCGCCGACGCGCAGCCGGTGCTGAACGCCATCCACAAGAAGGTTGAGCAGCTGAACTCGCAGATCCTGCCCGCCGGCGTCAGGATTGTTCCCTTCCTCGATCGCAGCCAACTGCTGCACTTCACCACCGATACCGTTCTGCACAATCTCAGCGAAGGAATGATTCTCGTTGCGGTCATTCTTTTTCTCTTTCTCGGCAACGTGCGCGGCGCCACGATCGTAGTGCTCACCATCCCGTTTTCGCTGCTTTTTGCCGCCACCTGCCTCGATCTCAAGATGATTCCCGCCAACCTGCTGTCGCTGGGTGCGCTGGATTTCGGGATGGTGGTGGAGGGGGCTGTGGTGATGGTGGAGAATATCGTTCGTCACCTCAACCACAAAGATGACAGCGGCCGTTCTACGCTGGACCGGATCGCCGAGGCCGCGCACGAGGTACAGCGGCCCGTCTTCTACGCGATCGCTATCATCATTACCGCGTACCTGCCGATCTTCACGCTGCAGTCGGTGGAGGGGCGCCTGTTCAAGCCGATGGCGTGGACGGTAGCGTTTGCGTTGCTGGGCGCTCTGCTTTACGCCATTCTTCTGGCTCCTGTTCTTTCGAGCATGCTGCTCGGCAAAGGCGCAAAGGAGTGGAAGAACCCGGTGATGGAATACCTCCAGAACCAGTATCGGCGCGGGGTCACGTGGGCGATACGCCACCAGGCGGTCACGATCGGCGTGGGCGTGGTAGCTCTGGTGATGGCCGTTTATCTGGCATTCAGCGGGGTCATCGGATCCGAATTCCTGCCACATCTGGATGAGGGCGCGCTGTGGGTGCGCGGCACGCTCGACCAGAGCGTCGGCCCGGACCAGAGCGTGAAGGTGGCCAACGAGGCGAGGCTGATGCTGTGCTCGTTTCCCGAAACCACCGAGTGCACAAGCCAGACCGGCCGGCCCGACGACGGGACCGACCACACGGGCTTTTTCGATACAGAATATTTTGTCGGCCTCAAGCCCAAAGAACAATGGCGCCCCGTCTTCCACCAGGACAAAGACAATCTGATCGCGTCGATGAACGAACAGCTGGTGAAGAAATTCCCGGGCATCATCTGGGGCTTTTCGCAGCCGATTGAAGACAACATGGAAGAGGCGGTGAGCGGCGTGAAGGGCGAGCTGGCCACCAAGGTGTACGGAGCCGATCTGCATCTGCTGGAGAGCAAGGCCAGCGAGATTGAAGCGGTGATGAGCCGCGTGCCTGGTATTACAGACATCGGAGTGTTCCAGGTGACCGGGCAGCCCGATCTGGACGTGACCGTGGATCGGCAGAAGGCGGCACGCTGGGGCATCAATGTGGCGGACGTTCAGGATGCCATCCAGACCGCCGTGGGCGGCACCGCGGTGAGCCAGGTGCTGCGGGGCGAGCAGGTCTACAACCTGACGCTGCGCTATCTGCCGCGGTACCGCGATACGCCGGAGGCCATCGCGAACATCCGGCTGGTATCACCCTCGGGCGAGCGCGTCTCGCTCGCTCAGCTCTGCACCATCCGCGAAACGGACGAAGGCTCGGAAATCTATCGCGAAAACAACGAACGCTATGTGGCCATCAAGTACAGCGTGCGCGGGCGCGCTCTCGGCGATGCGGTCAAGCAGGCGATTCACGACGTAGACGCACGGGTGAAGCTGCCGCGCGGCTATCACATCGGGTGGGAGGGCGAGTACCAAAGCGAATTGCGCGCCGAAGCCCGGATGGCGGTCATCGTGCCCATCACCGTGCTGCTCATCTTCATCATCCTCTACTCGATGTATCGATCGTTCAAATGGGCGGTGCTCATTCTGGCCACGGTGGCCATGGCCAGCATCGGAGGCCTGCTCGTGCTGCTGGTGACCGGCACGGAATTCAGCGTTTCGTCGGAAGTGGGATTCCTCGCTCTCTTTGGCGTCTCCGTGCAGTCAGGCATCATTCTGCTGGAGTACATCAACCAGTTGCGCGCGCGCGGCGAAACCGTCGAGCAAGCAGCGGTGGAAGGCGCTGTGGTGCGCCTGCGCCCCATCATGATGACGATGCTGGTTGCAACCTTGGGGCTGTTGCCCGCCGCGTTCTCCCACGGCATCGGCTCGGATTCGCAGCGGCCCTTTGCCATTGTCATTGTCGGCGGGCTCATGACCAATCTCCTGATGAGCGTCTTCCTGCTGCCAACGCTGTACGTCTGGGTGGCTCGCGACGCCGACATTTTGCCGGAACCGGAGATGGAATTCGAAAACTGAAGTCGCCGCGGTCCGCAGCTGGGCCGGTAACCAGGGGAAGACCCTCTCGTAGTGGTGATTCTCTATGATGGGTGCACCGATTTGCGCCTTGCCGCGGCGGTGACGCCTATCGCCGACTCTGGCAGTGCGATGGCGGCGGGTGTATCGGTGAGCTACAGATGAGAACCAAATGCGTCCTCTTCCGGGTGACATTCTCTTGCTGCATGACCTGGATTCTCGCGCTCGCGGTAGTTTCCGGCGCTTCGGCGCAGCAGACCAACAAGCCTGCTTTGTCGCCGCCGCCCGCGGCCGGCGTATCCATCGATTCGTATATTCACCATGCATGGAGCATGCTGGAGCGCTCGATGTCTTCATGCACATCGCTGGTGGATGCCAAGGTGAAGGCCGCGCCGGTTCTCTACCTGCCGAAGGACTTCCCTGAGCCGTCGGCTGTTGTGGCGCTGCGCGCGCAATGCGGCGTGCAGGTCCGGCAGCTTCCGGTTGCGGTTGAGGAGATCGGGCAGCCCGTGCAGGTGCCGACGCCGGGACTGCTCTACCTGCCGCATCCTTACGTCGTCCCAGGCGGACGATTCAACGAAATGTACGGATGGGACAGCTATTTCATCCTGCTGGGGCTGCTGCGCGATCATCAAGGGAGACTCGCTCAGGGCATCGTCGAGAACTTCTTCTTCGAGATCGAGCACTACGGCGGGGTGCTGAACGCGAACCGAACCTATTACTTCTCGCGGTCGCAGCCGCCGCTTCTTTCGTCCATGATCCGCGCGGTGTACGAGGCGGAGGTTGCGGCAGGAGATCGCGCCGCGGCGCGCGTCTGGCTGGCTCGCGCGTATCCCTTCGCGCAACGGGGTTATGCGTTGTGGACACGCCCGGAACATCGAGCCGGCGACACCGGCCTTGCGCGCTACTACGACTACGCCGACGGCCCCGTGCCGGAGATGGGCGACGACCCAACCTATTACCAGAACGTGATCGCGTGGCTCGTCGCGCATCCTGCGGCTGCGGGGAACTACCTGGTCGACGGGCCGGCGCAGCCGACGGAAGCCGATCGGGCACGGCTGGCGAAGATCAGTTGCGATCCCGAAGGCTCGCAGGTATGCGAGCGCGCGCACATTGGCAGCCATTGGCTCTCGCGGGACTTCTACAAGGGCGACCGGGCGATGCGCGAGTCGGGATTTGATACGACCTTCCGCTTCGGAGCCTTCAGCGGCTCCACGCATCACTTTGCCGCTGTCGGGCTGAACGCGCTGCTCTACAAATACGAGCGCGACCTGGTATGGATGGCGCACGAGCTTGGCCATGCGGACGAGGCGCAGCGCTGGAATGGAGTTGCAGACGCGCGGCGCGCTGCCATCGATCGCTATTTGTGGGATCCGATTCGCGGCATGTATTTCGATTACGACTTCATCTCAGGACAGCGTTCGGATTATGCTTTCCTGACGACTTTCTATCCGCTCTGGGCGGGTGCGGCCAGCGAGGAGCAGGCACAGCTCGTGGAAGCGAACCTCAGCCACTTCGAGAAGCGCGGCGGACTGGCGGCGAGCGCCACGGACTCAGGCGTTCAGTGGGATCTGCCGTATGGGTGGGCTCCGCTCGAGTGGATCGCAGTTGATGGAATGATGCGGTTTGGCGATGCAGCCGATGCGGAACGGGTGGCGCAGGAATTCATGGCGACGGTGCGCGACAATTTTGGACGCGACCATACTATTCGCGAGAAGTACAACGTGGTTACAGGGTCGTCAGAGATTCAGGTGACGGCAGGGTATCGGCAGAACGTAGTCGGCTTCGGGTGGACGAACGGCGTTTATTTGGAGATGGAGAGCTTGCTCGGCCGAAGCCAGAAGACCACAGCTGATGCAGCGGGCCACTAGCTCGGTTCGCGGATCCCGACACCCGAACGTTATCGCGCGGCGCTTTGCGATAACTGGGCGGCAAAGAAAACCAGCTCCGAGGTGAGCGGCACAGGCAGCGCGACGCGGAGGCCTGCGGTCATGAGATCGCGGCCGGAGGCAATCGCATCGGGCGAGGAAGCATCCTGAAAGTGGAGACGATACCTCGTGCGCGGATCGAGGCCGGCGAGGAAATACGTGTGCACGGGCTCGCCGGGCGCTGAGCCGCGAAACGCATAGACCACGCCCTGGTGGTGCGCGGGCGCGTAGTACTCCATCCCGTCCCAGTGCGTGCCGTCGGGACGCGGCGCAATGTGGAAGAGCTGCGCTTCACGGATGAGCGGGCGGAGGCGCTGTTTGTAGAGCGCGATGGAGACGCGCGCGGCAGCATGCTGCTCGGGCGTCCAGTTATTGGTATTTTGCATGACCGAGAGCCAGCCCATCATGCCGCTGCGGAGTTCATACAGAAAGTTCGCGATGGTCGGCGTGGGCCACTTATCCACGTAGGTTTCGAGCATGGCGGGCGGCAGAACGTAGCTGGCGTCGTAGAAAGCGCGCCGGTTGGAGAGCGGATCATAGCTGTCGGTGATGGAGAAGTAGTCGCCGTGCGCGGCACTGCCGAAGTCGACCATACGGCCGCCGTCGTTGCAGATTTCGAGCAGCAGGCCGGGGTGGTGGCGGCGGAGCTGCTCGTAGATGCGGTAATAGGCGCGGACGGCGTGGTAGCTGACGTCGGTGGAGTTGGAACTGAGGACGATATCTTCGCCGTTGTAGTGCTCGACGGTGGTGTCGCGCGGATCGGGCGCGGCGTGGGGATGGTCGTCGCGCGTGCACCCCTGAGCGATGAGGTAGCCGTCGTGCTCGAGCATGTCGAGCTTGTCGGCGGTCACTATGCGATTCACTTCGCGCGATGCGTACTCAGCGGCGGCGGGGACGCCGAGGTCAATGGTCTGGCCCTTGAAGTCCTGGGGCTTCCAGCCGGCGGGCACGTCGGCAACGAGCCAGTCGCGGACCATGGGATCGCGGAGGTTCAGCGCTCCGGGGCTCGTGTCCAGACCGGCCTGGGTCCAGTCGGTCCAGAGACCGAAGCGTTCGCCGTGCGCGTGCGCGTCGTCGGCAAGAACGGCGAGGCCGTGGGGAAATTTAATGGGGTTCGCATACCAGTCGCCGACACCACGAAACCAGCCGGCGTCGAGATGAAACATTTCGAAGCCGAGTGCCGCGGAGTCGGCGATCATTGCGTGCGCGGCGGACTCGTTGATGTCCATGCCGACGCCCCAGCTGTTGTTGACGATGAGGGGGTAGTGCGGATCGGACCAGGCGCGCGGGTTGCCGAGAACAGCGCGAACCCAGGGGCGGAGCTGGTTGGCCGCCCCATCCGGTCCGCCGATGAACGCGCTGAGAAAGACGGTGGGCGCGGTGAAACTTCCGCCTGGCTCGAGACGCGTGAGGGCAGGGCCGGGGGCGGGATCGAGGCCGAGTTGCGCAGTAAGAGCGTGGGCCGTGCGGCGGAGCGCGATCCGCGTGCGTCCGCTGAATTCGATGCCGGCGAACCAGCCGGACGACTCGGGATTGGCGCGAAAGACGGCGGTGTAGGGGATGATCTCGCGTGGCTCGTCGAGGACGGGGTGGGCGAAGGTGGTGGAGCGGCCGGTCCAGGCATACCCCGGATCAATGGACAGGAGGTGAGTGCCGACGGCCGATGGCACGCCTGCGCCCTTCTCGACATAGAGCTGGCGCAGATTTCTGTTGATGGGGATTGAGAAGGAAAGCGCGAGCGTATCAGGAATGGGAAGCCAGTATTCGTCGGCGGTGAGGTTCTCAATGAGGACGCTGTGCTCGATGGGCCCGAAGTCGGCGCGAGCGCTCCATTGCCAGGTGAGGCGCAGATGGGGCTGTTGCAGTTCGTAGATGAAGGCTATGCGATGCGGCGAGATAACTGTGGCGGACGGCATGTTGTGCCAGACGAGCGGGAGACGCTGGCCGTTGCGCTCGACGGATGCAGCGAGCGGCTCGGGCGCGGTGTTCGTCCAAAGTTCGCTGTTGCGGCTGCGGAGAGAGAGCAGTCGCGGAGCGGTGGATCCGGCGTAGAACTGCATCGTCACGTCGGCCGTGCTCAGCGCGGCTCGGGATTGAGCAAAGGTGACAGAGAAGGTGGCGAGGAAACAGCTGAGAATCGCTGCACGGAGCAGCGCCGTTCGGAAAGAAGCGCGCACAGCGAAGCCGGGTCTCATGCGATCACCGGCCTCGGAACATGACGGTCATGGATCGGTGGGCATAGGCGGGCGCGGGGATTGATTGCGGCGCGCTCGCGCTCAACTGCGCGAAGGTGACGCGGTACCAATCGGGACTGATACGCGTGGCGGAGCCGCCGTGCACGTCTGCGATGGTCCAGGGCGTATCGATTTCAACCGATGACTGATCGACGCCGGCGATATCCGCGTCGAGGGTGAGCCAACGGCCGTCCAGGTGAAGAGCTGTCAGTTTGAGGCCGCGGGAGGCGTCGCCCGGCGCAGGCGTAACCGTGGGAACGCGGATGCGGACGCCTCCGGTGCAGAGGATACGCACATGAACGGGGACGCCGCGGAGGTCGAACGAGACACGGGCGTGCTGATCCTCGGCGCGCGATGCGACGGTGACCGGCGCAGGATGCCCGTCGATTATTGCGCGGACGATCATCGCACCCAGGGGAAGTTCTGGAGCGAAGACGAGATGAACATTGCCGGATTGGGCGCTGAAGGCGGCATCGATCTCACCGGGATGCTGATCGATAGCGACAGCGACCTGCGCGGGACCGACCGGGATTTGCGCCAGGGAGACATGCTGCCAGCGAGGTTCCAGATGGGGAGCAAGGGTGAGCATGTGCTGCGCCGCATCGATGTCGACGCCGAAGAGACCTCGGATCGCAGCATGGAGGAATCCGGCAGAGGACCAGGTTTGTTCGGGAACGGATTCGATTTGCGGCTGGAAGCGGTCGCCATCGGAGAGCTCATGCATGTGGCCGGGAGAATCTAATTGTAACCATGGCAGGAGAGAATCGAAGATCGGCAACGCGATGGCAGGGCGATGGGCTCGGAAGAAGGCTACGGCATTGTCGGAGG
>JBARMS010000271.1:0-37428 GCA_049802575.1 Acidobacteriaceae bacterium | reverse complement strand
TGTGACCGATCAGGCGAGTGCGGCTGCTGACGCTTCATGGGCCCAGGTTAGCCACATCTGCACCCCAGGAACCAGGAAAATCGATCAAAGGGAATCTACTCTTATAACACAGTAGTACTAGCTGACTCGCTGACCAGCTAACCTGCTGACCCGCTGTCCTACAGCGTCCTCCGGAACAATGGCACAGCAACCAGCAGCGACACAATCCCAAACCCAAACAGGAAGAACAGGTCCGAGCGGATCGCCGTGAATCCGCCATCCTTGAGCAGGATGGCCTTCAGGCCGTGCACCGCATAGGTGAAAGGATCGACCACGGCGATGGCTCGCAGCCAGGGCGGAAAAGCCGTGATCGGATAGATCGCTCCGCTGGGAAAGAAGAGCAGGGTGTTGAGCACGCCGAACATCGCGCGCGGCACCAGCGGGTCTTCCACCCGCACCATCAGCAGAAACATCATGCCGTTGAACGCAATCGACGTCGCCACAATCAGCAGCGCCAGCTGGATCACCGCATCCGGGTTGAAAATGACCCCCAGCCCCGCCAGCAGCGATCCAATCACCGTCAGGCTGATGCCCGACAGCACCGCCTTCACCGCCCCAGCGACGTTGAGCCCGAGCACCAGTTCCAGCTTCGTGATGGGAGTTACCAGATACCCTTCATGCACCCCGCGCGCTTTGTCGTCGATGTATAACATCCCGCCGCCGATCATCACCGAGACATACATCGCCAGCGCAATGGACCCGGCCAGCAGAAACTTCATGTACGGCACATACGGGTAGAGCTCGACGATATCCAGCGTCACGTTCTGCACCACCTTCGGCTGAATGAGCGGAGCGTTCAGTGCATCGACCAGCGACTGCATCTCCGATTCGAGGCTGCCGCTGACAAACTGATCCGAGTTATCGACCACCAGCCCGATCTTCGGGGAATCGCCCGCCAGCACGCGCCGCGAGTACTCCGCCGGGATCACCACCGCCGCATCGATCTTACCCGTCTGCACGTCATCCTTTGCCGCATTTTCGTTGCTGTAGGGAATCGTGCTGAAGGTGCGGATGTTGGCTTCCACCGCGCGGAACGCCTCGTGTATCTTCAGCGACTCCTCGCCGTGGTCGTAGTCCACCACACCCACGCGTGCGTGCGTCACCTTGCCGCCGAAGGCGTTGCCCAGAATCACCAGCTGCACCAGCGGCAGCATCATCGACATCAGCATGAGCGCGGGCGAGCGGAAGAACTTCCGCAGCTCGCGCTCCACAATCGCCATCATTCGGTTCATGGTTGCATCCCCGGGCGCGGCGGCATCATGAAGCTCACAGCCTTCACCTGCTCGTCGCGCAACTGGCGGCCCGTGTAGTAAACAAAAACGTCATCGAGCGTCGTGCTCTGCACGTTGAGCGCGCGAATTGGATCGTGCGTCGCCGTCGCCATCTGCACCAGCTGCGTGGTGGTCACCGAGCCCTCCGACGTCATCACGCGAAACGTCCCCGTCCCGTGCGACTCCACGCTCGTCACGCCTTCCAGCTTCTTCAGCCGCTCTTCGCGCTCCGGCACATCCCCGTCAAAGTGGACTTCCACCACGCTCGAGCCCGGCACGCTCCCCTTCAGCCCCAGCGGCGTGTCCAGCGCCACCAGCTTGCCGTGGTCGACAATCGCGATCCGGTCGCACAGATTGTCCGCCTCATCCATGTAATGCGTCGTAATCAGGATGGTCAGCTTCATCCTCATGCGCAGCCGGTCGAGCATCTCCCAAACGGCCACGCGCGAAACCGGATCCAGCCCGGTGGTCGGCTCGTCAAGAAAGAAAATCCGCGGGCTGTGCACCAGGCCGCGCGCAATCTCCAGCCGCCGCCGCATGCCGCCGGAGAGCGTCTTCGTCTGCGCCTGCCGCCACTTCGTCAGGTCCACCGCCTCCAGCAGTTCGTCGATGTTCCGATTCCGCTGCGCCCGCGGCACGCCGTACAGCTTCGCGTAGATGGTCAGGTTTTCTTCAACCGTCAGATCGATGTCGCTGGTCAGCGCCTGCGGAATCACGCCAATCATCCGCCGCACCGTGTCGGCTTCTTTCATCACGTCGTGGCCCGCCACCAGCGCGCGCCCTTCGGTCACGGGAATCAGCGTCGTCATCATCCGAATCAGCGTCGATTTGCCCGCGCCGTTCGGTCCCAGCAGCCCGAAGATCTCGCCATCGCCCACGCTGAACGTCACGCCGCGCACCGCCTCAAACGTGCCGTAGCGCTTCACGATGTTTTCAACGGCAATCGCTGGCCCGGTGAAGGGCTCCGCCGCCTTCATTTCCGCACCAGCTTGTCGTGGGGCAGAAACACCTCGGCGATCATTCCCGGAACGTACTTCATCCCCGGGTTCGGGATGAGCAGCTTCAGCTGGATGGTCTCGATGTCGCGCTTCCGCCGGCTCACGTCGCGCTGCGTCGCAAAATCCGCCAGTGCCGCCTTCGCAATCACCGTGCCCTGCACCGTCTCCCCGCTCGGCATCACCACGCGCAGCTTGTCGCCCAGTTGCACCGCGTCCTCGTACGTCTCCGGCAGCGGCGCATACACCCACGTCTGCGACAGATCCACCACGGTCACGATCGGCGTCGCCGGCGATACCACCTCGCCCTCCAGTGCGGCCCGCACATTCACGATGCCCGTAACCGGCGAAACAATGTCGGCGTAGCCAAGCTGCACCTGCGCCTGGCGGTAAAGATCCTGAGCGTTGTGCAGGTCGGCGCGATTCGCGTCGACCGTCTCCGCGGCGGCTTTCGCCTCAAACAGATTCGCCTGCGCGGTGCGCACCGCGGCCTGCTGGGCATCCACATTCTCGCGCGCCGAATCTACCGCGGCTTTCGCCGCATTCAGGCTCGTCACCATTTCATCGCGCGTCTGCTCGCTCGAAACGCCCGCCTGCGCCAGCGCCACAGCGCGTTTTGTGTCCGCTTCCTGATGCTCGTAGTTCGCCTGCGCCTGCGCCTGCGCCGCTTGCGCCGCGCGCAACTGCGCTTCGGCTGAGACCACCTGGCTCTTCGTGCTGTCCACCGTCTGCTGCTCGGTGGCGCGCGACTCCGCCAGCTTGTATTGCGTGCTGCGCGCCGTCGCCTCCGCGGCGCTGCTGGCATCCGCCAGATCCTGCGCCTCGATCGTCGCCAGCGTTTGTCCCGCTGTCACCCGGTCGCCCTCCTGCACGGCCAGCGACGCGATCCGTCCCTGGATCCGCGAGCTCACGATCACCTCGTTCGCGTCCACTGTGCCCACCATCACCAGGTCGCTCGAGTGATTCGTGCTGAAGTACCAGAAGCCGAGCGCGAAGACGAGCAGCACGCCCATGATGATGAATATGCGGTGATGTGGTTTCATGCGGTCTTTCTCTCCGGAAACGCAGTTTCCGGCATGGGCATCGCGGCCAGCACAGCTTTCGCCAGGCGCGCCCCGCGTTTGCGATCGGTGAAGAGAGCCTGGCCCAAAAATTCAATCGCGGCAATGCGCCGCCTCGCCAGCGCCGCCGGCTCCAGCGGATCGTCGCCCGTGATCAGCGCCATCAGCGGCGCGCTCAAAAAGTAAAAGGCATTGGCGCCCAGCGCGCAGTACATCATCTGCATCACGTCCACCTTCACCAGTTCGCCCGCTCGGGCGCCTTCCTCCGCAATCCCCAGCGCCCGCGCGAACATCGGCTCGAACGCCGCCTTCGCGATAATCCCCATCGAGCTGCTCTGCCCCTGGCGGAATCGCATCATCTCCTGCTGCAGCAGCGCCTGAAATCCCTGCTGCGTGAAGACGCGGTCGAAGTGCTGCAACGCGAAGCGCAGCATCCGCTCGCCCGGGCTGCAGTCCAGCTCCAGCACCGCCAGCGCCGCGCCCGCCACCTTCCCGGCCACCGCTTCCAGCGAAGAGGCATACAACGCTTCCTTATCCTGAAAGTAGTAGTAGAGCAGCGCCTTGTTCACGCCCGCCGCAGCGGCAATCGAGCCGGTGCGCGCGCCAGCCAGGCCATGCTCGCTGAATTCGCCGATGGCCGCGCTGAGAATCCGTCCGCGGGTCTGATCGGCGCGCAGTTGTCGAGGAGCAGGCATTAATTAACCGGTTAGTTTAACCGTCCATTTAAAAATATAACTCCATCCGCTCTCCCGCGCAACAGAGATTTGCGCCGAAGCCCTACCTGCCGCGCCAGGCTCGCAGGGCGCTGACCACGCCCTCCTATCGTTCGCGCTTCCAAATCCCGCGTCCAAGTGGAACGGTGCTCCCGAGGTGTGGCGCTTTGACGAAATCCATGCACGCAAAGACACTCGACCGGCGCAGGTTCCTGCAAGGCGCAGCCCTTCTGGCGTCCCGCAGAGCGTTTGGCTTCGGACGCTCCTCCCGCGACGGTGCTCTGCTCGACGATCTCGCCGAGCGATGCTTCCGCTATTTCCAGGACGCCGGCGACCCAGAGACCGGCATCTGCCGCGACCTCATCCATGGCGACCCAGCCGATAACCTCCGCAAGGGCGACGAGTCGCGGGGCAGCACCGGCGTCACCGGATTTTGCCTCACCGCCCTCTGCATCGGCGCCGAACGCGGATGGATGCCGCGCGAGCAGGCCAGGGATCGCGTGCGCCGCGCCCTGCGCAGCTACACCAGCGGCAAAGTGGAGTGCATTCACGGCTGGTTCTACCACTTCCTCGACGTGCACACCGGCGCGCGCTGGAAACAGTCTGAGGTCTCCACCAGCGATTCAATCTGGCTGCTGGCTGGCGCGCTCACCTGCCGCGCGTACTTCCATGAGGACGCGGAAATCACCGATCTCGCGGCCCTGCTGTACAGCCGCTACGATTTTCCCTGGATCACCAACGGCAACGGGCTGCTTCTCTCGCATGGCTGGCGGCCGGAGGGCTTCATCCAGTTCCGCTACGACAAGTACTGCCAGCTCGCGGCGATGGTCCTGCTCGGCATCGGCTCGCCCGCGCATCCCTTGCCGCCCCAGGCCTGGTACGCGTGGGAGCGCGACCCCAATCAGTATGGCTCGTACACGTACGTCGGGCACTCATTGTTATGGACCTATCAATACCCGTTCGCCTGGTTCGATTTTCGCGGACACCGCGAACAGCGCGGCACGCGAGCGGATTGGTTTGTCAACGCGCAGACGGCCACGCGCGCGCACCGCGCCTCGGGCTGGAGGAACTGGTCATGCCCCACAAGTCGTCGCTGTAATCGGAGAAGGTCTTGCTGAGTTCCTGCGCCGCGGGCGGCTCGCTCATGCTCGTCCCCGATATTTGCATCCCGGCTCTGCACGCCATGCGCGACCGGTTCGGCAGCAAGATCTGGGGACGCTACGGCCTCGCTGATGCCTTCAATCCGCTCACCGGATGGGTCTCAACCGACACCCTCGGCCTCGATGTGGGCATGACGCTGCTGAGCGCGGAGAATCTCCGCCACGGCAGCGTCTGGCGCTGGTTCATGGCCAACCCCGAGCCGCGCCGCGCATGGGCCTGGCCGGCATCGCGAGGTCCTGAGATTCCGCCATTTTCACCATATCAACAACACGGCGAACATTAGTGTTGCATTGTACTAGCGTCCTAGTACACTATTGTTTGTATGAAGCAGTCGGCCTTCACCACGTGGGAGTTTACCTTCCGCCTCGACGCGCACAGCGGCGTTCCCGTCTATCGCCAGCTCATCGACCAGGTCCTCGGCGCCATCGCCATCGGTGCCCTCCGTGCCGGCGATCAGTTGCCCACCGTGCGCCAGGTGGCCGTTGATCTGGCCATCAACCCCAATACCGTCATGCGGGCCTATCGGGAGATGGAAATTCGCGGCATTCTCGACACCCAGCAGGGCGCCGGCACCTTTATCGCGGAGCAGAAGCTCGCCGCGCCGGCCCAGGAGCGCGGCCGCCAGTTGTCGCAGTTGGTCGACGAAGTCGTGGCGCGCGCAGGCTCGCTCGGCTTCACGCTGGCCGAGGTCATCGAGCGCCTGCGCGACCGCGAGCAGGGAAGTGAAAGGGTCAACAGAAAGTCAGGGAGGAAATCATGATCGATCCAAAAAGAATGCAATTCAGCGGTGTGGGCGTGGTGGTTCTGCTCGTGTGCGGCGGTCTTGGCGCATGGGGCGCGGTGCAAACAAACAACCCGTGGTACGCCGCCGCGGGAGCCTTGGCCGGCCTCTATTTCCTCTTCGCCATCCGCGTCGTCGATCAGTGGCAGAAGGTCGCCGTGCTGCGCTTCGGCCGGTATCGCGGCCTCCGCGGACCCGGCGTGTTCCTCATCGTCCCGGTCATCGATTCGCTCAGCAAATTCGTCGATCAGCGCGTGCGCGTCACCACCGTGAGCGCGGAGTCCGCGCTCACCCGCGACACCGTCCCCGTCAACGTCGACGCCATCATCTTCTGGCTGATGTGGAACGCCGAGAAATCCATCCTCGAGGTCGAGGACTTCATGCAGGCCATCACCATGGGCTCGCAAACCGCGCTGCGCGAGTCGATCGGGCGCCACCATCTCGCCGAAATGATCACCGACCGCGAATCGCTCGGCCACGAGCTGCAGAAGATCCTCGACGAGAAAACCACCCCGTGGGGCGTCACCGTGCAGAGCGTCGAGATTCGCGACGTCAAAATCCCGCAGGCGCTGGAGAACGCGATGTCCCAGCAGGCGCAGGCAGAACGCGAACGCCAGGCCCGCGTCATTCTCGGCGACGCCGAAGTGCTTGTCTCGGCCCAGTTCGCCGAAGCCGCCCGCGTCTACGAGCAGAATCCTGGAGCCCTCCATCTGCGCGGCATGAACATGCTTTACGAAGCCATGCGCGAGAAGGGTTCCATGGTCATCGTGCCTTCATCGGCAATTGAGACCATGGGCCTCGGCGGCACGCTGGCGGCCACAGCGATCGGCAAACAGCAGTAAGCGAAGGAGGCGGCCATGCAGGGCAGAATCGCTGGATGCATTTTGATGGCGCTGATCGAGCTCAGCGCTGTGATGGGAAGCGTGGACCACGCGCGTGTCGCCCACGCCGCAAGCGAGCCGACCGCGCAGAAAGTCACCGTTGCACCCGGCGTGCAACTCGAGGTGCTCGACTGGGGCGGTCCCAAAGCAGCACAACCGCTCGTCTTTCTCGCCGGCCTCGGCGACACCGCCCACGTCTACGACGCGTTCGCGCCGCGCTTCACCGCGAAGTATCACGTCTACGGCATCACCCGCCGCGGCTTCGGCGCATCCAGCAAGCCAGATCCCACCGATGCCAACTACTCGGCGGATCGGCTCGGCAAGGACGTGATCGCCGTGATCGATACGCTCCATCTCGATCGCCCTGTGCTGGCTGGCCACTCGATCGCCGGCGAAGAGCTGAGCTGGATCGGCACGCACGATCCGCACAAGGTCGCCGGCCTCATCTATCTCGATGCCGACTGGGGCCCTGCCTTCTACGACGCGGCGCGCGGCGACTCGTGGCTCGACATGCTCGAGGTCCGGCGTCGCCTCGAGGCCCTGCGCGCGGGCGCTGTCTACGACACGGCGTACCGCGAGGGGCTGACAGCTGCCACCGATCGGCTCGGCCGCGATCTGCATACCGATACCGCGCGCGTCGCAGCTCTGCCCAATATGCCTCCTCCTCCGCCACCGCCGCCCATCCCGCTCGCCACCCTTTTCGGCGAGGAGAAGTTCACCGGTTTTCACGTAGCCGCCATGGATATCGTTGCCTGTCCGCACGACATGACCCCAGCGTTCGTAGGCGCGCTCGCGCACGACAAGGCCGCACAGGACGCGCTCACAACCGGCGACCTGAAGAGGTGTATGGATCAATCCAGCGCCTTTGGCCAGGCTATGCCATGGGTCCCGGTGGTGCGCATCGCGCACGCGAATCACCACCTCTTCGTCTCGAACCCCGATCAGGTAGAGCGCGCGATGAACGATTTCCTGGCTAAATTGCCTGCGCAGTAGCGCTCGCTGCAGCTCGTCGATCCGGCCGCACGGAAAACCGGCGGGAACCGGCCCAGCGACCATGGTTGGCCCCGCAATGGAACCACGCCGCGACGCTCATTCCTCGCGCAGCAGCATGGCGGGATCGATGGAAAGAGCTCGCTGCGCCGGTATCCACGACGCCACCACCCCGACCAGGCCCATGGCCAGCACCGCTCCCGCCAGTACCAGCGGATCGCGCGGCGTCGCCTGATACACCACCGCGCTCAGCACGCGGCTGGCGAGCATGCCCAGCAGCAGCCCCGCCGCGGAACCGAACGCCAGCAGCCGGACTGCGCGGCCCACCGCCGACTCCAGCACCTCCCGGCGTTGCGCACCCAGCGCCATGCGAATTCCCAGTTCGCGAAGCCGGCGGCTCACCGAGTAGGCCGCCATGCCGAAGATGCCCGAAATCGAAAGCAGAGCGCCCATCGCTCCCAGCACGCCCAGAGCCAGCGTGGCCATCTTGGGTCCAAACAGCACCGTCACCATTTCGTCGGTTCGCTTTTCAATCGAAACCGGCAAACTCGGATCCACCTGATGCAGCGCATCTCGGATTGCGCCGCCGAGTGCCTGCGGATCGCGCCGCGAGCGAACCACCATCCACCCGATACCGGAGGTCCATTGCGCCAGCGGAAGAAACATCGCCCCGTGAGGTGCTTCGCTCATCGACGCGTATTTCCCGTCTTGCGCGATGCCCACCACTTCGACACGGCTCCCGTCCGGCAGTTTGAAGTGGCTTCCGATGGCAGCCGCTTTTGCCCCAAATAGCTCCCGCGCCAGCTCGCGATTCACAATCGCAACACGGGGCGCATTCTGATCGTCATGCTTCGTCAAATTTCTTCCCGCCAGCAGCGGTATTCCCTCGGCCTGCAGATAGGCCGGCGAGACGTGGTACGCATAGGGTGCAGCCGCCGCATGCGAAGCCCGCAGATCCGTCGTCGCGTCGCTGAAGATGTTCGTCGCGCTCGTGTCGCTCAGCAGCAGAGCGTCGGTCAGGGCTGCCGCCTCGACACCTGGAATTGCTTCCGCGGCATCGAGCATGCGCCGGGCCTGGGTGCCTGGCTGATCTCCGCTCAAACCGGCCATGCGCAGATCCACCAGCACCGCCTTGCTTGGGTCGAATCCGAAATTGCCATGCAGCGCGCGCATCAATCCGCGCACGGACGTCAGCGAGGATGTAATCAGAACCGCGCAAATCGCGATCTGCGCCACCAGCAGCGCCTCGCGCGCGGATATGCGTTTCCCGCTCCTCATCCCCAAACCCGCCTTCACCACTTCATACGGATTGGTCCGCAGCACCTGGCCCACCGGCACCGCCCAAAACAGCAATCCGCTCACCAGCGTCAGCAGCAGCGCCAGGCAATCGACGCGCGCATCGGGAGTAACAGGCGTGTGCATCGGGAAATTGCCAAATGGCTGCCAGTCGGCCAGCCGGCGCAGCAACGCGCTGCTCACCCAAAAGCCCAGGGCGCCCCCTCCCAGAGCCACCAGAACGGCTTCCGTGAACAGGCCGCGCAAAATACGCCTGCGGCTCGATCCCAGCGCCAGCCGCAGAGCCACTTCCCGCGACCGATCCGCGGCCCGCGCCGCAAACAGGCTGCCCAGGTTGGCGCACGCCGCCAGCAGGATCAGCGTGGCCAGCGCCATCAACCCTCCCATGAAGGCCTCAATCGGCCGCGAAAACGCGTTCCCCAGCAGCCCAGGCCGTGTCAGCGACAACCGGGCACGCGTGTCCTCGCGTGGATACGTCTTCGCGAGCCACGCGGCGATGCCATTCAAATCGTCTGCCGCCTGCCCGCGCGTCACGCCGGGCTTCAAATGTCCCATGATCTGCAGCAGATCGCGGCTTCCCCGATCGTTGAGGTCGTTCGTCCCATCCACCTGTTCGTGATTGACCACCGGCACGTAGAAGTTCGGCGAGTAGATCACCAGCGTCCCGCGGAACGCCGGCGGCGCTACGCCGATGATCGTGAACGGATGCTGATTGATCTGCACCACGCGTCCCACCACCCCTGGGTCGCCCTGGAACTGCGCATGCCAGTAGGCATAGCCCAGCACGAGGTAAGGCGCGCTGTTTGGGCCGTGCTCATCGGCAGCGTGAAAGAAGCGGCCCAGCCAGGGATGAATTCCCAGCACATCGAAATAGTTTCCCGTTGTCTCCAGTCCCCAGGTCGCCACCGGGCCATGACCGGTATCGAGCGCCACCTGTGGAATCGCGTAGGCCGCCAGATCGTCAAAGCTGTGGTTGCGTTCCTTCAGGTCGATGTAGTCGGGATACGACTCGCTCAGGTTCGACTCGCGCGCGCGATCGATCGAATACAGGCTTTGTGGGTCGGGCACATGGAGCGGCCGCAGGATCATCCCGTTCAGCACCCCGAAGACGACCGCATTCGCGCCGATCGCCATAGCCAGCGTCAGCAGGGCGGTAAAGGTAAATCCGGGAGCCTTGCGCAATTGCCGCAGCGCGTAGTGAAAATCCTGCAACCAGCCTGTCATGGGAGTCTCCGGGGAATGCCGGACAGCGTAACAGCAATTGATCGTCCGTTGTCATGGCTGGTCCTGGAGGCCAACTCCCCGTCGATTCAACAGGGTTGCTTGGGGATGGGTCTCCGGTCCTGTCCGCGTGCAAGGCAAGCTGTCCGGAAATGGACGCCCGGTAGTTGGCCGCGCTGAGGTCTCCGCCAGCGGGCGTTTTCCTGGATCATTCCAAAGAAATAGGCTCGGGTGCGGGAACTCAGCAGGTACCGCGGGGCACAATGTGCGATGCGGGCGGCTTACGGATCCCTTGCCTGGCCATCCCCATCCGGCTCTCCAGGTAGCCCAGCCGTGATCGCAATGCATCGAGCATGAAGTCGACCCACGCTTCTTCCAGCGGTGACGGCGACAAAGCTTGCCGGCGTTCCACGAGCGCATGGTACTGGGCCTCGCCGGTGACAACGGCGCTGAGCAGCTCCGGGCGGTTGGCTCTCGTGTCGAGCGTGTCGAGGCACGAAGCCAGCTCGCCGCAGTCAAGAATGAATTGCTGGATAGCGGGACGAGGCGACGAGGACTTCATGGGGACCGCTGCACCTCCGTGTTCTGCTTCAGTGAACTCAGCCACTGTTCTGGAACATAGTGCGAGAGGCCGCTGTTTCGTATCAGGATTCGTATCAGAAGCCGCGGAAACGACGGGCAAACCCCGCCGCATGCGGCCTTAACGCCCCGTGTAAAGCTGGAAAGGCGCCCAGAAAAACGGGCGCTGAAAGGGCCCGTGCAGCATCGTCAGCTTCGCGCGGCGCAGAGCAACCCGCGGCGCGAGACCCTCCTCGATGCCCTGATACACCGCGTCCATCAGCACCGGCGTCGATGCGTCGCTCACTTCCCACAGTGCCCCGATCACGTTGTGCGCACCCGCGTAGAGGAATGCCCACGAAAGCCCGACCAGCCCTTCGCCCGCGTAGGCACGCGTCCCGCCTCCATAGCAGGCGGCGATCGTCACCAGCCGCGCATGGATCGGATGTTGCATGATGTCCCGGGCGTGGAGACGGAACGAGTCATCGCTCCCCGGCATGCCGGAGAGGATGATCGCCGAATCCATCGGATCCACGCGGCTCGCCACCCCGTGCGCCACAAAGTCGATATACGTGAATTGCTGCGGCGTCGATTCCAGATAAGAGCGTGGATTCGCCTGCGGGCCCTCGAAGACCGTCTCGTCTCCTGGCGAAAAATGTCTGCGGATTTGCCGCATTTCGAATCCGGCATTCGCCAGCTTTGGGTAGTCCGGGCCAGGCGACAGAGCGTTGCCAATCAGCAGAAGGTTGCGACGGTCGCCTGCAGCCGGTTGCGCCAACGCCAGCAGCAGCAACGATGGGGCGGAGACGATGTCCGCGTCCTCGATCCAGTAATGAGGCGCCGGCCCCGGAACGATGAGGGTTTCGAAATTGACCTCGCTCAATACCCCGTCGCAAAGGATGTCGACGCTTCCTCCGCGCGTCAGCCAGGGCTGAGCGGGCGCGACCAAAGTCCGGTAGAGAGCCATGCCGTCCGCATTGGGATGCGCGATCGGATCCTCGGGGCCCTGCAGCGCTTGCCGATAGCGTTCCACCTGCCGCGTAATTTCGCCTTCCGGCGGCAGCGGCACGACGGTCGTTTTCGCCGGAGTGATGACCCACAGCCACGACCCCCGTTCGCCGAGCCAATAAAACAGCAGCGTTGCTCCGGCGCGAGCGGCCACTGCGCCGGGGTGCAGGGCCGCGCCCTCAAAAACCAGGCGAGCGGCGTCGAGCCCGAGACCCTGCGCGAGCGTGCGCGCCCGGCTTTGGTCCGCGGCCGCCAGCGCTTCTTCGGTTTTGCCCTGCGCGAGCAGCAGCCGAATGTCATCGTCGTAAATCGGTGTGGCGTTCGCGAAGTAGGGAAGCTTCGAGTCTTCGTTTTTAATCTGCGCGCGCGCCGATTCGAACGTAGCCAGCGCCGTCGCGTACATCTTCATCGCGTCATCCCCGCGTCCCTCGGCTTCGAAGAGCCGCGCCAGCTCGTGCTCCGCACCGAGTCGCATCGTGATCTGGCTGGCCGGATCGCCTTCGACCTGCCGAAAGATCGCCTCGGCTTGCTCATCCTGCCGCCGAACCGCCGCAATGCGCCCGTGCGCCAGCTCGACGTCAAGAGCGTCGAGATGATTCCCGCTCGCCCTGATCATAGGTTCAAGTTGCCGCAGATCGGCTTCCGCATCGTCGGGTTGGTTCAGCTCGATGGAGATGTGCGCCAGGCTCTCGAGCGAGTTGACGATGTCGTCCGTGCTCCCGATCGTTCTGGCAAGTTGCAGGGCCTGTCGATACGAATCGGCTGCGCGCACCCAGTCGCGCTGGTCCTGATCAACAGAGCCGATGGTAGCGAGCCAGGTGATCGTGTCGTCCGTGTCGCTCAGCGCGACGGCGCGCGACTCCGCATCCTGAAACAGCGTCAGAGCGCGCTCGCGATCGCCCAGGCTGTAATAAGCCCAGCCTAGGTCGCCGGTATTCGTCAGCAGAATGTCTTCGGCGCCCAGTGGCCTTGCGATCCCATCCGACGCGCGCAGCCAGTCAATCGCCTCGTCGAAGCGCTCCTGCTGCAGCCGGGTGACCGCCAGATTCGTGAGCGCTCTCGCTTCGTCAAACGGCCGCCCAACCCGGCGCGACAACGCAGCTTCCTGCAAAGCATAGCGGGAAGCGTCTTCGTATTGCCCCTGCTCCAGGGCCAGCGTCCAGTGCGCATTCAGTGCATGGCTGCAGGCCGCCCGATCCATGGGCGAGCAGAGTGCGTCCGCGCGGCTCAGATACAGCTGCGCCTCGTTGTAGCGATGCAGATAAACCGAAGCGCCCGCCAGCAAAGAGAATCGAAGGATGCGCAGGTCCGCATCCGCCGAGGCGGGAAGCTCCGGCGCGAGCAGACGAACCACGTCCTGGCTGAATCCGCGCCACGCAGCCGACTGCGCTTCGAGAACTGTGAAGTTGGCCGACCACTCCGGAGCCGACGAACGATACCGCTCCGCCAGCGCCGCGGCAATGGTCTGGCTCTCGGCGATCTGCCCGCGCTCGAACAGCGCCGAAGCCCGCTGAAACTGCTCCGCGGGAGAAAGCTCCCGGTCGCCCATGCACAGGCCCAGAACAGCGCAGCCAACAACCAGGAAGGCTAACCGCCGCCCAATCCCTTGCCGTTCACGATTGTGTTGCCCCCCGACGCCGACCCGCCCGCGATGCAGCCCATCTTCGCCTCGATCATCGTCAGGTGGAATTGCGTGCTCACTATCCCCGTTCCCGGATCGGGTGTCTCCACCAGGCGCACGGTCGCCAGGTAGACCCTGCCGAAGTGAGGAATGTCGATCACGTGGCCAAAGGTCCGCCCTGGGTAAGAACCCTCCGCTCGTTGCACCAGCGAGCATTCAATCGGCTCCTCGGGCCCTGCATTCGATGGAACACGATTGTATCGTTCGCCAATCTCGTCGGGAAGATTCGACTGGCTGCGAATGTTGTCGTACTGAGCGCTCACGCGCTTGCGGAAATCGCTGCTGCTGGACCACGGCGCGTCGTTCGCAGGCTTGGCCGCGAAGCAGTCGAGATCGAGATGCAGATGGACGGGGTGGCCGGCGATGCGCAGATTATCGAAGCGCGTGCCGAGAAACGTAACCTCGGGCGTCGATCCATCGAGCGGATGCTCGGTGGAAACCTGCGCCACGACCCGCTCCGCAGTCACCACGTCGAGGATGTTGAAGTCTTCGAGAACCGCGGTGGCCAGCGTCACATACCCGTGGCCCGGCTTCCGGTCCAGATTCCCCGCAACCTGCGTGTACGCGGCGCGAAAAGAAATCACGCCTTCGAGGCGATAATCGTGCGCTCGCTGCGAGAGGTAGCCGCCGGTTTTGGGCAGATCGAGATACGCCTGCGGTTTGATTTCCGCGCGGAGCGGTAAGTGCAAATCGCCTTCCAGAGCGAAGGCCTGCGCATCGTAGAGATGTCCTGTGGGTCGGGAATCGCCGGGCACGGCTGGGGGCTCACTTTCCGGAGAGAGTCGTACTAGGGGTTGAAGCGAATATCTAAAACACGCCGGTCCAGCTGGGTCCGGCTGCCCTGTGGGGTAATGCCGGTGATGGTAAGCGTATACGGCCCCGGCTGCAAGCCCACGCCCGGAATGACCAGCGAGAGCGGCTGCTCGCCCGTCTGCGATCCCGACGCCTGCAAGGTCTCCGTCCAGAACAGCTTCCCCTGCGGGCCCTCAAGCGTAAACGCAAAGCTCGAGTACGCAGCCGTGTCGGCAACATCGATGATGAGCGCGGCCCCGGAATTTCGATCGGCGACTACAGGCAGAGGCGCCCCGTCCCGGGTGCCCACGTGCAGCGTCGCCCAGGGAGTAATCCGTGGCTGGCGGGCTGCGGAGCGAAGTGTCGGAATCAGGGCAAGGTTCTGGTATCCGATCACCAGCAGCAGCACCGCAAACGCAGGAACGGCAAACGCCGGCCGCAGCCAGGCGAACCAGTCGCGCCGCCGCGGCGCACCCTGCTCAGCAACGCCCGCGGCAGCCGGTGCCGCAAGCTCCGCCTTCATTCCCTCGATGAGCGCGGCTCCGGCGCGCAGGTCCAGCGCGCACTCCTCGCACTCGAACAAATGGCCCTCGAATGCGTCCCGGAGATCGGGCGACAACTCCCCCAGCAGGTATCGTTCTGTCGCCATCATCCGGACTGCTTCGCTGTGATCCATGGGCCGGCCTCCCAAGCCGTCCTGTGAGGATAGTGAGTCTTTCATCCCTGCCGTTTCAAGCCTTTCCTTCGCTCATCCGCCGCAGATACTCGCTCTTGAAACTCTGTTTCGCGCGGAACAGAAGCACGCGCAGATATTGCCCATCGACGCCCATCTCGCGGCACACTTCTTCGCGATCCCTCTCCTCCAGAAAAATCGCCTGCAGCAGCGTGCGATCGCGCGCCGACAGGCCGCTCACGATCTCTCTTACTTTGCCTTTCATCTGGTTCGCCGCGACCATCTCGTCCACGGCTGGCCCCCCAGCCGCAGGCTCCGGCTGATCGTCGGCATCGAGCGATGGATGGCGTGAGGAAGAGCGGTAATGCTCCAGAAGGACGTTGTTGCAGACCGTGTTGACGAACGCTCCCAGCCGCTCCGGCTGGCGCAGGCCGTTCTCTTTGCGCAGCGTCGTCAGGACGCGCGCAAACGTCTCCTGGCGCACATCCTCCTGGGCCTGCCGCGATGACAGGCGCGAGCGGACTTTGAGGTGAATCAACTCGGTGAAATAGCCGACGAAGTGTTCCTGGACGCGACGATCCCCTGCGCAAAGAGCTTCGATGTAACTGGCATCGAACGTCTGAAATTGCACGCGGGTCTCGGCCCCTGAGGGAGTACGCAAGTATAGTAACGCCCGATTACGCCTCGCGCCACGCGCCGAACGCGATCCGTGCTTCACGCTGGCCGGCCGCCGCCGCTTCAGCCCCGCAGGCTTCCGCCTGCGCGACGAGGCTCTGCTCCCGTCGGCCGTCATGCGGTCTTTCTGAAAGGCCGCCCGCGCAGCAGCCTTTCCAGCAGCCACGCCCCGCCTGCGGCCGTCTGGAAGTGAATCAGCAAGCCAATCCACCCGCTGGTCACCCAGATCGACCACGGAACCGAGAGAACCAGGCAGAAATAGCAGGCGCAATGGAACCAGCGCATCGGCGCGTCGCTCACCCGCCGCGCCGCCAGGGCATGTGCGCGCAGGTCTGTTTGTTCGAGGCAGGATGATGTCACAGGAAACCTTCTGCCCCTTTAGTGAAGAGGAATCGCGAGGCGTTTCATCGCTCGGCAAGAATTTCGGCTGAACGCCGGCTCGCGCCAATCGGCAGTGGATCGCGGAACGATCTGAAAGCAAAGCAGTCTGCCGGCATCGCGCGCCAGAGGGATGGGAAGGGTATCAATATGCCGCAAGATCAGCGGAATCGAGTCGGCGGCAACACGTCCTCCACCCAGCCCAGCGCTTCCTGGAAGAGGCTCTGATCCTGAAAGAACAGCACGTTGCCCCACGATTGCGGGATCGTGTCGGTGCGGTTGTGGTACCAGGAGATCAGCGATTGGTGATCGACGTGGTAGATGACAAGATGCCAGCGGTAGCCCCGCTCCTTCATCGCGGCCACCAGCGGCGCAAGGCTTCCGCGCCCCGATTTCCCGAACTCGTGCGCCGCGTCCCAGAATTCCGCCATCACCACGGCGGCGCGCAGCCCGCCCATCCCCTGCATCACGTCCAGATCGCCGCCTTCGGTATCGATCTTCAGCACGCCCACGTGTTCCGGCACTTCGCCCGCCGCCATTAGGCTGGCCAAACTGCGCACCGTCACCGGAATCGTCTGCTCGAAGCGCAGATTCGGATCGGTGGAGTGGGGCGCAAGCGTGTGAAACAGCGAGACGTCGCCGCCGCGCATGGAGACGTCGCTGGCGACGTACAGATCGCGTGTCCCGTCTTCCGATCCAATGGCCCAGGGAAACACCCGCAGCGGCGCCCCTGAGCCCATGCGGCTTTCGATCTGCGCTACCGACGCGGGAAACGGCTCGAACGCGGTGACCGTATACCCCGCCAACACCAGGCGCTGCGCGGTTTCCCCGTTGTGCGCGCCGATGTCGAGCGCGGTCGCCTCGGGAAGAAACGAAACCAAATGCTGCAGCAGGCTGACCTCGGGGTTCTGCGCCTGCCCGTCACCTCCGGAGATCACGATGGGTTTTCGCGGATTGCGGGTTCCCAGCTGCGCCGCCATGTCGAGCCCGAACTGGTGAACCTGGTCTCCAAATTTCTTCAGGTTCTCCTCGTTCCTCACCTGCATCTGGTGCACCGCCGCCAGCAGCTGCGCCATCCCGTCCAGAACCGCCGTTTCGTTCAGGATGAGCGATTCCACAGCGCCGTCAAGCTGCCGAACGATATCGCTGAGGTGTTCGATTCGCTCCGATTGATCCATGCTTTCGCCGGTCGTTGTCATCGCGTGAACGCTCCTGAAACTTCCTCGCTAAGCCGAGGCAGCAACGCCTCGTACCGCATATCGCACGGCGCTCCCTGCTCCAGCGAACGCCAGATCCACTCTCCCGAGCCGCGCGCGGAGAAGCTGGAGCTCATGGCCAGCGCCCGCTCGCGAATCTGCTTCTGCCGGGCGGGATCCAGCAGCAGCCGCACCCCCTCGACCGCTGCGCTCTGCTCATAGGGCACGATCTCGCCCAGCGCGAAGCGCCGCACAAACCCGCTGGCGGATGTCGCCGGGCTCCCCACCACAAGCATCGGCAGCTGCGAGCTCACCACCAGGGTGGGAATGCGGCTGGGCAGGCTGAATCGTGCAATCGCCTCCACCGGCGCCGGACTCATGCCGTCCAGTGGGTCCGTGGGCACCACCGCGTACGAGTAGCGCGCCAGCATCGCCGGAAGCTGCGCTTCGGGAACCGGCTCTATCAGCCGCAGACCGTCGCGCTCCATTTCCCCGCGGTCGTAGTGCAGCATTTTTGGGTCCTTGATGTTGCAGTACCAGTCCACTTCCAGCCCCGATCCGCGCAGCACCTTGCGCAGCAGATCGAGCCAGCGCTGCCCCCAGATGTTGCCCAGCAGAACGCCGCGGTACGGCGGCGCAGGCACCCGCGTCAGCGTCGTCCGAATTACTTCCTCCGAAACCAGCGGCGGCACCACCCAGAACTTCATCCCGTACTTCTGCTCATAGGCGTCGCGCATCTCCGGCCCAATCACCAGCCGCAGGTCCGACTTCGCCAGCAGCTCTTCCATCAGTTCATCGCAGATGCCATCGGCCGCCACGTTCTTGTCATCCATCACGTAGGTGCACAGCGGCATTCCGTGCAGGTCCTTCAGCGCCAGGCTCACCGTGGCCTCGCCCGGCAGATAAGGAATGCACAGCGCCCTGCGCACGCGGGCCCCGCGCAGATAAATTTGCACGGTCGACGACACCTCGACCCGCGATCCCGAAGCCAGCGGCAGACAAAACGCCGCGGCGCCGAACTTCTGGTCGCCGTCGTAAAAATTGTGCGTGCGCACCGACACGATCGACGACGAATCAGGAAACATGCGGCGCACCAGGATGCCGGTGCCGTGCGCCTCGTTCACTTCGCACGCCGTGATCACCAGATCGGCCGGGTCGGGCAGATCGCCCGAGTGAATCACAAGGTTGTCGGGGCTGTGGCCCTCCCGCATGGCAGCGACCGCGCTTCGGAGCCTCTCGCGCGCCTTCTCGGCGATCATCAGCGGGCTGCCAATCATGAGCCTTAGGTCCGTCCAAAAGGAGACAAGTTGGGAAGTACAACAGCGCGAGGAAACGCCGCAGCCTCTGCGCCTGAAAGCAGAAGTCAGCAGAAAAGCACGCGAGGACGAGCGGCGGCCGCTCGGTGTCACAGCGAGCGGGAGAACGGCAGGAGCATTGATTCCCCGGCCCAGGAAACGCACCGCTCCTGAGCGTTGACAGGGAATACCCGCTGGCATATCCTACACCAACTTCCCAAGCTCTCGCGCTCCTGGGGTCCATCAGGGAGTTTCCTTGAAAGCCATCGTCACGGGTTCTGGCGGATTGGTCGGGTCGAGTTGTGTCCGATTTCTTGCTCAACAGGGTTGGCAGGTTACCGGGCTCGATAACAACATGCGCCAGGAGTTTTTCGGCCCGCAGGGCTCAACTTCCTCTGAAGTTACCCAACTCCGTGACTCACTCCATAACTACCGCCATTACTCCTTCGATTTGCGCGACCGCCAGAAAGTGCGCGATTTGCTGCGTGCCGAGCGGCCATCCTTCATCATTCACACCGCCGCCCAGCCTTCCCACGACAAGGCTGCTTCGATCCCCTATGACGATTTCGATATCAACGCAGTTGGCACGCTCAACCTGCTGGTGGCCGCGCGCGACTACTGCGCCGAAAGCCCCATCTGCTTCACCAGCACGAATAAAGTCTACGGCGACCGCCCCAACACGCTTCCGCTCACAGAACTGGAGACCCGCTACGACTACGCCGGCGGCCTCGACGGCATCGACGAAACCATGTCCATCGACGCGTCTCTGCATTCCCTCTTCGGCGCCTCCAAGGCGGCTGCGGATCTGCTTTGCCAGGAATTCGGCCGCTACTTCGGCATGCCGGTCGGCATATTTCGCTGCGGCTGCCTCACCGGCCCGCAGCACGCCGCTGTGGAACTGCATGGCTATCTTGCCTATATCGTCCTCTGCGCCGTCCGCGGAAAGGAATATTCCATCTACGGCTATCACGGCAAGCAAGTGCGCGATCAGATCCACTGTTCCGACGTAGCCTCGCTGTTTCTGGAGTTTTATAAGTCGCCGCGCCCGGGTGAAGTATTCAACCTTGGCGGAGGCCGCGCCAACAGTCTTTCCATCGTGGAGACGATTGCCGCCCTCGACGAAATGGGCTTCCAGTTGAACTACAAGTTATTGCCGCAGAATCGCGTCGGCGACCATATCTGCTATATCTCCAATTTGAGCAAAGTACGTTCCTGCTATCCCGGATGGGAGATGCAGTACGACCTGCGGCGTATCCTCGGTGAGATGGTGAATAAGTACTGCGCGAGCGAAGCCAGTCCGGCGCGCGGCAGCCGGCTCAGGCGCCGTCGCCGCACCGGCAACAGGGGCTACCCCAATCCTGTTCCCGAGGCGCTCTAGTGCAGGCTCGCTCCCTCCGGCCGGAAGTCATACTGCGCAGCAAGAGCGTCTATGCGTGCCAGCTGGTCGGCAGTCAGCAGGTCCCTCCCGTATCCGGTGCTCCCGTCGCGAATGTGGTCGAGATTGAGCAGCGTTTCCCGGTCGTGCACGAAGCGGTCGAACCGCACCAGCTGGTCGGCGTCGGCCCCCGCTTTCAGCGCCTCGACGCGCGCCCGCGCCCGCTCCAGCGAAGTTGCTTCGGCGATCGCGCCCAGCACCTCTTCCGGCGCGGCAATCTCAAGATATTCCGCGATGCGGGCAATGTCACGAAGCGGCTGCGAAGTAATGCCGCTGTATCCCAGAATCAGAGCCGTGCCGCTGTCGCGGTGCAGACGATATAACTCCAGAGCGCCCTGCAGGGCCAGGCAGGTATGGTCAAAGTCGTAAGCGAACATCCGCATGAAAGACGCCGCGGCATCGGCGAGTTCGCGGCACGTGTAGATCACCTTCGCCCGGCGTGTGTCGATCAGCGCGCGGGCGGCGCCATCGAGCATGTGACACTTCAGCGCGAGATAGTCGGCTGTGGCCGGAGCCGCATCGAGGAATGTCTGCGTGTTCTCGCTGTAGTCGCCGTAGCAGCGGCTGCCCACGGCCGCCCGCAGCAGCCGCAGCGCTGCGTTGTAAGACCAGGTGGAGGCGCTGCGAATCATCCCATTGCACAGAACCAGGTTCCACCCGCCGCCGGGCGAAAAGCGGACGCCGGGAATTGCTTCATCGCGCTGCGTAACGGTCTCAGCCATGCGCTGACATTCGCGCGCGGGCTCGCAATTGCATGCTCCGCGGAGGCGTTCCGCAGGAACTATAGCACGCCTGTCTTCGCGTCCTGTCGCCGGCCACCGGCCCTTCCGCGCAGATGGACGCACACGGATCCCGCCTTCCCTGTTTCGCTTTCCGCACGGTGGTGCCCAGTTGCTCGTTGACGTGCGCCAGTTGACGAAAACCTTCCGCAAAGTCACTGCGGTCGATGGCGTGTCCTTCGGCATCGAGCGGGGCGAGATCCTCGGCTTGCTCGGCCCCAACGGCGCCGGCAAGTCGACCATCATCCAGATGCTCATGGGCCTGCTGCGCCCCACGCGTGGCGACGTCAGCATCTTCGGCTTGCCGCTCCAAGCCCGTCGCCGCGCCATTGCCCGCCGCATGAACGTCATGTCCCCGTACCTCTCGCTTCCGGGCCGCCTCACCGTCGCGGAGAACCTGGACGTCTATGCGCGCTTGTACGGCGTCCCCGGTCGCTCGTCGAAAATTGCCGCTTTGCTGCGCAGCTTTGCCATCGAGCATCTGCGCGACACGCTCACCGTCCGCCTCTCCTCCGGCGAAGCGACGCGCGTTGCCTTTGCCAAGGCTCTGCTCAACGATCCGGAACTGCTGCTCCTCGATGAGCCCACTGCGTATCTCGATCCGCAGGCCGCCGCGCAAATGCGCGAGACCATCCTGCACGCACAGCGCGAACGCGGCGCCACCATTCTCTATACGTCGCACAACATGCAGGAGGTCGAGCAGATCTGCAGCCGCATCGTGTTTCTCCATCGCGGCCGCATCCTTGCTGCCGGCAGCCCTCTTGAAGTAAGCCGCGCCATTCTTCGCACTGAGGTCGCGCGGCCCGCCCTGCAGGAGGTCTACCTGCACGTGGCCTCGGGGAGCCACCGATGAACCTCCACAGGATTTATGCCGTGATTCTGCGCCAGCTCTGCGAAGTGCGCCGCAACCCCGATCGCCTCATGGATATGCTGTACTGGCCCATCCTCGACGTCTTTCTCTGGGGCTTTCTCACCGTCTATCTGGCGCGATCCGGCAGCCTGAAGCCGGGCCTCATCGGATTCCTTCTGGGCGCGGCCATCCTGTGGGGCGTCTTTCGCGCGTTTCAGCGCGACATCACCATCGGAGTGCTCAGCGATATGTGGTCGCGCAACCTCGGCAACCTATTCGCCACGCCGCTGACCGTCTCCGAATATATGAGCGCTCTGCTCGCCGTCAACCTGGTGAAGACCGTCATCGGCCTGGCCGCCGCCAGTTGCATCGCGTGGGTCGCGTATTCCTACGGCATCCTGCCCTTCGCGCCGCGCCTCCTGCCCTCTCTGCTCAATCTCGTCGTCTTCGCATTTAGCGTCGGCCTCGTCATCACCGGACTCATCCTGCGCTTCTCCACGCGCATTCAGGGCCTCACGTGGAGCTTCACCGGATTCCTCATGCCCATCTCGTGCGTCTTTTACCCCGTTGCCTCGCTGCCGCGCTGGCTGCAGCCGGTCGCCCGCGCAGTTCCGGCCACCCATGCGTTCGAGGAAATGCGTGCGGTGCTGGCAGGGCAGCCCGCCCGCCTCGCCCATTTCGCCTGGGGGCTGGGGCTCAACGCGGCCTATCTCGCCGCCGCTGTGCTGTTCTTCCAATGGATGTTCGAGCGCGCTCGCGCCGATGGGCTCCTGGTGAAGCAGGAGTAGAGCCTGCTCGGCGGATTTCCGCGGAACCCAAACCAGTTCTAAGGCTTGCCCGCCGGCCCCAGTTCCGCGCGAAATCGAGCTGCGGTTTGCGGCTGATGCAACGCATCGTAAATGGCCGCAAGGTCTTTGCGCGCGTTGGCCAGGTAGCTGTTCGCCGGATTCACATGCGCGACCAGGTACTTATAAGCGCCCAGAGTATGCGGCTCCGCCTCGCCATAGCGGCCTTCTTTCAGCAGAGCACGTCCCAGCTTCAAATGCGCAACGGCATCGTTGAGCCCATCCGGAGAGGCCAGATCGAGGCGCCGCACGGCTTCGCGATAATTCCTTTCCGCGCAGAGGTAATTCTTTCCCCCCATGCAAACGCTGCCCAGGTTGGAATAGCCAATCGCGATAAATTGGTGTTGGTCGCCGTAGACCTTCTCCCAGATGTTCATCGCCTGGGTGAAGTATTGTCTTGCCGCATCATATTGGTTGCGGTTGTACGCCAAAAGCCCAAGCTGATTGATGGTCGTCGCCACGGTTGAGCTCACCGGGCCATTGACGGCCTTCTCGATCTCCAGCGCCTGTCCCAGAAGATCCTGCGCCTCCGCGTACTGTTTCTCCATGGTGAGTGGCTGAGAGAGCGCAGTCAGATTGGCAGCGGTTTCGGGGTGTTTCGTTCCATACCAGGCTTCGGTAATGGCCAGCGAGCGCCGGTACCACGCCTCCGACGATGAATAATTCCCGCGATTCATCTCATTCGCGCCGAGATTGTTATCGATCTGCGCAATGGCTGGATTCTGTTCGCCCAGCATGCGTCGGTCGATCGCCAGCGCCTCATTGTTAAGCTCCGCGGACCGGTCGTAATGTCCCTGGTAGAATTCGACATTCGCCAGTTCAGCCAGAACCTCGGCCTCTTCCGTCGGGACTTCTGCATTTTGGAATCGGACATCGTTGGCGCGTTCCAGCACCGACGCGGCCTGATCGTACTTGCCGCGCACTTCGAGCACAGAGCCGAGAGCCAGCATGGATCGTGCGATGCGCGGATCGCCGGGCGGCAGCGTGCGCTCGTCCATTTCCATTCCCTGCCGCGCCAGCGTCTCAGCGTCGTCCAGTTTTCCCTGGTCTTTGCGAAGAACGCTGAGCGCCACCAGGCCTTCCGCCACTTTCGGCGAGGATCCGCCGGAGGCCTTCCGCCGCTCGTCCAGCGCTGAGATAAGGAGCGGCTCGGCCGAATCCAGCTTCCCCAGCTTCACGTAGATGCCGCCCAGCGTTTCCTCCATGTTCGCCTTCATTTCCGGATCGGCGTTCAGGCTGGCCGCTTCCTGGCGACCACGATCGAGAAGATCGATCGCGCGCAGGTCCATGGCCGGCCCGGCATCCTCGTCTCCGCCATAGAAGAGATTCTCGGTGAATTGCTGGACACGCTCCGTCCGCGCGGCCTCGCGCAAGGCAGCGTCGCGGGCTCGCGCCAGGCGGATCGTGTAGTAAACGACTGTGGCGGCAAGCAACAGGATGGCGGCCGATGCCGCGACAATGGGTCGGCGATGGCGGCGCAGGAATCTGCCGACGACGTAGCTGAAGCGAACCGGCTGCGCATCCAGCGGACGGCCTGCTTCGAGGGCATCCAGATCGCGCAGCAGCGCGCCCACGCTGCGGTAGCGCCGTTCGACTTCGGGCTCCAGCGCTTTGAGCGTCAGGGCATCGACGTCGGACCATTCTGCGCGGGTCAGTTGCCGGCGCACATCAGGCTGGAACCGGGCGGCGGCTGAGGAAGGCTTTGCGATGTCGTCGCTCGACGCAGGACCTCGCCGCTCAGGCAGGCTGCCGGTGAGCAGCTCGTAGAGAAGCACGCCCAGCGCGTAGACATCGGTATAGACGCCAACAGAACCGTTTGACATCTGTTCCGGCGCCGCATAGGCCGGCGTCATCATGCGCAATCCGGTCACGGTGCGATTGCCCTCGGACTCTTCAGCGTTGAGGCGCTTGGCAATTCCAAAATCGAGCAGCTTCACCGCTCCTTCGCTGGTGACGAGCACGTTCGAGGGCTTCAGATCGCGATGAATAATCGCATGGTCGTGGGCGTACCGGACCGCTTCGCAGACGCTGCGGAATAATTGCAGACCCTCGCGCATGCTGCCGCCGCGCTGCTTCCAGTACTCGGTCAGCGGCAGGCCATCGGCGAACTCCATCACGAACCACGGAGTGCCGTCTTCCAGCGTGTTCGAGTCGTAGATGCGCGCGATCGACGGATGATTCAGTTGCGCCAGCGCCAATTGTTCCACGCGAAACCGCTCGCGGCGCATGGGCGAGAGCCACGGGTCGCGCAGCAGCTTGATGGCAACCAGGCCGCCGATGTCGGTGCGCTCGGCAAGATAAACCACGCCCATGCCGCCTTCGCCCAGCAGCCGCAGCAGGCGGTAAGGGCCAATCTGTTGCCGCACGAGCGACGGCAGCGGCCCGAACTCGAGCAGATTCCTCGCGGCGCGATCGATGCCGGAATCGAGCAGCGGCTGGTCGTGGCTGTCTTCTTCCAGCAGGGCCAGCACATCCGCCTTCAGAGACGCATCGTCCCCGCACATCGCATCGACGGCGGACCGCCGGCGTTCCACCGGCAGCTCGACGGCTCGCGAGAACACCTCCTCTGCGGCCTTCCACTTTGCCGAATCCATGGGGCCTGCCTCCGAAAATCGAAGATCGGGGCGCTTCCTGGGCCGGAGCTGCGTGATCCGATCACGTCTTCAGCAGTTTCTTGATTTCCAGCGAGAGCCATGCTCGCGCCGATCGCCATTCTCTGGCGACGGTCGCTTCGGAGACATCGAGCAACTCGGCGAGCTCCGAAATTTCGAGGCCGCCGAAAAACCGCCCCTCCACCAGTTCCGCCTGCCGCGCGGAAATCTCCCGAAGCAGATCGAGAGCGCAGTCCAGCGCCAGAATCTCCCGGCTCTCCGTGATCGCAGTCATGCCTGGAACCGATTCGTCAAAAGTCACCAGAAATCCACCATCCTGGCGACGCAGGGCTCCCCGTCTTCTCGCCGCTTCCACCAGCACCTGGCGCATGGCCCGCGCTGCGATACGCCGGAAGTGCAACGACGAGGTCCCGGCCACGTGAGGCGAATGAGCCAGTTTCAGCCATGTTTCATGAACGAGTGTGGTCGGCGTTAACCGTGCGTTCTGCTCGCCGCGCAAAACCTGCGCAGCCAGGCGGCGCAGCTCCTCGTAAACGAGGCTGAAACGGTCGTCGAGCACTTGTCGGCTGCTCGCGATGGAACCCATTCCGCATTCTCCGCGGGAACAAATTTGGCCGGGATGACAGCTTGGGGAGAGGAGTTTCGCAATTGTATCAGTGGGCGGGGCAACGCCACTTGAATCCGGTTGAGCCCCGCACTCCAGCTTGCCCCAGTGTCCTGTCCCCGAAATTCGAATACGAGCGGTCACGCGGAGAGGTGGCCGATCACCCTCTGGACGGATGGACTTTGAGGATTTCTCTCCCGATGACCATGCGCTGAATCTCCGAGGTCCCCTCCCCGATGGTGCAGAGCTTCACGTCGCGGTAGAACTTCTCCACCGGGTAGTCCTTGATGAAGCCGTAGCCGCCGTGGAGCTGAACGGCTTCGTCGCAGATGCGGACGGCGACCTCGGAGGCGTACAGCTTCGCCATGCTGGATTCGCGGGTGACGCGCTGCCCCGCGTCCTTGAGCACCGCCGCGCGCAGGGTAAGCAGGCGGGCGGCGTCGAGCTCCGTGGCCATGTCGGCGAGCTTCCACTGGATGCCCTGAAACTCCGCGATGGCCTTGCCGAACTGGCGCCGTTCCTTGACGTATTTCACCGAAGCATCGAGCGCGCCGCGGCCGATCCCGAGCGAAAGGGCCGCGATGGAAATGCGGCCGCCGTCGAGCGTGCGCATGGCGTCGACGAAGCCTTCGCCTTCGTTGCCGAGCAGGTTTTCGGCGGGAATTTCGCAGTCTTCGAAGATGAGCTCGGAGGTGTCGGACGCGCGCAGGCCGAGCTTGTTTTCTTTTTTGCCGGGGCGGAAGCCGGGCGCGCCTTTCTCGACGATGAAGGCGGAGAGGCCGTGCGTGCCCTCTTCTCTGTTGGTGACGGCGATGACGACGGAGACATCGGCGTAGTGGCCGTTGGTGATAAAGGTCTTGTTGCCGTTGAGCACCCAGCGGTCGCCCTTGCGGACGGCGGTGGTGCGAGCGGCGGAGGCGTCGGAGCCAGAGCCGGGCTCGGTGAGTCCCCATGCGCCGAGCCACTGCCCGGACGCGAGTTTGGGGATGTACTGCTGCCGCTGCGCGTCCGTCCCGGCGAGAAAGATGTGATTCGTGCAGAGGGAATTGTGCGCGGCGACGATGATGCCGATGGATCCATCGACGGCGGACAGTTCTTCGATGGCGAGCATGTAGTCGACGTACCCGAGGCCGGCGCCGCCCAGCTCGACGGGGAAGAGGACGCCGAGCAGGCCCATTGCCCCAAGCTGCTTCACCACGTCCGCAGGGAACTCGGAGGCTTCGTCCCAGCGCAGGACGTTGGGGGCGATCTCGCGCGCGGCAAAGTCGCGGATTTCCCGGCGCAGCGCTTCCTGGTCGTCGGTGAGGGTGAAGGGGTAGGTGGCAGCGCGGTCAGCGGCGGATTGGGCAGCGGAGGTCATGAGGACTCAAGAGGAAGATGCGAAAACCCGGTAGAGTAGCAGAGTCCATCATGGGTTGGCGAGGGGCTCTCCGTCCAGGCTGCCGGTTTTTCGCCATCGGAAGCGGCCCGGATGATTGGCAAACCTTGACAATCGGAACTATGCTGGACGTGAACCCCACCGGAGGCTTCCGATGCCCACGCGCAACGTGAATTTGACCGATGAACTGGACCATTTCGTACATTCGCGGGTGAAGAGCGGCCGATACGAGAACGCGAGCGAGGTGGTGCGCGCCGCGCTGCGGACCCTGGAACGCGAGGAGCAGGAATACGAGGCAAAGCTGGCGGCGCTGAGGGAGGCGATTGACGAAGGGGACAGGAGTGGGATGGCGAGAGGTGACGTCTTCGCACGGGTTTTGAAGAAAGTGCGGACGAGACGCACAGGAAGGTGAACCGTCGCCACGGTTCGAATCTCCTCGCGCGCCGAGGTCGACCTGACGAGAATCGCGGAATATACGCTGCACACCTGGGGAGAAGCGCAGAAGGTCCAGTACGTCAGAGCCATCCAGGCGTGCTGCATGCGTTTGGCAGACAATCCGATGCTGGGACGCCCATGCGATGAAGTCCGTCCCGGATTGCGCCGAATCGAAGAAGGCAGGCACGTGATTTTCTATCGAGTGAAGAGCGATCAGGTCGTCGTCAATCGCATTCTCCACCAAAGCATGCTGCCGCAGAGAAGGGTTCAATAGCCAGGCCTTGGCGCTTCGCGGCCCTGCGCATCCGGCGAGAAGTCCCAAGCCCAACCTGTCGCCCAATGCGGGCGAAAAGGATGGGGCACCCCCCGGCATCGTTCTTTATCGCAGACTTGCCGGCGGCGGCGTGACGGCGTCGAGCTGTTTGAAGGCGGCGTCGGGGAGTTTGAGCGCCGCAGCGGCGACGTTTTCTTCGAGGTGCGCTGGCGAGGACGTGCCGGGAATGGCCAGCGTGACCGGCGAGCGGCGCAGCAGCCAGGCCAGCGCGACCTGGAGCGGCGTGGCGGCGAGTTCTTTCGCAATTTTGTCGAGCAGGTCGTGGGCTTCGCGCACCTGGCCCAGCGGCGCCCAGGGAATGAACGCGATGCCGTTCTTCTCGCAGAAATCGAGCAGGAAGTCCCACTCGCGGTCGGCAAACGAATAACGGTTCTGCACCGAGACGATGGGGGTGTGCTTCAGGGCCCGCTGCAAGTGTTCGAGCGTGACGTTGGAGAGGGCGAGGTGCCGAATCTTGCCCTGCTCGCGCGCGCGGACGAGCGTTTCCATCGACGCGTCGAAGGAGACGGCGGGATCGGGGACGTGCAGCTGGTAGACGTCGATGCGATCGAGCTTCAGCCGCTTCAGGCTGCCGTCGATGGCCTGCTCGAGGTGCTTCGGGCTGGCGTTGTGCACCCACTGCGCCGGTCCGACTCGCTCCCATCCGCCCTTGGTGGCGATGACGAGGTCTTTGGGGTAGGGATGCAGGGCTTCGGCGATCAGATCTTCGCTGACATTGGGGCCGTAGGAGTCGGCGGTGTCGATGAAGTTGACGCCCAGTTCCACGGCGCGGCGCAGGGTCCTGAGGGCGGCGTCGTGGTCGGCGGGTGGTCCCCAGATGCCTTTGCCGGTGAGGCGCATCGCGCCGTAGCCGAGGCGATGGACGCGCAGATCGCCGAGGTTGACGGTTCCTGCGGAGGCGGCATTGGGGGTGGTCTGCGTTGTGGGCATAATTCTCCTCTTACAATTGGATTCATGAACAGAGCTTCGGGCTCATAGCTCAGAAAACGCCGGTCCTCTGTTATTGGTAAACGTCGCCACGAGCCGCCATCAGGATTCATCCACAGGCTTGTCGGGCTGGGACTGGAAGATTTCTTCGACGCGCCGCAGGGTGTCGATTTCCCCTACGGGCTTGTCCTGTCTGATTCTCAAAATCCGGGGGAAGCGCAGCGCGAATCCTGAGGCGTGACGCGAGGAGCGCATCACGTTGTTGAAGGCGACCTCGAGAATGACATTCGGCTCGACGGTGCGAAAGGGTCCGTAATCGACCAGCGTGTGGGCCTTGAACCAGGCCGTCATGTCGGCAATTTCCTGGTCGGTGAGACCGGTGTAGGCTTTGCCGACATTCTTGAGCGGGGCTTCGGCGTCATCGGGGTCGCGGATCGCGAAGGTGTAGTCGCTGAGCACCGCGGCGCGACGGCCATTGCCGTATTCGACGCCGGTGACGACGACGTCGAGCGTGGCGAGCTCGCGCTTGAGCTTGAGCCACGCGAGTCCGCGGCGGCCGGGCTGATAGAGCGAGGCCAGCGATTTGATCATGACGCCTTCGTTGCCGCGCACGCGCGCTTCGAGCCAGGCGCGGTCCAGGTCTTCGGCGGAAGCGAGACGCGCGGCAGGCGCGAGGATGAGGCGGGGGAAGGCCGCGGCAGGGTTGCTGAAGAGGGTGGTCTGGCCGGTGGACGCGAGGGCCGCGGTTGCTGGGGACCAGCGGGCGCAGAAGTCCTCCAGGATGGTACGGCGTTCGCTGAGGGGCTGGTCGAGAAGCAACTGGTCGCCGCGAAACAGCAGGTCGAAGACGACGAGCACGACGGGGAGATCGCGGCGCATCTCGGCGGTGACGCGTTTGCGGCCGAGCCGCTGCTGCAGTGTGGAAAAGGGAAGCGCGCGCGAGATGGCGGAATTCCAGGCGAGAATTTCGCCGTCGAGGATCGCGGATTCCTGGATGGCGGCGAAGGCTTCGGTCAGTTCGGGAAAGGATGCGCTCAGGTCATCGCGGTTGCGGGAATACAGCGCCACTCGGGCGTCGCCGGCGGCTTGCGGCTCGACGTGGAGCTGGGCGCGGATGCCGTCGTATTTGTCTTCGAGTTGCGCGGCTTTCAGGACCGAAGAGCGAAATGCAGGTTCCCGTTCGACTCCGCGCCTCTCGGCGCTGCGCTCAGGGCAGGCATTCGGCTCGCGGCTGGACTGTTGGTTGCGTCCCGAAGGCGGGCGCAACGATATCGAAGCTTCCCTCAGCATGACAGAGCTTTCTTTACCCGAGGTATTTGCGGCTGCGCCGAGTTCGGCCTGGATTTCTTCTGTGAAGCGGGCGACGGCCTCTTCGGGGGATTGAACGGGGCTGGCCAGCATGAATCCCAGGGGATGGAAGAGCTTCATGCGGGCATCGGCCAGACGTCCGCCTGCCGCGAGGGCGACGACTACGCGGAGATCCCCCAGGAGCATGCTCGCACGCCGCACCGCGGATGCCGCCGGGGCAACTGCCTGGGGCGCTTCTGCTCCTGGAGCGTCGGTGGCCGTCGCGTCGGCTGGCGGCCATGCCTCGGCGATGGCTTCTTCGACGAGGGATTGCTTCACGCCGGTCCGCATGTCGCCGGTTGCGAGCTTGATCAGGTACTTGGCTTCGACGGGCGTCGCGCGGGCCAGCAGATCGAGCAGGCCGCGGAGCTTTGGCGCAGGGCCCCGTGCCTCCGCGAGCGCGGCAAAGGCGCTCTCGACCTCAGCAAGCGTCAGAGTCGGCGCGTCGGGTGCGTGTCCGTAGAGAAGATCGGCGGCAGCCGCGCCGATGTCGCCGGTGCGGCGGTAGGCAGCGCCGAGCGCGGTGGGCGTGGCGGCTGCAAGCTGGGCGATGGCTTTTTGCAGCAGGGCTCCGCCAATGTTGAGCACGCGAGAGTCGGTTTCAGCGAAAGGCGTGCCGGCGAGCCAGAGCGCCGCGCGGCCCGCATCGTCGACCGGAAGCGAGTGCAGATAATCCGCAATAAGGGCGCGCTTTTCGAGCTTTTTGGTCGTTGCGGCAAGCGCGTCACAGAGCTCGGCGAATCCAAGAAAGAGCGACATGATTAAGCGAGTTCTATTTGACCAGTGCCGCCGCAAGCCGGGCACATTTCAAACAATTGCGTGTCGCCATCCCAGCCCACGGGCTTGAATCCGAGGCCATCTTCGTTGCGCGTCACGCCCTCACCCATGCAGGCCGTGCACAAGCGAACTCCATGGGCCCTGCAGAAGTCCTCGAATCCGGACGGGCGGCCGGCATCGTGTTCACCTGTTCTCCACGCTTTCACTTCGTCCATTGAGTGGTCGATCGGAATACGTTTGGCCCGGGCCTCTTCGAACGGCAGTCCCCCTGTCTGCATGGCGTCACCCCGATAGAAGCATAGACGGTCTGGATTCCCTGAACCGATTCCCCGCGGCCGGATATCGAATGGAAGTAAAATATAGACGATGCGGCAGCTTTTCCCCATCGGCGTCCTTCTCTAGCGGCTCCCGCCGCCATCGCCTTGCTGCGTTTTTCCCTGAATATCCATCAAGTGCAACAGCGCCGGCATTTGCCGGGAGGTTTCTATGTTTGAGCGGTTGGAACAGATTGCAGCGCGGTTCGAGGAATTGGGCCGCCAGATGGCCGATCCTGAGGTGCTTGGCGACCACGAGAAGTATCAGAAGATCGCCAAGCAGCATCGGGATCTCGAGCCGATGGTGGAGAAGTTTCGCGAGTACAGCCAGGTGAAGACGGGCATTGCCGATGCGCGCGCGATGCTGAACGAGAGTGACGCGGAGATTCGCGCCATGGCGCAGGAGGAACTGATCCACCTCGAGGAGCGCGAGCCGAAGATCGAGGAAGAGCTGAAGCTGCTGCTGCTCCCGAAGGATCCCAATGACGAGAAGAACGTGGTGGTGGAGATTCGCGCCGGCACGGGCGGCGATGAGGCTTCGCTCTTTGCGGCGGAGATTTTCCGGATGTACGTGCGTTTTGCCGAGCAGCATCGCTGGAAGGTCGAGGTGTTGTCGTCGTCGGAGTCGTCCGTCGGCGGGCTGAAGGAAGTGATCGCGATCATCGAGGGCACGCGCGTGTATTCGCAGATGAAGTACGAGAGCGGCGTCCATCGCGTGCAGCGCGTGCCGGCGACGGAGACCCAGGGTCGCGTCCACACCAGTGCGATCACGGTGGCCGTGCTGCCCGAGGCCGAGGATGTGGACGTGAAGATCGAGGCGAAGGATCTGCGCATTGATACGTTCTGCTCGTCGGGTCCCGGCGGGCAAAGCGTGAACACAACGTATTCGGCGGTGCGGATCACGCACATCCCGACGAACACGGTGGTGAGCTGCCAGGACGAGAAATCGCAGATCAAGAATCGCGAGAAGGGCATGCGCGTGCTGCGCGCGCGGCTCTATGAGATGGAGATGGAAAAACAGCAGGCGGCGCTGGCGAAGGAGCGCAAACAGCAGGTCGGCTCAGGCGACCGCAGCGAGAAGATTCGGACCTATAACTTCCCGCAGAATCGGCTGACCGACCATCGCATCGGGCTGACGATCCATCAGCTGGCGGAGATTATGGAAGGTAAGCTGCAGCCGGTGATCGACGCGCTCACGGCGCACTTCAACGCGGAGCGGATGAAGGGCGAGGCGGAAGCGATCGCGTAGGAAGCCACAGAGCTCAGAGCCCAAAGCCCAGAAAACAGGGATGGGGCCCGCGCTCTATTTGCTAACAGCTGGCACCTGAGAACTCATCATGCAGATTCGAGAAGCCAGGCCGGACGATGCACAGCGCATTGCATGGGTGCATCTGGAGAGCTGGAAGGCCACCTATCCGGGGATCATTCCCCAGTCGTACATCGATGGGCTGAAGGTGGAAGATGGTGCGGCACGCTGGCGCGAGCGGCTCACGCTGGAGGACGGTCCCATCGTGTTTGTGGCCGAGGATGAGGCCGGGATCTTCGGATTTGCGGCGGCCGGGACCGTGATGCATCCGGTGGAGGGATTCGACGGCGAGCTCGGCGCGATTTATCTGCTCGCATCGCACCACAGGCGCGGCGCGGGCGCGGCACTGGCGCGGCGGATGGCTCAGGCGCTTCGGCAACATGGCTTCCGCAGCATGGTGGTGTGGGCGCTGAAGGAAAACCCGGCCTGTGGGTTTTACGAGCGGATGGGCGGCGTCGTGGTGGGTGAGCAGGACATCGAGATTGGCGGCGTGACGTTGCCCGAGGTGGCGTACGGGTGGAGGGATGTGCGGACGCTGGCTCCGGATGCGGCGACTGACATGCCCATCGATTCCCTGAAAAATACGCTGCACGAAGCCGCGGCGCGGCTGGCTCCGTCAAGCACGGCCCGGCGCGATGCGGAGTTGCTGCTGCTCCGGGCCGTGGGCCGGGATCGGGCGTGGCTGCTGGCCCATTCGGAGGCTGAGCTGCCTGCGGACCAACGAGCACAGTTCGAGGCGTGGATCGAGAGGCGGGCGCGGCATGAGCCGGTGCAGTACATCCTGGGCGAGCAGGAATTCTACGGGCTGGCGATGCGCCTCACGCCCGAAGTGCTGATTCCGCGTCCCGAGACGGAGCATCTGGTGGAGGCGGTGCTCGGCAAAGTTTCGCGCAACGCGCCGCTGCGGATCTGCGATGTGGGGACGGGCTCGGGCGCGATCGCTGTGGCCCTGGCCCACCAGCTCCCACAGGCGCAGGTAACGGCGGTCGATGTTTCGCCGGCGGCGCTGGAAATCGCGCGAGAGAATGCGGTTCGACATGGTGTCGTTGAACGGGTGCGGTTCGTCGTGTCCGATTTGCTGAGCGCGATCGCGGGTGAGCGCTTCGATGTGGTCGTTTCCAACCCGCCCTATGTGGCGGAGGGTGAAACGCTGGAGCTTCAGATACGCGACTATGAGCCGCGCGGGGCGCTCTTCGCCGGGCCGACCGGGCTCGAAATTTACGAGCGTCTGATTCCGCAGGCATGGCAAGTCCTCGTTCCTGGAGGGTGGCTGCTGCTCGAGATCGGGCACGGACAGCAGCCGGCGCTGGCAAACCTGCTGCGCGAATGGGACGAGGTGAGCTTCGTCGCCGACTTGCAGGGCATTTCCCGCGTTGCCATCGCGCGGCGCGACAGCGGAGAATAGAAGTCTATGAGCGAAACTGTAGCAGCGGTGACGGGCGTGCCGGCGGCGGAGATCGCCACGCAGCCGAAGGTTGTGGATTTTGAGGCGAAGCTGGACCGGCTGGCGCAGGTGGCCGTGAAGAGCGGCCTGGGTCTCGCGCCGGGACAGGAAATGGTGATGACCGCGTCGATCGAGGCGCTGGCGCTGGCGCGGAAAATCGCGGAGCACGCCTACAAGGCCGGCGCCTCGCTGGTGACGACGCTCTTTACGGACGACGAGCAGACGCTGGCGCGCTATCGCTTTGGCGCCAATTCCAGCTTCGACACAGCCGCGGGCTGGCTCTACGAGGGGATGGCCGCGGCCTACAAAAGCGGCGCGGCGCGGCTGGCGATTACGGGCGGCAATCCCTCGCTGCTGTCGAAGGAGGACCCGGAGAAGGTCGGGCGTGCGAATCGCGCGCTGTCAAAGGCTTACCGGCCGGCTCTCGAGCTGATCACGCGGCACGACATCAACTGGACCATTGTGTCGGCGGCGACGCCGGCCTGGGCGGCGGCAGTGTTCCCTGCGTTGCCGGCGGAAGAGGCGCTGGCGAAGCTCTGGAATGCCATCTTTGCCGCGAGCCGCGTGGACCAGGCGGATCCCGTGGCGGCGTGGAAGCAGCACGACGACAAGCTGCACGCGTGGGCCGGCCGCATGAATCGCAAGCGGTATGCGGCATTGCATTTTAAGGGGCCCGGGACGGACCTGAAGGTCGGCCTCGCTGACGATCATCTGTGGCTGGGCGGGGGCACACGCGCCGGCAACGGCAATTACTGCATCCCCAACATGCCGACCGAGGAGGTCTTCACGACGCCGCACAAAGATCGGGTCGATGGCGTCGTTCGCAGCACGAAACCACTCTCCTACCAGGGAACGATGATCGAGGAGATCGCGGTGCGGTTCGCCGGCGGCAAGATTGTGGAAGCGCACGCGGCGAAAGGTGAGCAGGTGCTCAACAAGATGATCGACACCGACGAAGGCGCGCGGCGGCTCGGCGAAGTGTCGCTCGTGCCGAACTCGTCGCCGATTTCAGCAAGCGGGATGCTCTTTTTGAATACGCTCTTCGATGAGAACGCAGCGTGCCACATCGCGCTGGGGCAGGCGTATTCGACCTGCCTGATCGATGGCGACAAGGTGACGCCGCAGCAACTCGAGGCGAAGGGCGCGAACGACAGCTTGATCCATGTGGACTGGATGATCGGCTCGGGCGAGATCGACGTGGACGGGATTGCAGCGGACGGAAAAGCGGAGCCCGTGCTGCGCAAAGGCGAGTGGGCGGACTAGCCGTCCGGGGCCAGCCGTGCTTCGCGCCACTTCCTGGCCAGGGTGCTTAGGATTGCATCGTGAAAATCATATTGGTCATCGCATTTTTGGGGTTCGCGTTGCTGATGTGGTGGGCGCCCGAAGTCTATTGCTGGAATGAGATGTTCAGGCGCCTGCGCGAGCGGAAAGGGCAGAAAGAATCGCGCGGGCATGGCCGGCCCCGCGGGGAAGTGGTCATGGATCGAAGCCGGATCGATGAATAGACTGAGCCGATGGCGCAGGGTGTGGTGCGGAGCAGGGCGAGCGCGGTGCTGCGGATTGGGCTGATCGCAGGCACGCTCGATATCACCGAGAACATCGTCTTCAACGCCTTCCGCCACATCACGCCAACGCAGATCTTCCAGTACATTGCCAGCGGACTGACGGGGCCGTGGGCGTTCCATGCGGGCTGGGCGAGCGTTGCGCTCGGCGTGGCGATCCACTACGCAATTGCGCTCACCTGGACCGCGGTGTATTGCATGGCTGCGCTGCGCTGGCCGCTGTTGGTCGAGAGGCCGGCGATTTGCGGGCTGATCTACGGCGGGATTGTTTACCTGGTGATGAATCTCGTAGTCCTGCCGTTGACACGGGTTCCCCATGCGCGCGCCGCGATCACCGTGGCGTCGCGGGTGAGCGGGGTGCTGGCGCTGCTCTTTTCTTTTGGGCTCACCGTTTCGCTCCTCGTGCGGCGCGAGACTTGCCGTCCAGACGAACCCGCTTCGCGCACTCCCCCCCCGGTAGTTCAGATGTGGCAGCTGAGGGCGCCGCGTTTCTCAAGATATTTCTGGTGATATTCCTCGGCTCGCCAGAACGATTGCGCGGGTACGACCTGGGTCGCGATGGGTTTCGCGAATCGCTTCTCGGCGGTAAGACGCGCGATGGCCGCCTTCGCCGCCGCTTCCTGCTCGGGCGTATGGAAGAAAATCGCGCTGCGGTACTGCGTGCCCCAGTCCGGACCCTGGCGGTTCAGCTGCGTGGGGTCGTGGAGCGAGAAGAACGCATCGAGAAGCTGCTCGTAGCTGATTTGCGCGGGATCGTAGTCGATCTCGACGGCTTCGGCGTGGCCGGTACGGTCGGTGCAGACCTGCTGATAGGTGGGGTGGTCGAGCGTGCCGCCTTCGTAGCCAACGGCGGTCGCGGTCACTCCGGGCAGCTGCTGAAACTGGGCTTCGACGCCCCAAAAACATCCTGCGGCAAAGGTGGCTTTGGCCATGATGAGACTCCAGGTACAGGTTACAGGTACAGGTTACAGGTTTCAGGTTGCAGGGCACAGAGCATACGGCACGGGGCTCAAGGCGAGGTGGGCGCTACTGCCTGCGGCAGCTCACCACGAAGCGGCTGATGTGGTCTTGGCTGGGGCTGAGTGCAGCTGCGCTCTTACCGAACAGTTCTGTCATCGAGGCTTCGTCTTTCGTCGTGCTTGAAGCAGAAAGGGGCGTGAATCCGTCGCGGCAGACTGCCCATATAAAATCCTCTGCACCGTTCAGGTGAAAACTGGCATAAGCGGACCAGGGCTCCAAGTCTCCGGGCTTCCCCTCGGTGCGCCATGCTTTGCCGGTGATGGGGACGTTGCCGGGAACATTCGTGACAACGGAATACGAATAAGACCTGAGGTTCGCCGGGAGGGGCACAGAATTCTGCGTGGGTGCCAGCGGTTGTGGATGGCAGCCGGGCAGCGGCTCGATGACCGGATCGCTGATCGCGAGAGGCGCGGAATAATAGCCGGTGGGCGATTCATAAATCGAGCCCGTGACGCGCACGCTGCACCCGTCGAGCGACTCCACTCGCTCGCCACCGTCGGTCTTGACGAAAATTATTTGAATGGTCTTCTCACCGCAAGTAGGAGAGCTGAGGTCGATTCCGATCCAGTCGCGCAACTGACGATGGTGGTGGATGGTTCCGGTGAGCGTGGATGACAGCGTTTCCGCTCCATCAGCGGTGGGGCAGGATTGCGCAGCGCATGCGGGGCCGACGAGCGCGAGCAGGAGCAACAGCGAATGTTTCACGCGCAACATCATGTCACATCCGGATGGAGGCGCGGCTATCGGGGGCGGCGTGGGGCGCGCTTCTTTTGGGCGCCGGGGTTGCGGTCGCC
>JBARMS010000270.1:0-5925 GCA_049802575.1 Acidobacteriaceae bacterium | reverse complement strand
CCGCAGGACGTGACGCGGCTGGCCGCGCAGGCAGCGGAAGCCCGGCAAAACGGCGACAACGCGCGCGCTGCCGATCTCTACCAGCAGGCGCTGCAGATCGATTCCGCCTGGTCCGACGGCTGGTGGTATCTGGGCCAGCTGCACTACGCGGCCAATGACTACGCGCAGGCGGTGGGGGCTTTCACGCAATATCTGGCGTTGGTTCCGAAGGCCGCGCCGGCGACGGCGCTGCGGGGGCTTTGCGAATTCGAGCTGGGGCAGTACGAGCCGGCGCTGAAGGACATTCAACAGGCGCTGGCGCTGGGCGCAGCCGACGATGCGCGCAACGCGCAGATCCTGCATTACCACGAAGCGCTGCTGCTGACGCGGCTGGGGAGCTTCGAAGAGGCGCTGACCGCGTACGCGGATTTTGCGAAGAAGGGGGTGTCGAACGACGAATTGCTGGTCGCCGTGGGGCTGGCGGCGCTGCGCATGCCGCAGATGCCTGGGGATGCCGATGCCGCGCAGCGGGCAGAGTGCTACGCCGCGGGGAACGCGGTGTTCCGGCTGATGGCCGGCGATGGGCCGGGAGCGGCGCAGGCTCGGGAGGAATTTTTCGCGCGGTATCCGGCAGGGGCGAACGTGCAGGCGGCGAACCTGCACTATAGCTGGGGGTATCTGCTGTATCCGACGGACCCGGACGCGGCGATTGCGGAGTTTGAGCGCGCGGTCGCGGCCGATGCGGCGGACTCTGTGGCGCAGACGATGCTGGCGTGGGCCTTGCTGATGGAGAACGAACCGGCGGCTGCGCTGCCGGAAGCGAAGAAGGCGGCGGCCGCAGCACCGACGCTGCCGCTGGCACAACTGGCGCTGGGCCGGGCGCTGCTGGAGACGGGCGATGCGAAGGGGGCGACGCCGGTGCTCGAAGCGGCGCTGGCGCTCGATCCACAGAACCTCGAGGTGCATCTTGCTTTGGCGCGGGATTATTCCGAGCTGGGCCGGGCGGACGAGGCGCGGCGGGAACGGCAGCTGTGCCTGCAAATGACCGACCGCACCGCCAAAACAGCGCCGGCCATGGGCCAGCAGCACGAGGAGCCTGCTGCGCCATGAGGGTTTCGGGGTTGGGCCGCATGGTTGCGATTCTTCTGTGCGCTGCGGGGGCGGGGGCGCAGACGCAGACCGGGACGGGGTGCGCGGGCTGCCATCGCGGAGCGGCGATGGAGACGGCGACGCCGATGGCGCATGCGGTGGAGCTGCCGGACGCGAATCCGGTGCTGGCGGAGCATCCCTCGCTGCACTTCCACAGCGGCGCGTACACGTGGACGGTGGAGACGAAGAACGGGCAGAGCAGGTATTCGGTGACCGATGGGAAGAACACGCTCACGCTGCCGATCCACTGGGCGTTTGGGGCGGGTGCGCAGACGTGGGTGTTCGAGCAGAACGGCAAGTTCTACGAGAGCATTGTCAGCTTCTATCCCGGCGAGAATGCTTTGGGCATCACCACCGGCGACGAGCGGCTGACGCCGCAGACGCTGGAAGAAGCGATGGGGCGCGAGCTGACGACGATGGACACGAAGCTGTGCTTCGGCTGCCATGCCACGGATGCGGTGACGAACCACCAGCTCACGCTGAACACGCTGCACCCGGGCGTGACGTGCGCGCATTGCCACCAGGGAGCGCTCGACCATGCGGAGGATGCGTCGATGGGGGACTTCAGCACGGCGCCTCCGCGGCTGCGGGATCTGTCGTCGGAGTCGATTTCGAATTTCTGCGGGCAGTGCCACCGGTCGTGGGAGACGGTGGTGCGCAACGGATGGCGCGGGCTGCCGGACGTGCGCTTCCAGCCGTATCGGCTGGCGAACAGCCGATGTTTCAACGGGACCGATCCGCGGATCAGCTGCATCGCCTGCCACGATCCGCACCAGGAGGTGGTTCGCAACGATCTGTTCTACGACAGCAAATGCCTGGCGTGCCATGCGGCGGCGGCGAAGCCCACGAGCACGGGAAAAGCGAAGACGTGCCCGGTGGCGACCTCGAAGTGCGTGAGCTGCCACATGCCGAAGACGACGCTGCCGGGCGGGCATCTGCACTTTACGGATCATCAGATTCGGGTGGTGAAGGCGGGAGAGGAGTTTCCGGATTAGGGGTTGTGTTCGCGTTGAGATGGAGGCCCTTCGGCTTTGCTCTTGTTCTGCATGAAGGGAAAATGCAGTTCCTTCGGCTTCGCTGAGCCGGGGTCTTCGACTGAACGAAGGGAAAATGCAGGTCCTTCGGCTCCGCGCCCAGGAGTATTGGAATGGGAGAGATGCGCGGCGCTTCGCTCAGGATGGCATTTCATCTCTTTCTCGCAGATGGGTTCGGTTGCGATAGGGCCCGAGTGCGGTACGGGCGGCGGGACGGGGCGCGAATAGTCCTTGATCCTGCCGTGTGGCGTTGCGTATCGTTAAGGCACTGGAGCCCTCTGACAATCGCCTGCGCAATGTTTGTCCTGCGGAATTTCGCTTTGGGCCGTCGGCCCGTGCTGTACCGAACGTTCTTCTTCGTTACGCTGGCGTGGTTTGCGCTGGCGGGGGCGTCGGCGCGGGCGGCGTGCACCGGGCCGCAGGCGCTGGAGGCGAAGGTCAGGGCGCATCCGACGGCGGCTGCGTGGGCTGAGCTGGGCAACTGGTTTGGCGACCAGAAGCAGTTTGCCTGCGCGGCGGAGGCTCTGCGGTCCGCGGTTCGGCTTGATCCGAAATCGGCGCAGCTCACCTATCTGCTGGGGCTGGCGTACTACGAGCAGGAGAAGTTCGACGACGCCGTGCCGCCGCTGCAGCGGTCGGTGGCGACGGACGGGACGGCGCTCAAGCCGCATCTGCTGCTGGCCTCGGCACTGATGCACATCTCGCAGCCGCAGGACGCGGCAGAGCAATGGCGGGCGTCGCTCGCCATCGACTCGGGCAACAGCATGGCGATGCACGGACTGAGCGAGTGCTATGTGCTGATGGGGAGTTTCCCGGACGAGATTGAGCTGCTGAAGAGCGCAAAGCTCGACGACCATCTCGCGGTCGATCTGGCCATCGCCTATACCAACACGCAGGCGTACGACGATGCGGTGAAGACGCTGACGACGGGGCTGGCGGCATCGCCGAACTCGGTCGAGCTGTCGAATGCGCTGGTGGCGGTGTACCTGAAGATTTCGGATACCGATCTGGCGGAGCGGACGGCGCAAAAGTGCTACCAGGCGCACCCGGACGATCACAGCGCGCAGGTTTCGTATATGCGGACGCTGATCTTCAACGGGGACTGGGGACCAGCGCGGCCGCTGGCCAAACAATTGATGGCGGAGGATGCGCACTCGTTCGACACGCTGTATCTGGTGGGGATTCTGGAGCGGCAGGACGGCGATTTTGCGGACGCGAAGGAGCACCTGACGGCGGCGATGGCGCTCAATCCATCGCTGGCGAACCTGCGGTATAACCTGGGAGCCACGCTGGATCGGCTGCACGATGCGGCCGGCGCGGTGGTGCAGCTGCAGCAGGCTCTCTCGTTGGGGGATAAGGATCCGGAGGTCCACTTTGAGCTGGCGAACGCTTTGCGCGCCACCGGGCAGACCGATGCCGCCGCGCAAGAGATGGCCGCGTACCAGGCGGCGGTGCAGCTGAAGCAGAACACGGTGCTCGCCGGATCGAAAGCGGCGGAAGCGGAAGTGAATCTGAACAAGGGAGATGTGGCGAAGGCGGTGCAGCTGTACAGCGAGGCGTTTGCGGCGACGCCGAAAAATGCGCTGCTCGGTTACAAATACGCGATGGCACTCGATAAGGCGAACGATCTCGAGACGGAGCACAGCGTTCTGGACCAGGTGATTGCCATCGACCCGGAGATCGCGCTGGCGCAGCATCAGCTTGGGTATCTCGATTCGCGGCGGGGCGACAATGCGTCGGCGGAGAAGCACTTTGAGCGGGCGGTGGAGGCTGCGCCTGGCTACACGGAGGCGTGGATCAGCCTGGCCGCGACGCTGGGCATGGAATCGAAGTTTCCGCAGGCGCGGCAGGCGGTGGCCAACGCGCTGCGCATCGAGCCAGAGAATGCCGAGGCGCGCGAGCTGAGCCAGGAGCTGGCTGCGGCGCAGGGACAGGCGCCGAGTCAGCCGGCGCAGAGCCAGGCTCCGCACAACTGATGGTTTTCCCCGGTATTCTGCAAACTTTGTGACGTCGCCGCCCCAAGATCCTGATCGCGCCACGAATCTCACGCCGTGGACGCGGCGGCGTGTGCTGCGGACGCTGCCACTGGCGGCGGGGCTGGTTCCGGGGCTGGCGCGGGGGATTGTTCCGCCGGGACTGGCTGGCGCGGTTGCGGCTCCGCCGTTTTCGCGGTTCGTCGATGTGGCGGCGGCCGCGGGGCTGACGCAGCCGATGTATTACGGCGGGACGGGGAGCGCGACGTACATCCTCGAGATCACAGGGTGCGGCTGCGCGTTCATCGACTACGACAACGACGGGTGGATGGATATTTTTCTGCTCACGGGGCGGGCGCTGAACGAAATTCCCGCGGGGGCGAGCAATCGCCTGTACCACAACAATCGCGACGGCACGTTTACCGACGTGACGGAGAAGGCGGGGCTCAAAGACATCGGCTGGGCGATGGGGATTTGCGTCGGCGACTACAACAACGACGGCTGGGACGATCTGTTCGTCACGTATTACGGCCAGAACAAGCTCTACCGCAACAACGGCAACGGCACGTTCACCGATGTGACGGAGAAGGCGGGGCTGCTGCAGCAGGGCGTGCACTACGGATCGGGCTGCACGTTTATCGAGACGCGGCGGAACGGGCTGCTCGATCTCTTCGTGGCGAATTACATCGATATCGACATCGTGCACGGGCCGCGGCCGTCGATGGAGATTCCCAACTGCAACTACAACGGGGTGCCCGTCAATTGCGGGCCGATGGGGCTGCCTGCGCCGCGGCATTACTACTACCGGAACAACGGGGACGGGACGTTCACCGATGCGTCGAAGGAGTCGCGCATCGCGAACCTGCAGGGCTCGTTTGGGCTGACAGCAGTGGTGATGGACGTGGACGAGGATGGGTGGCCGGATATCTTCGTCGCGTGCGACGCGACGTTCAGCTTCATGCTGATGAACAACCACGACGGGACGTTTCGCGAAGAGGCGCTGCTGCGCGGGATTGCGACGAACGCAGACGGACGGCGCATGAGCGGCATGGGCGTGGGCATCGGAGACTACTCGCTCGACGGGCATCTCGACATCGTGCGCACGCACTTCTACAACGAGCCGATTGGGCTGTATAAGAACGACGGCAAAGGCTATTTCACCGACATGTCGGACGCTTCCGGCTTGTCAATCGACCATCGCTTCATCGACTGGGGGACGGGGATGGTGGATCTGGACAACGACGGCTGGCCGGATATTTTCGCGGCGAGCGGCACGGTTTATCCGGAGCTGGACAAGTTTTTCCCGACGCGGTTCCCGTCGAAGACGCCGCGGCTGCTGTTCCGCAATCAGCGGGACGGGACGTTCAGGGAACTCGGGGAGGAAGCCGGACCAGGGATTGCGGCGCTGCACAACTCGCGCGGGACGGCGTTTGGGGATTTCGACAACGATGGCGATGTGGACATTCTGATCATGAATCGCAATGAGGCGCCGTCGCTGCTGCGCAACGATGCGCCGGCGGGCAACCACTGGATGAAGGTGCGGCTGGAGGGGACGAAGAGCAACCGAGGCGCGATTGGGGCGCGGGTGCTGGCGCACTACGGCGGGAAGGTGCAGGCGCAGACGGTGACGAGCCAGTGCAGCTACATCTCGGTGAACGATGCGCGGCTGCATTTTGGGCTGGGCGATGCGAAGACGGCGGACGTGGAGATTTTTTGGCCGAGCGGGGCGAAGGAGAGCTACAAGGATCTGGCGGCGGGGCAGCTGCATACGATTCAGGAAGGCAAGGGGG
>JBARMS010000269.1:0-34761 GCA_049802575.1 Acidobacteriaceae bacterium | reverse complement strand
GTCGCGGGCGAGAAAGGCGCGGAGGCTGGGCTCGTCGGCAAGGACGGCGGCTGCGTAGATGCTCGCGGTCGCGACGTGCGGGTAGCGGGAGCGGATCAGCTCGGCTTGCTGCAGCGAACCGGAGCCGTGCCAGCCGTGCCGCTCGACCGACGCGAACTCGAGGAAGAGCGACTCGGGATTGCGAACGTCAGCCGGCGCAGAAGGGTCTTCAAGCGCGCGGAGTGTGGCGAGCGTTTCAAGATGCGCCGCGAACTTGGGCCAGGAGGGAAAGCTGTGGGCGCGGGCAAGGACAAGCTGGGCGGCGGCGAGGGCGATGGCGGGGATCTGATCGTCCGGTTGGTTGCGGAAGCGTGGATGCCAGCGGCGGATGGTGTCGAGGGCGTCGAGATTGCGCGCTGCGACAGCGCGGACGAGCTCTTTGGCTTGCTTGCGGTACTGTTCGAGGGACGGATGGGCGGGCAGTTCAGGCATACGAAGCTCCTTTCTGGTCCGCAAAAGCGGGTGCGCCTCAGGAGTCCGCACTGGTGAGGCTGAAAGAAGATTCGCTGGATTGTGGAGAAGCTAAGGTGGGCACGGCCCTTCCCGCGGACTGGATGCGCCCTTCGCGCTGGAAACCAGGGTAAGGGGTGGGGAGGGCCGGCGTCAAATGGCGTTGGGGCGGTCCGCGGGTCATGGGCGGGGCTGCCGGTCACGAGTGTGTACCAAGGGGTTGTGATGGGATGGAAAACTTCCCTCCTCCGGAAGACTTCGTGGGCATAATAGGGCGGGACGGGGCTCAGGTATGTTCCGGCTGCGCATGATTTCCTATTTCCTCATGGTGGCGGCATTGGGCGTAGTGGCTCCGGCGCTCCTCGCGCCCATCACGAGAAGCTGGAGCGTGGTGCTGGTGAGCGGTGTGACGTTTGCCCTGTGCGTGGCTTTTCTGTGGGACGGAATGCGGACGGCGAATCGGCTGCACCACCGGTGACCGAAGGACTGGGCGCAGCGGTGAACGGCACGGGCTAGTTTGCGCGGCGGTATCGGTGGCTGAACTGCCACGCGCACTGAACTTTACAATGGCGGCATGGAAACGCGTTCGCCTGATTCCTCCCTGGAAGAGTTGACACGGGTTTTGGAAGAGCTGCGCCGGCTGGAGCCGATCTTTCATACGGCTGCGTTTGGAACGAAGGCCGCGGATTTCGACGCGCGCATGGCCCCAGACTACTTCGAGATCGGTGCGTCGGGACGGCGTTACAGCCGCGCATTCATTCGGGAGACGCTGGAGACGTATCCGCCGGTGGATGCGGCAGAGGCGGGATGGCGATGCTCTGATTTCGGCCTGCGTGCGCTGGGCGCGGAGACGTTCCTGGTGACATACGGGCTCGAGCAGGGGCGACGGGGAACGCGCCGGGCGACGATTTGGCGCAGGACGCGAGGCGCGTGGCAGATTCTCTATCACCAGGGAACGGTGGTCACGGGCGAGGACGATACGATGCCGCGGACGGACGGTATGCCGGAAATGGCTGCGACACGCGACGATTTGAGAGAATGACAGGGGACCTGCCGCTGCCCCAGAGAAGAGTCCGAGCCATGAATCACGCAGTCGTCCAATGCCAAGCCGATCTCGTCAGTCTTTGCCGGCAATTTCATGTGCAGCGGCTCGAACTCTTCGGCTCTGCCCTGCGACCGGCCTTTGATCCGGCAAGCAGCGACCTGGACTTTCTGGTTGAATTTGAGCCGCTTTCCACAAGCGAGTATGCAGCGGCGTTTTTCGAATTCAAGGAGGCGATCGAGAAGCTGTTTGCACGGCCGGTCGATCTTGTTGTTTTATCGGCGATTCGCAATCCCTGGTTCAGGGAAAGTGTTGAAAGCAGCAAGACTCTGCTCTATGCAGCTTGAGGCTCGCAAATATCTGTTCGATGTATGGGAGGCCGCCGACCTGGCGGCACAGTTCACCGCCGGAAAGAGCTTTTCGGACTACCAGGCGAATGCGATGCTGCGGCTTGCGGTGGAGCGGGCCTTTTCCATCGTTGGAGAGGCATTAAGGCAATTGGCGCGTGTAGATGAGCTTCTGCCATGCGGATCACTGATTTTTGCAGCATCGTCGCGTTCCGCAATCTATTGGTTCACGCCTACGCACAGATCGACGACCGCATCGTATGGGGAATTGTCGAATCGAAACTGCCACTCAGGCACGAAGTTGCGGAGTTGATGAAAGACGAGCCGGAGGTCTAATAGGCCGCAGCCGGCCAGAGAGGAGCCGTCCTCGGCCGGAGAGCCTCGGGTGAGGGTCCGGCCGGTACGGAGGACGCGGGCGGCGCACAGGGCAGGCCGCCGCGCTCAAAGTGGATGCTTCACACCAGTTCGCGGACGCGCTCGTGCATCTGGGTGAGGGCAATTTTGGTGCGGTTCGGCTCGCCGCGCAGCAGGGCTTCGGCGAATTTCTCCGCCTGGCCTGCTTTTACCGTTGCGGGCATGGGCGGCGTGAACTGATCGACCACCGCTTCAATGAGCATGGGGCTCTGCGTGTTCACGGCGCTGTCGAGCTGCGCCGCGCATTCCTTCGGCTCCTTGATCTGCATGGCCGCGAGGCCGCAGCCGCGCGCGATGGTGACGAAGTCGGCGGGGTAGAGGTCGCAGGCATACTCGGGATTGCCGAGGAAGATCATCTGCTCCCACTTGATCTGGCCGAGGGTGTTGTTTTTGATGACGACGATCTTGATGTTGAGGTTGTAGGCGGCGATGGTGATCAGCTCGCCCATCAGCATGCTCAGTCCGCCGTCGCCGATGATGCAGTAGACGGGGCGGTCGGGATACGCGACGGCTGCGCCGATGGCGTAGGGCAGGCCGCAGGCCATGGTGGCAAGGTTGCCGGAGCAGCTGTGCATCTGGCCGCGGCGCGCGGGCACATAGCGCGCCCACCAGGTGGTGATGGTCCCCGAGTCAGAAGTGACGATGGCGTTGGCAGGGATGCGCTTGCCCAGTTCCCATCCAACGACCTGCGGCTTCATGGGCGTTTCCATGAAGGTGCCGCGCTTCTCCATCAGCTCTTCCCACTCCTTCTTCGCCTTTTGCGCTTTCTTCAGGAAGCCCTTGTCGTGCGGCTTGAGCAATGGCATGAGCGCGCGCAGGCAGGGCCGGGCGCTGCCGATGAGGCCGACGTCGGCGGGATAGCGCAGGCTGATGCGCTGCGGGTTGATATCGATCTGGACGCACCTGGCGGAGCCCGGCTCGGGCAGGAACTCGATGTAGGGGAACGAGGTGCCCACCATGAAGAGCGTGTCGCAGTCTTCGAGCGCGTTTTGCGAAGGCTCGGTGCCGAGGAGGCCAATGCCGCCGGTGGTGTAGGGGCTGTCGTCGGGGACGGCCGCTTTGCCGAGCAGCGCCTTGATGATGGGCGCGCCGAGGATTTCCGCAATCTGCTCGAGCTCGACGCCGGCGTGCAGCGCGCCCTGCCCGACGAGGATGGCGATGCGCTTGCCGCGGTTGAGGATGTCGGCGGCGTGCTCGAGATCGACGCGTGAGGGGAGGTTGTCGGCCAGCGCCGGCGTGGCCGCGGTGTGATGCGGCGGGTTGCGCTCGGAGCGGCCCTTCTTGACCGACTGCACCTGGACATCGACGGGGATGGTGATGTGGGCGACGCCGCGCTTCTCGAGCGCGGTGCGGATGGCGAGGTCGGCGACGGCTTCCATGTGTGCGCCGCTCATGATGCGCTCGTTGTATTCCGTGACGTCGATGAAGAGCTTGTCGAGGGCGACGTCCTGCTGGGTGAAGGTGCCGATGAGGTCGGAGTGCTGGAGGCCGGTGATGGCGAGCACGGGATGGCCGTCCATTTTGGCGTCGTAGAGGCCGTTGAGCAGGTGAATGCCACCGGGGCCGGAGGTGGCGATGCAGACGCCGAGCCGCCCGGTGAACTTGGCATAGGCGCAGGCGGCAAAGGCCGCGGCTTCTTCGTGGCGCACGTGGATGAAGCGGATGCGGTCTTTGTTCTGACGCAGCGCCTCGAAGACGCCGTTGATGCCGTCGCCGGGGATGCCGAAGATCGTGTCCACGCCCCACGCAAGGAGGCGCTCGACCAAAATGTCGGATGCATTCATGATTTTGTCCTCGGTGAGTTGGAAGCGGTGGGACGGAAAACAGGTTGCAGGTTGCGGTTACAGGTTGCAGGAAGCGCCTCTTACGCATGAGGTTTGCGGCGCCTGGCCTTACAGGCTGTGCGCGAGTTGGCGCGGAAAAGGGCCCGGATGTCGCGCATCTTAGCGGGTATGCCCAGACATGCGCCGCATCCCCATCCGAAGGAAGCCCAGACGAAGCCTCCCTACTCAGCCGAAAAGCAGGCGCCTCCGGGCAAAGAAAAAGAGATGACGCCCGCCGCCGACCACGGCGAGAAGAACTACACGGGCAATGCGCGGCTGCGCGACAAGGCCGCCATCATCACCGGGTCCGACAGCGGGATTGGGCGAGCGGTGGCCATTGCCTATGCGCGCGAGGGCGCCGACCTGGTGCTGAGCTACTTGCCTGAAGAGCAGGACGACGCGCGCGAGACGGCGCGCTGGGTAGAAGAGGCCGGGCGCAAAGCGCTGCTCATCCCGGGCGACGTGGGAAAGAAAAAGTACTGCGAAAAGCTGGTGGAGACGGCGACGAACAAGTTGGGCAAGCTGGACATCGTGGTGAACAACGCGGGTTTCCAGCGAACCTACGACGATCTTGGCGACGTGCCGGAAGACGAGTTCGAGCGGACGTTTCGCACGAATGTGTTTGGGACGTTTTTCCTGTCGCAGGCGGCGGCCGAGGTGTTGCCGAAGGGCGGCTCGATCATCAATACGTGCTCGATCCAGGCGTATGAGCCGAGCGAGAACCTGGTGGCGTACGCGCCGACCAAAGCCGCGCTGGTGAGCCTGACCAAGGTGCTGGCGAAGACGCTCGCGAAGAAGCAGATTCGCGTGAACGGCGTGGCGCCGGGACCGGTGTGGACGCCGCTGATTCCGTCGACCATGCCGAAGGAGAAGCTGAAGGAATTTGGGAAGAACACGCTGTTCGAGCGCGCCGCGCAGCCGGCGGAGCTGGCGCCGCTCTTCGTGTTTCTTGCGTCGCAGGATGCGACCTATGTGACGGCCGAGATTTATGGGGCTACGGGGGGACGGACGCCGTATTGAGGGAGGACTGCGGGAGCAGACTTTCCGGTCATAGCGGAACACATTTGTGTCCGCGGGCTGATCGCGGAGATGAAGAAGGAATGCAGGTCCTTCGGCTTGCGGCTGAATTGTGTGTTGCGCCCAACGGCGGGGCGCAACGAATACGGATGCTTCGCTCAGGATGACAGCGCATTTGTTTCGCGAGTTTCAGTGTGGGGCGTCTACGGCTGTAGTTGTTCTCCCGTCACTACCCGGCTCAGCTTGTCGTCGGCCATGGTGTGGTTGAAGGTAGCAGCGTCGGCGGCGAGCCAGTCGTTGAATTTCTTTAACGCGGCTGTGTATTCGGGCTCGAGAAGCTTCTGCTGATCGAGCAGCGCAGGCGTGGGCGCGTCGTCTTCGCCTTCGAGGCCGGCAGCCAGGGCGAAAAGATGCTCGCGAATCTGATCGGGGACGCGCAGCATCGACTCGGCCGCGCCAGGATTGCTGGTGATCGCGGCTTCCACAGGCTTGATCGATTTCTCAAAGGCGTCGATGGATGCGTTGACGGACTTCTCGTCGGGCGAGCCTTTCACGGCCACGCGCAGCGCGCCGAGCTGGGCGCGGATGGCGTCGAGGCGATTGAGCGCGACATCGAGCTGCGAGAGCTGGTGCAGAACGGCCTGCGTGACCTCAAACCGCTGCTGTATCGCCGCGGGGTCGGCGTGGGACGCCGGATCGTTCTCCACGGTGATCTTCTGCGTTACGGTCTGGCCGCCGACAGTGAGCGTCGCGGTGTAATCGCCGGGTGGCAGCATCGCGCCGGCGAGCGGCCCTTTCTCGAAATCCTTGCCGGCTTCCCAGCGCACGGGCCCGTCGGCGCGCAGATTCCACCAGACGCGCTGTAGACCAGGCCTGGTCGGAACCCAGGGAATCTCCTTCGGCTTCTCGGCGGCGGCTTCTTCTTCCGGCGGCGGCTGCTGCGCGGTCTGCGTGGGCGTGGCCGGATGCCCAGCCTGCGCTTCGTGCTGCTCGGTCTGCGACTTTGCGGATGCGGCTTCGGGCGGGGCGGCGGGCGGCAGATCGTCTTCCTGCGGCGGCGCCTCGTCTGGCTCGAGCGGGTGCATGCCTTCCATGGTGCGGACGACGCGGCCCCGCGCGTCTTTGATGACCAGCTGGCCCGGCTCCTTCACCTCTTTGGCGAGCGAGTAGCTGAGCTGCGCCCCCGCGGGAGGGTTCTTGCCGTAGAACGCGGCGTCGCCCAGCTCCTCGACCTGCGACCACGGCCAGAAGCGCAGGGCTGACGCCGGTGGATAGAGATGCACCGTCTCCTGCGCCTGCTGCGGCGTGAATTGCTGGAAGGGCGTGAGGTCGTCGAGGATCCAGAGGGCGCGGCCGTGCGTGCCGACGACCAGATCGTTGGTCTCGCCGTTCAGTTGCACGTCGTAGACGGCGGCGTTGGGCAGGCCGAGCCCGAAGAGATACCAGTGCGCGCCCTCGTCCCACGTGACGTAGAGGCCGTTCTCGAGGCCGGCATAGTAGATGTGCGGATTGCGAAGGTCGCGGCGCACCACATGCGCGTAGACCGCGGGCAAATTGCCGGTGATGGAGTGCCAGGCAGCGCCATAGTCGGAGGTGCGGAAGAGATACGGCTTGAAGTCGCCGCTGAAGTGGGCGTCCACAGCGATGGTCACCGAACCGGCGTCGTCAGGATCGACGTCGATGGACTCGATGCGCGACCAGGCGGGTAGATTGGTAATCGCAGCTGTTACATTTTTCCAGGTCGCGCCGCCATCGCGGGTGAACTGCACTTCCCCATCGTCGGTGCCGACCCAAATCGTCTTCGGATCCTTTGCCGCGGGGGCGATGACGAGGATGGTGTCGTAGTATTCCGCGCCGGAGTTGTCTTTGACGACGGGGCCGCCGGAGGATTGCTGCTTCTCCTGGTCGTTGCGGGTGAGGTCGGGGCTGATGGGCTTCCAGGTGCGGCCGCGGTCTTCGCCTTTGAAGACGACCTGCGCGCCGGCGTAGAGGGTCTTGCCATCCTGCGGCGAGACGGCGAAGGCGGCATTCCAGTTGAAGCGGTAGGGTGTGCCGACGACGCCTGCTCCGGCCATGTCGCGCGGGTAGGGCTCGATGTCGTGCACCTGCTGGGCGGCGCGATCGAAGACCATGAAGACGCCATTCTCGGTGCTGTTGTAGATGAGGTTGGGATCGTCGGGCGCGGGGATGGCGTAGATGCCGTCGCCACCGTTCAGGTCGAACCACGTGCGATCGGTAATGCCGTTGGGGTCTTTCGTGCGGCTGGGTCCGCACCATGCGCTGTTGTCCTGCAGGCCGCCGCAAATAAGATACGGCGACGGCCCCGATGCGCTTACGTGATAGAACTGCGCGATGGCGAAGTTGTGGACGAAGGCCCAGTGGGCGCCGTTGTCGCGGGAAATGGCGATGCCGCCGTCGTTGCCATCGATGATGCGGCCGCTGCCGGCGGGGTCGAGCCACATGGTGTGGTAGTCGACGTGGACCTGTTTGGCGATGGCCGCGAAGGTGTGGCCGCCGTCCTTCGATTCCTCGAGATTGTTGGAGATGGCGAAGACATGATTGGGATCGGTGGGGTCGACGGCGAGGTGAGAGAAGTAGAACGGACGGGCGTCGGCCTCTTCATCTTTGCTGACGAGGGACCAGTGGTCGCCAGCATCGCCGGAGCGCCAGACGACGCCTTCGGTCGATCCCATGACCGCGTAGACGACGCTGGGATCGCTGGCGGCGATGGCGAGGCCGATGCGCGCGACGGGCTTCGACGGCAGGCCGTGACCGCTGAGGCGCTGCCAGGTCGTGCCCTGGTCGATGGAGCGATAGATCGCGTCTTCGGGACCGCCGTCGGAGTAGCTCCACGGCGTGCGGCGGAAGCGATAGGCCGCGGCGTAGAGCAGCTGCGGATTCTTCGAATTCATCGCGAGGTCGGAGATGCCGATGCTCGAACCGAGGAAGAGGACCTTCTGCCAGGTTTGGCCGCCGTCCGTCGTGCGGTAAACGCCGCGGTCGTCGTTGTCGGAGTAGGGATTGCCCATGGCCGCGACGATGACCGTGTTCGGATGGCCGGGATCGATGGCGATGGCCGAGATCTGGAAGCTCTGCTCGAGCCCCATGCGCTTCCAGTGCTTGCCGGCGTCGGTGGATTTGTAGATGCCGTCGCCGTACGAGACATCGTTGCGGACGTTGGCTTCGCCGGTTCCGGCCCACACGATGTTGGGATTGACGGGATCGACGGCCAGCGCGCCGATTGAGGCGACGCTCTCATGCTGGAAGAGCGCCTGCCAGGTGGCTCCGCCGTCGGATGTGCGGAAGACGCCGCCGTCGGCCGCGCCCACGTAGTAGAGGCCGGGCTTGCCGGCGACTCCCGCGACCGCCGTGACACGCCCGCCGCTGATGGCGGGACCGATTTCGCGGAAGCCGACGCTGCGGCGCACCACCATGGGTAGCTCGGAGCGGCCTTCGTCGTTCGCCTGCTGCGGACCGGAAATGCCTGCAAAGGGAACCGAGGGTGGAGGGCCCTGCTGGGCGCCGGCAAGGCAGGGGCAGGCGATGGAGGCGGCGAGAGCGAACAGGCACAGCGGCGCTCGCATGGATGAGCGACGGCAAACGTTCATGGGATGTGTCCTGAGGTGCGGGGAACCAAGCCGGAGTGTACCACTGGGGTTCAGGGGGCAGTGGCCGAGCGGGACAAACCGAGAACGCCACGTGGCTTCCAACTACGGCGCCAGGCTGTATCGATCTATAGACCCCTTACCGCTGTCGAAATCCTTGAACTCTCGGGGGGAAATGCAGGTCGTTCGACTCGCGGCCTGAATTCCTGCTGCGCGCAACTACGCGCGCAGCCAATTGAGCGCTCCCTCAGATGGGATGACAGGTTGTTTCTCATCAATAAAATTATCCAGACCTATTATGTCGTCGATGCCGCCTAGGCAATCGAGAGGGACTGCAGCGTAGCGATAGCGGTCCGGTCGTGGCGGCCGGGATCGATCTGTAACTCGATTTCGGCGACATCGGGCAGATGGACGGCGTAGTCCTCCACTTCGACGGTTGAGCCGCTGGGGCTAAAGTTCCACTGCTGGCGGGCGATTTCGCGCCTGTCGCCGCTGACGGAGGTGGTGGAGAGGCGAAATTCCTGGGCGCGCTCGCGTTTCGCTTCGCGAAATTCGAGGCGAATGCGGCGGACCACCGTGGGCTTGTCGAATTTCAGGCGGATGGTTTGCGGCCCCGGCTCGGCGGCGCGCCAGCCTTCGCCGTTGCCGCCATGCAGCGCAACCTCAAAGGGATGAGTGGGATCTTCAGACGAAATTTCGAGCGCGGCGAGGTCCTCGATATCGAGCCAGGTATCGAGCGGCGAACGCTGGCCGGATTCCGGTGCGGACAACGGCGTCTTGCGCATCGGCGTGGGCTCCTTTGTCGAGTGAGATGCGAAGGGGGACCGGGGTGAAGAGTTAGGGATTGGGGGTTAGGGGTGAGGGATGAAGGATCGGAGAATTTTTTTGAGGAGGGGTGCAGGATGGGCTTCTGGAGTGCATCTAATTGCGCACAGGCCGGAACCGGCCTGTGTTTCCGCACAATGACCACAGGGGCGAATCGATCCGCCGTCCGGCTGTGAGCGGGTGTTGATCGACGGGATTTCTAACCCTGGGGGCCTCAAATGAAGAACATTGGAATGGTGGTGGCGGTTGCTCTGCTGAGCACGGCGGCGGCAGCGCAGGTGGGCGTGGCGCGGCCGGTGCTTGCGACCGAGAACGCGACGGCAGTGCAGTCAAACGCGGGGCATGTGTATGTGTCCATCACGCCGAAGGACAGCAGCAACTACGAAGTGATGGGTTATGCGGCGGCAGCGGATGGCAAGCTGACGGCGGTTGCGGGATCGCCGTTCGGCGAAGACATCACCTATCTGACGACGAACGGAAAACAGCTGTTTGGCGCGAACCGCAACGGCGTGGACATCGACGCATACACGATGGAGAGCGACGGCGCGCTGACGTATGCCGCGGCGACGGACATCGTGCAGGGCAAGAACTGCGACACGGCGCTGTCGCTGTTTGTCGATCGCAGCGGGGCGTCGCTCTATAACCTGGATTACGACGGCAACGAATGCGCGAACACGACCTATCAGTCGTTTGCCATTGCTCCTGCGAACGGTGAGCTGACCATCGTGAATGAGGCGGGGGCGAGCCCGGAGTTGGCCACTCCCCTGGCGTTTATCGCGAACAACGACTTCGGCTACGGGGCGAGCTGCTACCACTTCATGCCGCTGATCTATGGATTCGCGCGCAGCAGCAACGGCGCGCTGAAGGAGATGAGCAGCCATCCCGCGCTGCCGGCCGCTCCGGCAAATGAGAATTATTGTCCCGCAGGCGCGGCGGCCGATGCGTCGAATCACGTGGCGATCGCGGTGCAGCCGATGGCGGGCTACGGCGCGACAGCAGGAGCGTTTCAACTGGCCACGTACACGGCCAACGGGTCAGGAGTGCTGACGACCGCGAGCACGCACGCGAATATGCCTGCCGTATCGGTGGGCACCGTGACGAGCCTGGCGATGTCGCCCAGCGGCAATCTGCTGGCGGTGGCGGGAACGAGCGGCGTGCAGGTGTTCCACTTCAACGGCGCGAATCCGGTGACGAAATTTACCGGCGTGCTGGCGAAGGGCGAGATCGACGCGATCGCATGGGACAAGAGCAATCACTTGTACGCCAGTGGGCAGGCAGCGGGCAAACTGTACGTCTTCACCGTGACGGCGACGAGTGCCAGCCAGGCGACGGGATCGCCGTACAGCGTGAGCAGCCCGAGCAGCCTGGCGGTGGTTCCGGAGTAAGGACTGGCCGTCCAGGCGGGCGCGCTCCGCGCACGCGAAAGAGCCGCAGCGTCCCGGATCTGCGCAGGCCGCATAGATATGGAGCGCCCAGGGCTATTCTGGTGCTCGGCGCGCGGGAGGGATTTCCGCGCGGCCGTGAGGGCGAGGATGGTCACGATCGAGCTGCCGAAACCGGTGCAGGCGCAGGCGATTGCGTCGGTACAGAAATACTTTGAAGCGAATATGCCGGAGCCGGTGGGCGAGCTGGCCGCGGGCCTGCTGCTGAACTTCTTTCTCGAAGAGATTGGTCCGGTGATCTACAACCGCGCCATTGCGGACGCGCAGACGCGCATGCAGATGCGGCTGGGCGATTTGAGCGGGGAGCTGTTCGCAGATGAGTTTCAGTATTGGCCGCGGCAGGCGAAAAGAAAGAAGAAGTGAGGGCAGGTTTCGGGTTTCAGGTTGCAGGTTGCAGGGACCAGAGCCGGAGCATTGGCGGAATCCCACGTCTGCGAACGGCGCGCAGACATGGGGCACCCGGGATTGGGTGAGGAGCCCCGCTCCCACTCAAGCCAACTACAGGCTTGCATGGGGCACCCAGATTTGTGGAATCCCACGTCTGCGAACACCGCGCAGACATGGGGCACCCGGGATTGGGTGGGACGTCCGGCTAGATTTCGAGGATCACCGGCATGATGAGCGGGCGGCGGCTGGTGTTCTTCTGGATGTAGCGCTTGAGGTCGATGCGGATTTTTTCCTTGATGACGCCGTAGTCGGCTTTTTCTTCGGCGCTGGAGTTGTCGAGGGTCTGCGTGACCACCTGGCGCGCGCCTTCCATCAGGCCGTTGTCGGCGCCGACGAAGCCGCGGCTCACCAGCTCGGGCTGGCGCTCGACTTTGCCGCTGAGCTTGTTGATGGTGAGGATGGGCAGGACGAAGCCGTCTTCGGAGAGATGGCGGCGATCGCGGATCACCAGGTCTTCGACGACATCGGAGGATGAGCCGGAATCGATGCAGACGCGGCCCGCGGTGACGGTGCCGTTCTTGCGGGCGTTGTCGCGGTCCAGCTCGAGAACGTCGCCGTTTTCGATGACCAGCGCGAGGTCGATGACGCCGAGCCGCTGCGCAACCTCGGCATGCTTCTTCAAATGCCGGTAATCGCCATGGATGGGGACGAAGAACTTCGGCCGCAGCAGGTTGATCATCAGCCGCTGCTCTTCCTGGCTGCCGTGGCCGCTGACGTGGATGAGGCCGTGGGAGCCGTCGTCGAAGATCACGTCGGCGTCGCGGCGCGAGAGGTGGTCGATGACGCGGAAGATGGACTTCTCGTTGCCGGGAATGACGCGCGAGCTCAGCACGACGGTGTCGCCGGCGACGATCTTTGCGTGCTTGTGGTTGTCGACGGCGGCGCGGCTGAGCGCGCTCATGGGCTCGCCCTGGGTGCCGCTGATGAGCACCATGACCTGCTCGGGGGCGTAGTCGTTGATCTGGCCGGGGTGAATCACGAGGCCGGCGGGCAGGTCGAGATAGCCGAGGTCCTGCGCGATCTCTGAGGACTCGAGCATGGAGCGGCCGACGATGGCCACCTTGCGGCCGTGGAGGCGGGCCAGCTCGGTGGCGATGCGGATGCGGTAGATCGACGAAGAGAAGCAGCTGAAGAAGAGCTTCTTCCTGGTGCGCCCGAAAATCTCGTCGAGGCGCGGCTTCACGGCCCATTCGCTGGGCGTGTAGCCATGGCGGTCGACGTTGGTCGAGTCCTGGAGGAGGCAGAGCACGCCGCGCTTGCCGATCTCTGCGAAGCGGTGCAGATCGAAAGCCTTGCCGTCGGGCGGCGAGAGATCGATCTTGAAGTCGCCGGTGTGAACGATGGTGCCCACCGGCGTTTCGATGGCGAGCGCGACGCAGTCGACGAGAGAATGCGTGACGCGGATGGGCTCAATGGTGAACGGGCCGAGAGTGAAGCGCGCGCCGGGAGTGATCTCGATGAGCTCGGTGTCGTCGAGCAGGGCGTGCTCTTCGAGCTTGCCCTCCACGTAGGCCAGGGTGAACTCGGTGCCGTAGACGGGAACGTTCAGCTCGGACAGGATCCACGGCAGGCCGCCAATGTGGTCTTCGTGGCCGTGGGTGAGGATAATGCCGCGGACGTGATCCCGGTTTTCGGTGAGGTAGGAAATGTCGGGGACGACGATGTCGACGCCGAGGAGCTCGGACTCAGGAAACATGAGGCCCGCATCGATGACGATGATGTCGTCTTTGTAGCGCACGGCCAGGCAGTTCATGCCGAACTCGCCCAGCCCACCCAGCGGAATGATTTGTAGTTTTGCGTCAGCCATAAGGAATTGCGCTCAGAGGGAGTCGCGCGGATCGGCGCAGGTTGATCGGGCGCGGTTGGTGAGATTCGTTCGAGCGAGTGAACTGCAGTGAAAGAACAGGATATCAGCCGGGGACAGGGGTCAGGGGACCGGTTGCAGGGTACAGGTGCCTTGAACCTGGGCGGCCGGCAAATGTTGGGCATCCGGGGGGCGAAAAGACAAAAGGAAAATCTTCGCTTACCCCTTCGAACGAAAAGACGTTTTGGGGCCATGTTCGCGGAGAATGCCATTGCCATTGATGCTGTGAGTTTGCGGGTGTGGCCTGCCTGGCGATCGTCGCGGAACGGTGGGGTCATGCGCGATGCAGATGCGGCCACCAGCGGCGGACCTGACGGCAGTAACCTTCGTAGTCCGCGCCAAACTTGCGGCGCAGCGTCGGCTCTTCGTAGAAGAGGACGAAGAGGTGGAAGGCGAGCAGGAACGCGGCGATGTAGGCCAGTAATCCGAGCGATCCGTAGAAGAGCGCGGCTCCGGCCATGGCGGTGGCTGCGCCCGCGTACATCGGATTGCGCAGGAAACGGTAGGGTCCGCGAACGACCAGGCGGCGGGGTGCGTCGAAAGGCGCCGGCGTGCCCTTGCCGAGAGCGATGAAGCTGATGACGCACCAGGCGGTGAGCGCAGCGCCCAGCGATCCAATGAGGATGCCGGCGGTTTGCGCTGGTCCCATGGAAGCGGGCCGCTGGATGCCGGCGGCGGCGAGGACGCGGGCCGGCAGATAGATCAGCAGGAATCCGACAAACGCTGTTGCGTAGACAAGGGTGCGCAGGACGAGAGCGGAAAAGTCGAGGGCCAGGGCGTTCTCCCTTCGCTGGCCAGGAGTGTGGGCGAGGCGGAACGGGAGGTCAACGGTACTTCAGAGGCCGAGGAACTGCTTTTCGAGGCGATCGAGCAGGTCATTCGTTCCGTCGCACACGCCGGTGTGGACCGGTGAGGGCTGGATGATGGTGCTGCGCGGCGCGGTGAGCCAGTGGAAGCGCTCGCCGAGGGGCAGGCGCGCGATGGGGCCCGCGGCCTCGTCGCCGCTGCAGATGCGCTCGACGGCAGCGAGGTGCTCGCGGACGAGATCGAGATCCGCGTCCGGATGGAGGGCTTTGAGTCGCGCGACATCGAGATGGACGCGGGCGGCGAGGTATTTTTTCTCCGGGCAGTAGACGACGACGGCGGCGTTGATGAACTCCTGCCGCTCGACGCGCGGAACGACGCGGAGGATGGCGTAGTCAAACGAGGCGTGTGCGTGCACGGATCGCCTCCTCGGTGAAGATTGCGGATGCGGCCAGACGGCGCGTGAGGAAATCGAGGTAGCCGGCGCGGCGCTCGGCGGGAGAAACGCCGTCGGGAACCGCAGCGAGCCATTCTTCGGGAACCAGCTCGATGATGGCAGCGAGAACGCCGGGCATGAGGCGGGCGTGAGCGGCTGCGGCGGCTGATTCGAGCTGCGTGGCCCAGGGAAGCAGAATGTGCTGCGCGATTTCAGGAAACGGAGAGGTGATTTTTTCTTCGCGCGCAGGCCAGTTGTGATGGAAAAAGAGCGCCGCCCCGTGGTCGATGGGATAGAGCTTGCGGTGCCAGATGAGCAGGTTGGCGTTGCGCGGGGTGCGGTCGACGTTGAGCACGAATGCGTCGAACCAGACGAGCAGCGAGGCTTCGTCCGCGGGGGCCGAGTCGCGCGCGGCGGGATCGAACATCGTCGAGCCAGGCAGAAAATCGAGGCCGAGATTGATGCCGAGGCTGGCCTTGAGCAGTTGGCGAATCTCGTAGTCGGGCTCATTGCGGCCGAGGACGGGATCGATATCGACGAGGACCAGCTCGGGGACGCGCAGGCCAAGGGCGCGGCCGATCTCGCCGGCGATGATTTCGGCGATGAGGGCGAGGACGCCCTGGCCGGCTCCGCGAAATTTGACCACGTAGAGGCCGAGGTCGTCAGCCTCGACGATGGCGGGCAGCGAGCCGCCCTCCCGCAGGGGGAGCACGTAGCGCGTGGCCTGGACGGTGCGCAGCATGGAAGGGATAGTGTAGCGAGCGGAGCGGAGTGGCGAAGGGTGGGGTCGGATTTTGTGTGCCCGGCATGCGCTTGCCAAAAGACGCGAGGATAGTTAGCATCCAGTCAAGAGACCGGCCTGCAAAGCAGGTGAGGGTGATCAACGCTGGATGAACCTACATTCATGCGAACAGGGGGCTCGACTCGACAATCGGCTCGGTGTGCAGTGTCCGCCAGTCCGGAATGCCTAAAGAGCCGCGGAGAGTTCCCACCGTCTTAGGACGGGTTCACCAGCGCATTACCCCACGGCCCAGCGGGCCGGTCTTTTACCTTCTCAGGTTTTGCCTTCTCAGGTTCGTTCCGAGCCTGGCTGAGTTTCCTGTCTCACGCTGAACGCCGCGTGCATCCTTTTCTCTTCCATTTCGGCAATCTCGCGATCCCCACGTACGGAGTGCTGACGGCTGCTGCGCTGCTGGCTGCGCTGGGCGTTGCGGTATGGCAGGCGCAGCGACTGGGGCTGCGGGGGGAAAAGGTGTGGAACCTGGGGCTGATCGCGATTCTGGCGGCACTGTTCGGATCGCGGCTCCTGCTCATCGCTACGCATTTCTCCACGTTCCGCGCGCATCCGTTCTGGGTGCTGGGGCTCACCAGCATTTCCGGCGCGGGAATTGCGCTGGGCGGCGCGGCTATCGGCATCGCTGCAGCGGTGCTCTATGCGCTGGCGGAAGGCTTGCCGCTGCCGGCTACCGCCGATGCGCTGGCGCCCGCGGCTGCGCTGGCCTTCGCGCTCAACCGCATCGGAGCGTTTTGCGGCGGCCTGGCGTGGGGCAAGCCGACCACGGTGCCATGGGGCGTGACGTATCGCAAAATTGTGGCGTGGCTGTGGTACCGCACGCCGCTCGGCATCCGGCTGCATCCGGTGCAGCTTTACGATGCGGCGCTGTCGCTGGCGATTTTCGCGCTGCTGCTGGCGATGGGCCGGCGGAGCGTTCGAGCGCGGCGCGGTGTGGCTGATTCAGAAGCTGCCGATGCTGGAATTGCTTCTGCTCGGCCGGCGCGCGCTGGGGAAACTGCCGGCGCGTGGCTGTTTCTCTATGGGGTGGGGCGCTTTTTTGTCGAGTTTTTTCGCGGCGATGAGACGCATTGGCTGGGCGGATTTCTTACGTTGCCGCAGATTCTCTCGGTGCTGGCGGTTTTGGCAGGAGGCGCGCTGTGGCTGCGGCGCGCTCCGGTTGCAGACCGGGCTGTCGCGCAGACATCGTGAACGCATCCGTATTTCTGCGGCAGAGACACGAGAAGCCGGTGCGCAACCGCGCCGCTCCTATACTGATCGCATGAAGAGTTGGGCGATGGCGTCTCTTCTTCTCATTTCCTGCGCAACGCCGTTTTCCGGGCAACAACCTCCTGCGGGCATTCCGGCTCCGATCATGCTGTGGCCCGATGGCGCGCCGGGTGCGCTGGGCAATGCTGAAGCCGACAAGCCGCGGCTGTATGCTTTCCTGCCGCAGAAGCGATCCACGAGCGCAGCGGTGCTCGTGATTCCTGGCGGCGGCTATGAGCACGTCGCCATCGGGCACGAAGGCGTGCAGATTGCCGGCTGGCTCAATGCGCAGGGCGTTCCGGCGTTTGTGCTCGACTACCGCGTCGCGCCGTATCGCTATCCCGCGCCGATTCGCGATGGCGAGCAGGCGCTGCTGCTGATGCGCCAGCATGCGGCGGAGTACGGCATCGATGCGGACCGCATTGGGGTGTGGGGATTTTCGGCGGGCGGCCATCTGGCTTCCACGTTGGGCACGGAGTGCACCGGCGGCGCGCGCGATTTGGGCGGGACCGAGATGCAGTGCCCACGCCCAGCGTTCCTGATCCTTGCGTACCCGGTGATCAGCATGGAGCTGCCGGAGACGCATGCCGGCTCGCGCGCGAACCTGCTCGGGCCGAACCCGGACGCCGCGCTCGCGCACAAGCTTTCCAATCAGTTCAACGTGACGAAGGAGACGCCGCGGACGTTCCTCTTCGCCACGGAGAAGGACCCGACGGTGCCGATTGCGAACAGCCTCGACTTCTACCGCGCGCTGGTCGAGCAGGGCGTTCCGGCCGAGCTGCATGTCTACGATTACGCGAATCACGGCTGCGGGCTGTGCGGATCGATCGCGCCGCTCGCCACCTGGCCTGCGCTGCTGCGGAATTGGTTGCTGCAACGGGGATGGATTCCACCCGATGCGCCTCCGCCTCCACCGCCGCAGCCGAATTTGCCGGCGTGGATTGATGGCCTGACCGGGCCGGGGCAGTTCAACGGGCAGTGGTAGAGGCGAATTTCGTAACCATGACGAGCACATTTTCGGTTCCGGCAGAAGCGGCGGGACAACGGCTCGACGCGTGGCTGACTGCGCAGCTTGATGGCGTGAGCCGCGAGCGCGTGCAGTTGCTGCTCAGCCAGGAAAAGGTGCGCCTGAACGGCCAGTGGCCGCGCGCCTCCTATCGGCTGCGCGGCGGCGAATCCATCGAGGTGCTTGGCGACCCGGTGCCGCCGCCGCTGAAGGCTTTCGCGGAGGACATTCCGCTGCGCGTGGTCTACGAGGATGAGGCGCTCTCGGTGATCGACAAGCCGGCCGGGATGATGGTGCACGCCGGCGCAGGCGTGGACGAAGCGGGAAAACGCGGAGCGGGCACGCTGGTGAACGCGCTGCTCCATCGCTACCGCACGCTCTCGACCACCGGCGGCGATCTGCGCCCGGGCATCGTCCATCGGCTGGACAAGCAGACCAGCGGCCTGATCGTTGTGGCGCGCACTGATGCGGCGCACGTGAAGCTGACGGAAATGTTCTCGCGCCGGCAGATGCGCAAAACCTACGTCGCGCTGGTCCAGGGGCGGCTGAGGAACGACAAGGGGACCATCGACGCGCCGGTCGCGCGCGATCTCATGCGCCGCACGCGGATGACGACCCGGCGGGAAGCCGGCGCGCGCACGGCGGTTTCGCATTACACAGTCGAGCGGCGAATTACTTCGGCCTGGGGCTCCTTCACGCTGGTGCGGGTGAGGATCGAGACGGGCAGGACGCATCAGATTCGAGTGCACCTCGCGTCGATCGGACATCCTGTGGTCGGCGACACGCTGTATGGCGCGCCGGCACGGATGAAGCGAGAGGATGGCGAGGAATTGAAGCTGGAGCGGAATTTCCTGCATGCGGCGGAGCTGGAGTTTGCGCATCCGGTCGGCGGACAGCCGCTGCACCTTGAGGCGCCGCTTCCGCCGGAGCTGCAAGACTTTCTGGCGCGGCTCGAAACAGCCTAAGCCCCGCCAGCGTTTCTGCGCATTCCTCTCCCATAATCCCTATTTCCTAATCCCTATTCCCTTTTCCCGCCTTTTTCCCATACCTTGACGATCGACAATTGCGTAGTGTAGACCGTCATAGTATGGGAAAGCCAAACGATCTCGTTCAGGGCACGCTCGACCTGCTCATCCTGCGCACGGTTGCGCCGGAGCCGATGCATGGCTGGGCGATTGCCAAACGCATCCAGCAAATCTCGCGGGAGGTTCTCCAGGTGCAGCAAGGCTCCCTCTATCCGGCGCTGCACCGGCTGGAGCAGCAGGGGTGGATCCGGGCGAAGTGGGCGGAAAGCGAAACCGGACGCCAGGCGAAGTTTTATTCGCTGACCGCCGCGGGCCGCAAACAACTGGAGCAGGAGAGCGCCAACTGGAGCCGATTGTCGGCAGCCATCAACCTGGTGATGGAGAAGGCGTAGGGACTGGCCGCGCCAGGCGGACGCGCTGCGCGCCTGACCTGACGAAAGGCCCGGCGGGAGGTGAAAGAAGCGATGCGATGGCTCGATAAGGCACGACTGCGGTTACAAATGCTTGTGCGCCGCGGACGCGCCGATCGCGGGCTCGACGCGGAGCTGCAGTTCCATCTCGAGCAGCAGATCGCCGAGAATCGCGCCGCCGGGATGAGCGCCGAAGATGCTCGCTACGCGGCGCTGCGCAGCTTCGGCAATCCAGCGGCGCTGCGCGACGAGACGCGCGCGAGCTGGAGCTGGAATGGACTGGAAACGCTGTGGCAGGATGTGCGCTTCGCCTCGCGCCAGGTGCGCCGCACGCCGGGATTCGCGGTCACGGCAATTCTGACGCTCGCGCTCGGTATCGGAGCCAACACCGCCATCTTCACGCTGACCCATGCGCTGCTGCTCAGCAACCTGCCCGTGCCTGATCCCGGCCAACTGGTGCGGCTCACGATCGATCTGCATGCACCCAACGGGGACGCCAATAATTCACCTCTGAACGTACCGCTGATTCAGGCCGCGCAACAGCGGGCACGGTCGTTCTCCGGCGTTTTCGGGTGGTGCGTCTACGACTTCGTTCTCCGCGACGACGGCGTGATCCATGGCCGCCGCGGGGCCATTGTGGGTGGGAACGCCTTTCAGGCTCTCGGCATCCGGCCCGCCGCGGGGCGCCTGCTGACACCCGCGGACGATCAGCCCGGAGGCGGTCCCGACGGATGGGCCGCGGTCATGAGCTATCGCCTGTGGGTCGAGCAATACCACGCCGATCCCGCGGTGATAGGGCGGCACGTCGTCGTAACCGACAAAGGCGTAACCATTGTGGGCGTGGCGCCGCAGGGATTTGAGGGGATGGTCGTCGCCGAACACCCAGACCTTTATTTACCCATCGAGTTTTCGGCGGCGATCAACAACAATGAGGCCGGCCTGCACTCCGGCGGCGGCCTGTGGATCATGGCGTTTGCACGGCTCAGACCGGGCGTATCGCGCGCGCGGGCCCAGGCGGAGATGACCACGCTCTTTCCCGGGATGCTCGACACCGTGTTGCCGCCGCAGGTCCGGCACCTGCCGGTTGTCGAGAAGTCCACGCTGGATGTGGATGCGGCGCGGACCGGCTGGAGCACCCTGCGCCTGCAATATACGCAGCCGCTGCTGCTGCTGCAGCTGCTGGTGGGCGCCCTGCTGCTGATCTGCTGCGCGAATCTCTCGGGTCTGCTGCTGGCGCGGGCGTCCGTGCGGCAGCAGGAGTTTGCCATCCGCGGCGCGCTCGGCGCGGGCCGCAAGCGCCTGGTGCGCCAGTTGCTGGTGGAGAGCCTGATGCTGGCGATCCCCGGCGCGCTGCTGGGCATCGTGCTCGCGTGGCTGGCCGGCCCGTGGATGCTGCATTCGCTCGGCAACAGCGAGGCGGAAGTCTCGCTGTCCGTCCGTCCCGACATCGCGGTGCTCGCGATCACCGCAGCCTGCGCGTGCCTCTGCGCCCTGCTGTTCGGCACCATTCCCGCGTGGATGGCGAGCCACATTGACATCGAGAAGTCGCTGCGCCTGTCGCGAGCGCGGGCCGGCGGCAGCGGAGCCGCGGCGCGCAGCGTCTTCGTCCCGCTGCAGGTGGGCCTTTCGCTCACTCTGGTGGTCGTCGCAGCACTGCTGGGTGCGAGCGTGGTGCATCTGCGCACTGACGACTCTGGCTTCCGGACGCAGAACGTGGTCTTCTATATCGCCGATTTCGGACGGCTGCCGCAGAAAGGCGCGGATCTTGTAGCCCTTTATCGGCGCGTCCTCGCGCGCATGGAAGAGCAGCCGGGCGTCGATGCGGCGAGCGTGGTCGAGATTCTGCCGTTTTATGGCTGGATTCACGACGGCGGCTTCACGGCCGCAGCCGATGCGCAGCACGCCGCCACGCGCAATGCGGACGTCAACGAGGTTGCCGCCCATTACTTCGCGGCAACGGGCACGCGCGTGCTGGCGGGACGCGACCTGCGCAACGACGATGGGGACCTGCATTCCTGCGTGCTGAATCAAAGCGCGGCACGTATCATTTTCCCCGCAACTTCGTCCCTTGGGAGGAACCTCCATCAGGTCTCGAGCGATATGAACACCGGATCGACCGTCGTTCGCGATTGCCAGGTGGTCGGCATCGTTCAGGATACAAAGTACGACACCCTGCACGAGGCGCCCCCGCCCATCGTTTACCGGCCCATCAGCGCGGCCACAGAGAGGTTGTCGGGGCTGTTCTTTGCGATTCATGCGCGCAGTCTGACGGAGGCCAGCGCGGCGTATACCAGCTCCATCCGGGAACTCGCCCCCGCGAGTCCGGAAACCGATCCCGCCACGTTCCAGCAATTATTCGACGATTCGGCGGCGCGGGCGCAGTTGCTGTCGGTCTTGTCGGGGTTTTTCGCGCTGCTGGGCGTGCTCCTGAGCGGGATTGGGATCTATGGGCTGCTGGCGTGGAGCGTCACGCAGCGGACGACTGAAATTGGCGTGCGCATGGCGCTGGGTGCAACGCGGATGCGCGTCTTTCTGCTTGTGCTCCGGCAGACGGCGCTGCTGTTGACCATCGGCATCGCCGCCGGCGGCGTGGGCGCGTTTTTTGCCGCCCGGGCCGTCAGCAGCTTCCTCTTTGAAGTGCACGCGGAGAGCCCTGCTGTGTTTGCGGGAGCCGCGCTGGCCCTGGTGCTCATCGCGCTGGCCGCGGCGTCGCTGCCTGCGCGCCGCGCTGTTTCTATCGATCCGATGGAAGCGCTGCGGACGGAGTGAGGCCGATTCGGCCGCGATCCAGACTAATTCGCGTTGCGTTGCTCCTTTGGCTCGCATTCCTTCTCGCCAGGAGAGAATCGGTCAGGAGGATTGACGCCAATGAAGGTTCTGTACACCGCGGATGTAACGGCGGAGGGGGCGCGGCACGGGCATGTGCGCTCGAGCGATGGGCTGCTCGATCATGATCTGGCGCTGCCGCCGGAGATGGGCGGACGCGGAGACAAGACGAATCCCGAGCAGCTGTTTGGGGCTGGATATGCGGCGTGCTTTGGCGGGGCGGTGGAGTACCAGGCGGCACTGGCGAAGAAAAAGGCCGGCGTGGTGGTGGTGCGCGCGCAGGTGGGCGTGGGGCCGTACGACGAGGGGCAGGGGGAGGGATTCACGCTGCGGGTGGAACTGGATGTGACGATCCCGGAGCAGGATCAGAAGAGCGCGGAGGAACTGGTCGCGGCGGCGCATCGGACTTGTCCGTACTCGAACGCGACGCGGGGGAATATTGAGGTGGTGATACGAGCGCACGGGGGGAAAAGCGGGGATTAGGGATTAGGGTTTGTAGCGTGGCGCGGGCGTACGGCTCGCGCCTCGTTGGGGACGCGGCGGGTGGACCGATGAGAACGGAGCGAGAGCTGTTCGATGAGCTGTCGTTTTATACGCTGGCGCAGCCGCGTCCGCCGTTTATCCACCAAATTGCCATCGACACCTTTACCCTGCAGCACGCAGATGCTGCGACGAAGCCCATGGCGTTGGTGTTCGCGCTGATCGGGCTGTATCTGCACGTCGAGAAGGGATTCACGGGCCTGGCGGTGCAGCAGGCGCACATGCGGATGGCGCGGAAGCGGAAATCGTGGCGGTTGCTGCCGCTGCCAGCGAGTGGTGGTGCGATCCGGGTGGCGGATGTGCTGGCGGCGCGTGCGGGGCCGGAGCGCGATGAGCAGATTGAGGCGTGGTGCCGGGCGGAGTGGGCTGCGTGGCGGGACAATCGCGCGGCGATTGCGGAGATCGCGGCGCGGGAGCTGGGCGTGAACTGAGGCTGTTTCACAGACGTTCAGAGAAGGACGCGTCGCGTGACATTCTGGAAGTCCGAATGCCGATTCGCCGGCCGCGCCGCCGGCGCACTGGCTAGTCGAGTGTCGCAGCGGTTCGCTCTATCGTTGGGGTGCAATGCAGGTCCTTCGACTCGCGGCTGAAAAGGTTGTCGCGCCAAAAGTGGCTCGACGATGCGGAAGGCTCGCTCAGGATGACAGTACTGTTATGCAGCGAAATCCAGTGATGGAGGCTAGAGCTTCTGCGAGCGCGTCACGTCGCGGACGCCGGGGAGGCGGCGGAGGCCCTGAATGAGCAGTGTCAGGTGGCGGACGTCTTCGGCGTCGATGACGAACTCGATCATGGCGTCGCCGGCGTCGCCGGGATGGGTTTCGACGGTGCGGATGTTGGCGTTGCCGTCGCTGATGACCGCGGTGATTTCTTTCAGCATGCCGGCGCGATCGTCGCAGTGGACCGTGAGCTTGACCGGGTAGGTCTGCGGCTGGCCAGCTTTCTCGCCGGCGGTGCGGGACCACTCGACGGCGATGCGCCGGTCGGCCTCGTAGAGCAGGTTCTGGACGTTGGGACAGTTGCGCGCGTGCACGGCCACGCCCTTGCCGCGCGTGACGTAACCGATGATCTCTTCGCCGCGGATCGGGTTACAACACTTGGCGCGATAGACGAGCAGCTCATTCTGGCCTTCGACGACGAGGGACTCGGTTCCGCTGGAGGCGGAGACGCGGCGCACCGCATCGGCGCCCGGCGTCAGCGGCGCGGCTTCCGGTTCCTGCTGCGGGTGCATCAGGGCCGGAGCCAGCCGGTTGAGCACCTGGCGCGCAGAATATTTGCCGAAGCCGATGGCGGCCATCAGGTCGCTCGGGGTCGCCAGGCTGTAGTCGGCGGCGAGGCGCGCGTAGTCGGCCTCTTCGAACTGCGAGAGCGGGATCTTGTATTTGCGCGCTTCGCGCTCGAGCAGCTTGCGGCCGATGTCGATGGCGCGCTCGCGCTGATGCTCGTTGAGCCAGTGGCGAATCTTGTTGCGCGCGCGGCTGCTCTTGACGAAGGTGAGCCAGTCGCGGCTGGGGGTGTGGCCGTTCTGGGTCACCACTTCGACGATGTCGCCGTTGCGTAGTTTGGTGCGCAGCGGCACCATGCGCCCGTTGACGCGCGCGCCGATGCAGGTATGGCCGACTTCGGTGTGGATGGTATAGGCGAAGTCGAGCGGAGTGCCATCGCGCGGAACAACGACAACCTTGCCCTTCGGCGTGAAGGTGTAGACCTCTTCGGGGAAGAGATCGATCTTGAGCGTCGACAGGAACTCGTTGGGGTCGGTCATGTCGCGCTGCCACTCGACCAGTTGCCGCACCCAGGCGAGCCGCTGCTCGTCGCGCGCGCTGACCGGCGAGCCGCCGGCCTTGTATTTCCAGTGGGCGGCGATGCCTTCTTCGGCGATGCGGTGCATTTCCTCGGTGCGAATCTGCACCTCGAACTGGTGGCCACCCTCGCCCATGACCGTTGTGTGCAGCGACTGATACAAATTGGGCCGCGGCATGGCGATGAAGTCCTTGATGCGGCCGGGGACGGGACGCCAGATGCTGTGGATGATGCCGAAGACGGCGTAGCAGTCCTGCACGCTGCCGGTAATGACGCGCAGCGCGAGCAGATCATAAACCTGGTCGATGGAGGTCTGCGATTTTACGAGCTTCTGGTGGATGGAGTAGAGCCGCTTGATGCGCCACTCCACGCGGGCCTTGATGTTGTTCTCGTGGAGCTTCTCCGAGAGCAGAGCTTCGACGCCGGAGAGGAACTGCTCGCCTTCCGAGCGCCTGGCTTCGATGGCCTCGTGGAGCTGGTCCCAGGTGATGGTGTCGACGTATTTGAAGGCCAGGTCTTCGAGCTCGCCGCGCAGCTTGCCCATGCCGAGGCGATGCGCGAGCGGCGCGTAGATGTCGAGGGTCTCGCGGGCGATGGCGCGCTGGCGATCGGGCGACAGATGCTGCAGCGTGCGCATGTTGTGCAGCCGGTCGGCCAGCTTGATGAGGACCACGCGCACGTCGCTGACCATCGCCAGCAGCATCTTGCGGACGTTCTCCGCCTGGCGGTCTTCGCGATTGGCGAACTGGATCTTGTCGATCTTGGTCACGCCCTCGACGATGTGCGCGACCTGCTCGCCGAATTTGGCGACGATGTCTTCGGTGGTGACGGGCGTGTCTTCGACCGCGTCGTGCAGGAGGCCGGCGGCGATGGCGGTGGAGTCGAGCTTCATCTCCGCGAGGACGAGGGCGACCTCGAGCGGGTGCAGCACGTAGGGCTCGCCGGAGGCGCGCTGCTGGCCGTTGTGATGCTCGAGGCAGAATTCCCAGGCCTGGCGGATGATTTTCGTGTCGTCGGAGGGGCGGTTGGCGCGAACCGTGTCCAGCAGCTTGCGGAACTTCTCCGGGAACAGGTCGGGGACCCGCTCGACGGAGAGCGTATGTGGCTGAACACTCGCCATGACCCATTATAGGCGGGAGTTGCGGGAGGCGCATGAAGGAGCGGGCGCGGCGCTATTCCGGCTTGCCCGGATTCTTCGGCTTGGGGGGCGTCTTCACCGGCGGTGGCGGGCTGCCGGGCAACAGCCCGGGGGTGGGGCGCTGGTCGTTGTGGACCCAGTCGAGCAGCTCATCGAAGGCCAGGCCGGTCTGAGCGGCGGTGATGTTGCAGTGGCCGTCGCGGTCGACGTATTGCTGCACGTAGAGATTGCCGTTGCCGAGGCGGCGCGTCAGCTCGTTGTACCAGGCGGTGGTCGCAGCGGGCACCAGCGGGTCGTAGATGGTGTGCACCTCGAGCAGCTTGCGGCGCAGGTTGCCGGTGGGTGAATACCAGTCGGCCAGGAATCGATACGCGTTGGGGTCGGCGGCGTAGCGATGCACGCGCTCGTTGAGCAGCGGGTCGTTGTCGGTGCCCGTGTAGATGAGGTTGCGGTTGTCGAAGGGATTGCCGCCGGATTTGAGGCGCAGATCCTCGATGACGAAGGTATTGAAGACGAGCACGTCGGCCAGGCCGCGGTTGGTATGGATGTTCGCGAGCTGGCGGACGATGGCTGCCGATTTGGGGTCGGCATCGAGGCTTTTCTGCACCTTCGCGATGGTCGGGATGTCGTTCATCATGAAGTTCGGCGGCACGTGGTTCACGTCGGGCAGAATGCCGGGAAAGAACGCGTCGAAGGCAACGCGGTTGGCGAAGGCCCGCTGCATCACGAGATCGGCGGGCGCGGTAACGCCGCACAGGGCCAGGCCGCCTGCGTAGTCGCGCGGATCTTCTTCGAGCGACATGAGGGTGAGCAGGCCGCCCATGGAATGACCCATGACGAAGGTTTCGCGCGGCACGCCGTACTTTTTTCTGAAGTGGCGGCGCAGCGCTTCGGTTTCCGCGGCTGCCTGGGGCAGCGCCCATCCGCCGACGCCATAGCCCGAACGAGCGACCGCATAGCCGCGATTCAGGATCTCCTGGAGCACGCGGCCCGGGGGATATTTGGCGTCGAAAGTGAGGCGCGTGGGCTCGTAGCCGTGGAAATAAAGCACGAGTCCGCGGTTCCAGTTCTTCGGAATGTCGATGCGGTAGGAGGCGCCGTCGAGGGCGCCGATCTCTGTCCGGACCGGGACGGCGGCCGGCGAGGACGAAGGCGCGGCGTCGGCGATCGACTCGGTTGACGCAGATTTGGCCGGCGGCTGCGCTTGTGGCGTCAGCTTTGCCGGGGCGGCCGGAGATGCCGCTTGCGGCGGGTCGTTTGCCGGCGGGGCAGCTTGCGTCCTCGCCAGCCTGGGCGCAGCGAGCAGCACGATCGACAGCAGCCAGCGGCATTTCCCGCTCAACGTACGTTCCTCTCCTCTGTGCGAAGATGCTTCAGGGAAGTGTGATGCCGGGAGAGCAGAAACGCGACAGCAGGAAGAAGAGGAAGACGGGGGCCGACGGGCGAAGCCGCGGGAAGAATCGGCCTGGGCGAGAGGTCCGGAGCGGTGCCGCGGCTGCGGAATCCGGGCCCAGCGAAGCGTCGCCGGAGATTCCTGGCGCTGTCCGGATCAGCCGTCGCGCGGCCGACCGGCTGCGGGCGGGGCATGTGTGGGTGTACCGCTCCGACGTTGAAGCCTGGCCTGGAGACCCGGAACAGCTCGCAGCGGGCCTCATCCCGGTGGCGGATCGCCGCGGCGCGCTGCTGGGGACGGCGCTGTACAGTCCGGCATCGGAGATTGCGCTGCGCGTGGTCGCACCGGGGGTCGTCGACGGCGAGGACGCCTGGCTCGATCTGATGCGCGGGCGCCTTCGCGCGGCGATCGGGCGCCGCAAGCCGCTGCTCGATGCGGACAACAACGCGTGCCGTCTCGTCTTCAGCGAGGCAGACGAGCTGCCCGGGATCACGGTGGACCAATACGCGGCGCTGGTGATCGTTCAGTTGCGGCACAAGGCGCTCGACAACGACGCCGTGCGCGGAGCGCTGACGGAGACGCTGCGCACTGAGCTTGATGCCGGGACGGGCGCGCTCGAGACGATTCTGGAGCGCGAGGATCCGCGCATTCGCGAATTGGAGCAGCTGAGCGCGCCGGCCTCGACGACGCTCTTCGCGCGCGACCCCGAGCATCCGGTCACCAGCACGGTGTTTCGGCTCAATGGGCTGGCGTTTGCCTTCGACGCGACGAGCGGCCAGAAGACGGGCGCGTTTCTCGATCAGCGCGAGAACTACGCGGCCGCGGCGCGCTACGCCACGGGCGAAGCTCTCGACGTCTGCACCTACCAGGGAGGCTTCGCACTGCATCTTGCCCGCGTGTGCCCGCGGGTCACCGGCGTGGATGTCTCCCGGGCGGCGCTGGAAGTGGCGGAGCGAAACCTTACCGCGAATCGCGAGGCGCTGGGCGCGGCGGAGGTGGACTGGGTGGAGGCCGATGCTTTCGCGCTGCTGCGCGACTGGAGCGATGCCGGGTCGGTATACGACACCATCGTGCTCGATCCGCCGGCGTTTGCGAAGTCGAAGCGCGCCGTGGAGGGCGCGCTGCGCGGCTATCGCGAGCTGAACCTGAGAGCGCTGAAAATGCTGCGGCCAGGAGGACGGCTGATCACCTGCTCGTGCTCCCACCACGTGAGCCTCGGCGATTTGCTGGAGACGCTGCGGGCGGCTGCCGGCGATGCACGCCGCCGCGTGTGCCTGCTGGAAGTGCGCGGGGCATCGGCGGACCACCCGGTCGTGCTGAATATTCCGGAGACCGAGTATCTGAAGTGCGTGATCGTGGAGGCGGAGTGAGGAAAGAAGGAGCCTCAGGGCCATTGAAAGCCGATCACGCATCCGTCTCCCGGCGCGAATTCAAAGCGCTCCGTTGAGGATGTGTGCGCAGGGAACGAATCCCGCTTTCTGCAGAGTTTTGCGCGACGCCACATTCTCCGTGTTGCACCGGGCGCAGGGAATGCTCCCCCTCTCATAGCAGACCCTCTTGAGTTCCTGCACAAGATAGCTGCCCAAGCCCCGGCGCCGAAACGGTTCCGCGACCTCCATATAGACATCCCCATACGGGCGGTTGTAGTGGTACAGGACGCCTCCCCATGCCGCCACTGTTCCGTCGAGCTCCAGGGCCCAGTCGTTGTCGGGTTCGCCGCGACGCCGAAACACGGCACCGTTCGCCGGATGATCCGTTGTCGTCTGGTCCTCGAAAACAATCTTCTCGCTGGTGATGTCGCGCGCCCAGGTGTGCAACATGACATTCAACAGGACGTCATTCGTCTGCACTGTCATGGCTGTTGCGGCGCCCGCCTGCACGAATGTCGCGAACCAATCGAACAGCCGGGAGCGATGCGGGGGCGCCACGTAAAACTCAAAGATCGTCCGCGTGCCCTTCCATGGGCCGCCGATCACCACGGAACCGTACCCCACCGGAGCTCCGTCTGCTTCGAGGAGAAACTCCTCCGTCCAGCCCTGCCGGGGGTGCAGCGAGTCATGAACAATCTGGCAGTTCATTTCCTGGCGGTAGAGATCGCGCCACAGCGCAATCTCCTGGACAGCCACCGGTTTGGCCGAGAGTTGCATCGGGACGATTCGTCTCGGGTCTATCCTACCGCCCGATCCGGGAAGAATCAGGTATACGCCGCGAACTCCGGGGAGAGCTCGCGCAGCTTGCGCACCACGTCGATCACGCGCTCGGCGACGAAGTCGATTTCTTCCTCGGTATTGAAGCGGCCGATCCCGAAGCGGAGGCTGCTGTGCGCGGCCTCGTCGTCGAGGCCCAGGGCGCGCAGCACGTGCGACGGCGCGATGGCGGCGGACGTGCAGGCCGAGCCGCTCGACAGCGCGACATCGCGGAGCCCCATCATCAGCGACTCGCTGTCGACTTGCTCGAAGGTCATGTTCAGATTGCCGGGCAGCCGGTGCTCGCGCGACCCGTTGACGCGGACGCGCTCCAGCCCGGCTTCGAGCTTTTCCTGGAAGCGATCCCGGAGCGCGAGGATGCGCGCCGACTCTTCCTGCAATTCCGCCCTGGCAATAGCGCAGGCCGCGCCCAGGCCGACAATCGACGGGGCGTTGAGCGTGCCCGAGCGCATACCGCGCTCGTGACCGCCGCCATGCATCTGCTCAGCGAGCGCGATGCGCGGATTCCTGCGGCGGACGTACAGCGCGCCCACACCCTTGGGACCGTACAGCTTGTGCCCCGAGATCGAGAGGAGGTCGATGTTGCTGCGATTCACGTCGATGGGCACTTTGCCTGCCCCCTGGGCCGCGTCGGTATGAAACAGAACGCCACGCTCGCGGCACAGCGCGCCGATCTCGTCTACCGGCTGCAGCGCGCCGACCTCGTTGTTCGCGACCATGATGGAAAGGACCAGCGGCTTCTCGTCGTCGAGGACAGCCTGCACATCTTCGAGGCATACGCGTCCCGCGTCCGGCTCGCCTGCGGGCGTCACTGGCAATATGGTCACCCGGCAGCCCTGCTTTTCGAGCCACGCGCAAACATCCAGCACGGCTTTATGCTCCGTCGCCTGGGTGACGAGGTGCGGCGTTTCCGCGGGCCGTGTTTCCCAACTGCTCTCCACCGCACCTTTGAGAGCCAGGTTGTTGCTCTCCGTCGCGCCGGAGGTGAAGACGATCTCCTTGGGTGAAGCGCCGATGAGCTGCGCCACCTGCGTGCGCGCGGTCTCGACCGCCTGCTCCGCCGCCCATCCAAAGGAATGGCTGCGGCTGGCCGCGTTGCCGTAGACGCTGGTGAGACAGGGCATCATCGCGTCGAGCACGCGGGGGTCGATCTGTGTGGTCGCCTGGTTGTCGAGATAGATGGGCAGGTTCATCGGCGTCCTGTTGCCTCAGCGCGTTCGTGCGGTTCGCCCCAGCGTTTGCCCGTCACACCCGGATGCTGATCAGTTCCTGCAGGGCCTTTGACCGCGGCGCGTCCGCGGAGGGCTCGGCCAAATCGGCGATGCTGATGGAGCGCAGCAGGCTGGAGATCGAATCGTTCACGCGCGCCAGCGGCTCTTTGATGGTACAGCTGTCGGTGAGGTCGCAGCCGTCGTGGCTCGGCCCGCAGGAAGTAATGAAGAGGGGCCCGTCGATGGCGTGGATGACCTCGAACGCCGAGATCTCCCGCGGCTGTTTCAGCAGCGAATAGCCGCCGCTCATGCCGGCGTGCGAACGCAGGATGCCGACTTTCGCGAGGCGCTGCAGGATCTTCGCCAGCAGTTGCGGCGGAATGTGGTAGGCCTCGGCGATGTCTCTGGCGCTCAGCGAAGCATCGGTGGGATGCTCGGCAAGGTACTTGAGAGCCATGAGCCCGTAATCGGCCTTCTTGGTGAGCCGCAGCATGGGTAAACCTGCGTACATTTTACCGTGATTTGTACGGCCAACGGGGAAATCGGCGGGGCGAATGGGGAGAGAGGAGCGGTGATCAGGAGCCGTTACAGGGCGGTTGGGGATTTCCAGGCCGAGAGATCGCGGTCCAGCATTCCCTCAAGGGCGTCGATTTCGGGCAAAACCGTATGCAGGATTCGCTGCATCATGGCTGGGGGAATTTCGGGGAACGGCGCGCCCCCGCCGACCAGGACCTTCATCAGAGCGGAATTGCGCACCTCCGCGACCAGACGCCCGAGGCCCTGCGCCTTGCACCATTCAGCAGCCGCAGTGGCCAAGCGAGTTGCCAGATAGCTTCGCGGCTCAGAGAGATGCGCGGTGGCGGCCACGTGGGGCCGCTGGTCATCACGCAGGGGGATGCGCGAAATGCCGACGAAGTCCGCGATGCGGTCGACGAAGAGTTGCGGATCGGCGCTGAGGTCATCGTAGAAAGCAGCGAAGAGCTGGCGGCCAGGGAAGCGCTGCTGCCAGCGCGCGAAATGGGTCGCGTAGCGGGAAGAGGCAATCAGCTCAGGATCCCGATCGAGCGCCGCCTCCAGATTCCATCCCAAAAGGCCGTAGGCTCGCTTGAGGCGGTAGAGAGAGACGAGGCGCTCCACGGGATGCCGGAAGATGAAGACGATCTTCGCCTCGGGGGCGACACGCGCGATGCGATCGCAGGCGAATGGGGACGCGAAGTAAGTGGGCGCCACTTCTCCGCGCGGCAAGCCATTGACTGCCAGGGGGTACCGGTCGAGATACCAGCCCAATCCGCGATCGAAGTGCAGGTCGAAATAGCGGGTTTCTTTGGTAGGAGCGGGCAGGTTGGTGGCGGAGCGGAGAACATCGTGGAGCCAGGTGGTACCCGTGCGCGGCGGTCCGACGATAAAGAACGTGGGGAGCGCGCGGAGACGGCCGCGCACCATCGCGAACTGACGTCCGTTGGTGTCCTGCTCCGGATCAATCGTGGGTAGCTCTGCCCTCTGGGGGCGAAGGCCTGTCGCTGACATATCGAAAAAGAAAACCGAGGCCGGATCGGGCTGGCAGAACGGTGATTTAGTTCCGTGGCGTTTTGGATGGGGCGCCCCATGGGGGAGTTGCCCGGGTTGGGCCCACGGTTGTCGGCCGTCAGCGCGCGTAGGAATACGTGCCACAGAGCGTGGCAGAATTGGCAAGCGCGTCGATGGTAAAGATCGGCATCTTCGGGCCGGAAAAGAAGGCAACGTGAAGTTCCGAGCCGGCCGCCCAGGTAGCCATCCACTGGGTATCATCGGAGCCGCAGAGGGTGTTGTTGCGGACAAATTTTTTCTGGGCCGGGATGTTGAGACGGTAGAGGTTACCGCCGCCAGGAATGCCTGGATCGGCGTCGAAGGCCGCGGACGCCTCTGCCGGTTTCAGCGCACGAATCTCCGCGATATCGAAACCGGAAAAGTTGATGGTGAGCCGGGAGTCGCCGATGCCGATGTCGCCGGTGATCGACTTGGCGTCGGAGGTGGAGGCGCGCCAGGGGCCTTTGTCCTGGGCGGAGGCGGGCAGCGTGCTGGCCAGGAGGAGAACGAACGCGGCAACTGGCGGAAGGAAGAGCTTCATAGGACTAAGGATAAGGCCCCGAGCTGAATTCGAGTATGCGGCACCGGGGGACCTGGGCTGGGCGCCCGGCGATCCGTGCGGAAACGGCGGCGGAAAGAATCCCAGCCGCCGTTCCTGCCATTCGGGGCGGTGCTACGCGTAAATCCCGCGTTGCTTGATGGTGAAGGCGACGCGGTCGATGGCGAGCATATACGCGGCGATGCGATTGTTCACGCCGTGGGCTTCGGCGTAGCGGGTGACGTCGTCAAAGCTCTCGGCGAGGATGCTTTCCATGCGCTCATTCACTTCCGACTCTTTCCAGAAGTAGCCCTGGCGGTCCTGCACCCACTCGAAATAGGAAGCCGTCACGCCCCCGGCGTTCGCGAGAATGTCGGGGATGATGAAGACCTTTTTGTCGGCGAGGATCTCATCAGCGACCGCGGTGGTGGGCCCGTTCGCGCCTTCGCAGACGATGCGCGCCTTTATTTTCTCCGCATTGCGGCTGGTGATCACGTTTTCGGTGGCCGCGGGGATGAGGATTTCGCAATCCATGGTGAGCAGCTCGGCGGAAGGCGTGCCCTCGGCGCCGCGGAAGCCCAGAACCGATCCGTTGCGCAGGCGGTGCTCAATGAGCGCGCCGATGTCGATGCCGTTGGCATTGAAGAGACCGCCGTCGTACTCCGCGATGCCGATGATTTTGTAGCCGCGCTCCTGCATCAGGCGAGCGGCGTTCGAACCGACATTGCCAAAGCCCTGGACAATGACGCGGCAGCCGTCGCGCTGCAGCCCGAGGTATTTGAGCGCTTCGTCGCAAACCAGGGCAATCCCGCGACCGGTTGCTTCTTTGCGGCCACGCGATCCGCCGATGGTGAGCGGCTTGCCGGTGACCACCGCCGTTACCGTCTGGCGCATGTGCATGGAATAGGTATCCATGATCCAGGCCATGGTTTGCTCGTTCGTGTTCACGTCGGGGGCGGGAACGTCTTTTTCAGGGCCGAGGAACTCGATGATCTCCGCGGTGTAGCGGCGGGTCATGCGCTCCAGTTCGCCCTGGGACATCGCCTTGGGGTCGCAGATCACTCCACCCTTGGCGCCGCCGAAGGGGATATTCACGACGGCGCACTTCCAGGTCATCCAGCTGGCGAGCGCGCGGACTTCATCGAGGGTGACGTCGGGCGAGTAGCGAATGCCGCCCTTGCCCGGACCCCGGGCCTGGGAGTGCAGGACGCGGTAGCCGGTGAACATCTCAATGCGGCCATCGTCCATGGCGACGGGAAAATGCACAATAATTTCGCGGGAAGGATACCGCAGCACGCGCCACAGGCCTTCATCGAGGTTGAGCTTGCGCGCAGCGAAATCAAAACGTGCCGCCTGGGCTTCCCAGGGGTTGATTTCCTGCTCAAGGGTCATGGTTGCCATCGGGGAATCTCCACTTCTGTCCTGCACGTAGCCAATCGCCCCGGTCCGTGAACCAACCGTCCGGCGTGCTCCAAAAAAATGGCACAAGAGCCGTTCGTTCCGGCGCCAACCCGTTCCAGGGCCAAACGGATGAGAGTATAGGCTTCCGGTGCAACCAACGGCAAGGCTTCCGGACCCGGGTAACGTAACCACTGTGGGGCAGGGGCCTCACCCGTCGGCAGCAGGGGAACCACTGGGATTGGATGCCGAGGGTAGCGGACGACGCTTAAACTTCTCTCGCTCTGTGGACGCTTATTTCCTTGTTTTTCATAGTGATTAACATGGCATTCAAAATCGGGCGGTAGGGTAGACAGGTCGTGAGTCTACGGATTCAGGAACCTCGCGCGCCCCAACCTCCTGGCGCATCCGGCGCGGTCGGCGTCACTGCGTCCCGGACGGCGGCTGCGCCCACACCGGACTCCGCGGTTCGCACGTTCCTGCAAAACCGGGGCAACTCGCGCTGGGCCGACACCACTTTTCGCTGGCTGATGCTGCTGTGCGCACTGAGCATCTTTGCCATTGTCGCTCTGATCTTCACGGAACTGCTGACGCAGTCGCAGCTGACGCTCCACAAGTTTGGGTGGAGGTTCTTCGTGGGGAGCGCGTGGAACCCGGTGAGCGGGGAGTTCGGGGCGCTGCCGTTCATCTACGGAACCATCGTTTCGTCGCTGGTGGCTCTCATCATCGCAGTGCCGCTGGCGGTGGGTGTCGCCGTCTTTCTCACGGAAATGTGCCCCAAAGCGCTGCGCGGGCCCTTTTCGTTCATGACGGAACTGCTGGCGGCGATTCCGAGCGTGGTGTACGGGCTGTGGGGCATTTTCATTCTGGTTCCGCTGCTGCGCACCTATATCGACCCGCTCCTGATCGGGCTGCTGGGATGGACGGGCCTGTTTACGCGGCCAGATTTCGGCGTTGGGTTGTTTGCGGCCGGGGTGATTCTGGCGATCATGATTCTGCCCATCGTTTCGTCACTGACCCGCGAAGTGATGTCGGCGGTGCCCCATACACAGCGGGAGGCGGTGCTGGCGCTGGGTGCGACGCGGTGGGAAATGATCCGCATGGGCG
>JBARMS010000268.1:0-44730 GCA_049802575.1 Acidobacteriaceae bacterium | reverse complement strand
TCTGCTGCTGCGCAACCTCATCAAGTTGCTGGCCGAGGAGCGCAGCCAGGTTCTCGGTGCGCGGCTGCGGACGCGGATGTTCATCGGCGCGCTCCTGTTGTCATTTGTCCCCGCGCTCTTCATGTTTTCGTTCAGCTTTCTGCTCATGAACCGTTCCATCGACCGGTGGTTCTCCGAGCCAGCGTCAGAAGTCCGCGACGAATCCACGCAGATCGCCATGGAATTGTCGCACTACGCTTCCCTCAACGCACGAGCGGAAGCCGCGAGCATGGCGGGCTCGCCGCAGTTGGTCGCTGCATTTCAGTCCAGCGATGCGCAGGAAATCCTGAATGAAATGCGCGCCCACCAAATCACCTTACAGGGTGGATTTGCCGCCCTGTATCGCGACTCTGAGCCAGTTGCTGCGTACGAAATCCCACAGAATCCTGGAACAGCGAAAGTGCACTCCTGGCTGAATCAGGAAGACCGGCAGACCATCCCGGCAGGACAGCCGCTTGTGTCGGCCATTCTCAAGGCGGCGCAGCGGGCCGATGAGCCGATGCTGGTGGTTGGCGGCCTCGAATACGCACTGGGCGCGGCCAGCCTGCCCGGCGGCGGCGTGGTGGTGGCCGGACTTCCGATGCCCGCCGGCCTCAACACCATCATGACCGGCCTGAGCAGCGGCGCCAGCCAGTATTGGGCGCTCTATCGCCAGCGGCGGCTGATTCGCAGCACCTACTTCCTGCTCCTCCTCATGCTCACCGCGCTCGTCTTCTTTTCCAGCAGCTGGCTGGCGCTTTACGTTTCCCGTCAGATGACCGGTCCTCTTGAAGCCCTGGCGGACGCGATGGACGAAATCGGCAAGGGCGATTACAGCCACCGCGTCACTGCGCCTGCTAGCGCCGAGATGGCCGAACTGGTGCGTTCCTTCAACCACATGGCCGCCGATCTCGAGGAAAGCCGCATATCGGCGGAACGATCCGCCCGTGAGCTCTCCGCTGCCAATCAGGCCGTCGACACGCGGCGCAGGGAACTGGAGACGATCCTCGAAACCATTCCCTCTGCAGTCGTCACACTCGATGTGTCACGCTGCATTCTTCTCGGCAATCGCGCCTTTACCGATCTGCTGCGTCTCGAAAACGAGGCTCCTCTTTCCGGCGTGCAGCTCGAGTCGCTGCTCCCTCCGGAATTCAGTGCTGAGCTCATTCGCCTCGACCGTCGCGCTCACCGCATGGGTGTCGCATCCTCCGACTTCGAGCTGCGTACCGCACGAGGGCCGGTCAACCTTGCGGTGACGATCGCCGCGCTCGATCCCGGCGGCGGCCCGAACGGCCAGAGCGGCGGATCGATTCTCGTTCTGGAAGACGTGACCGAGTTGTTGCACGCGCAGCGCCAGGCCGCGTGGAAAGAAGTCGCACAGCGCATAGCCCACGAGATTCGTAATCCGCTCACGCCCATTACGCTTTCCGCCGAACGCATCCGTCGCCATCTCGATCGTAGTTTGCCGGAATCGCCGGACGTGATTCGTAGATGCTGCGATGCGATCCTCGGCTCCGTCGAATCGCTGCGTACGCTGGTTACCCAGTTCGCCGCACTCGCCGAATTTCCCGTTGCGCATCCTCGCTCCTCCAATTTGAACGCAATCGTCGAGAGTGCTCTGGTTCTCTTCGAAGGCCGCATTCGCAACATCCGCGTCGAAAAGCACCTCGAAACCGGTTTGCCTCCCGTCATGGCCGATCCGGAAGCGATGCGCCGCGCCGTCGCCAACCTGATCGACAACGCTGCCGAAGCCATGCAGGAAAGCCTGCTGCGCGTGCTGTCTGTGGAAACATCAACGGGCGAGCGCCAGGGTATGGCGGAAATCATCATCTCCGACACTGGCCCCGGTCTCACTGACGACATGCGCGAGCGTCTCTTTCTCCCCTGGTTCTCCACCCGCCAGCGCGGCACCGGTCTCGGTCTTTCCATCGTCGCCAAAATCGTGCAGGACCACGGCGGCTCCATTCGCGCTGAGAACAACGCGCCCACCGGCGCACGCTTTATCATCGAGCTGCCGTTGGCAGAAAACGGCGTAACCGAAGGGGCGCCGGCTGCGGCGTTCACCAAAACCGCCTGATCTCGGTACCCATGAACCACATCCTCATCGTGGACGACGAAACGGAGATTCGCGACTCTCTCGAAGAGATTCTGCGCGAAGAAGGCTATTCGGTGGTTAGCGCAGGCACCGCGGCGGAGGCGCTGGCGCTCGCTCGAGATCCTGTCTACGACGTCATGCTGCTCGATGTCTGGCTGCCGGATCGCGATGGCATTGAGGTTCTCACTGAAATGCACGCCTTCGATGCCTCGTCTCGTCCTGAAGTCATCGTCATTTCCGGTCACGCCACCATCGAAACCGCCGTCCGGGCCACGAAGCTGGGAGCATTCGATTTTCTGGAAAAGCCGTTGATGCTGGAGCGCACCCTCGTTGTGGTCAAAAACGCGATCGAAGCGCGCCGTCTGCGTACCGAGAATGTCGAATTCCGCCGCCAGCTGGCGAAGGAATCCCAAATCACTGGCGAGAGCGTACAGGCCCGCGCTCTGCGTCAGCAGATTACCCTCATGGCGCCCACCAACGGCCGGGTTCTCATTTATGGCGAATCCGGTTCCGGCAAGGAACTCATCGCCCGTGCGATCCACGCCGGCAGCCTGCGCGGCGATCGCGTCTTCGTGGAGCTGAACTGCGCCGCCATCCCCGAGGACTATATCGAAAGCGAGCTCTTCGGCTACCGAAACGGCGCACTGGCCGGCGGCCCTCCGGAAAAGAGGGGCACCTTCGAGCGTGCTAACAGCGGCACGCTTTTCCTCGATGAAGTGGGTGACATGAGCCTGAAGACTCAGGCCAAAGTACTGCGCGCCCTCGATGAGCAGCGGTTTGTTCCGGTAGGCGCTACGCAGCCCATCAGCGTCGATGTGCGTGTGATTGCCGCGACCAACAAGGACCTCGAAGAGGAGATCGCCAAAGGCAATTTTCGCGAGGATTTCTTCTATCGCCTCAATGTCATTCCCTTTTATGTCCCGCCGCTGCGCGACCGCCGCGAAGATATCCCTCTTCTCGTTCGCGAATTTCTGCGCGGCTTCGGCCGCGAATACGGCCGGCCCCGCGTCGAGATCGCCGATGAAGCCATCGACCTGCTCCGCCAGTATCACTGGCCCGGCAACGTCCGCGAACTGAAAAACGTGATTGAACGCGTGCTCATCCTCAATCCGCAGATCCAGCGCATTGACCGCCGTCATTTGCCGATGCTGGTGCAGCGCACAGCCGTACGTTCGGGCGATTTCGATACGCTGCAGCAGGCGCGCGATGCCTACGAGCGAGAGTACATCCTCCGAAAAATCGACGATTGTAACGGCAACATGAGCCGCGCGGCCGAGTCACTCGGCCTGGAGCGCAGCCACTTATACCGCAAGATGAAGACCTTAGGCATTGGCGGGCGCGAAACCTCGCAGGATCGCTGATCGTCCGCCTGCCTGCTTAAGTCAGCGTCAGGACAGTGATTTCCGGAGGGCAGTTCAGGCGAAACGGTGTCCCCACCGTGCCGATTCCGCGATTCACATAGAGTTGCGTGCGGCCCTCCCGGAACAAGCCTTCGACGTAGTCCCGCCCGAAGCGAGGCAAGACCAGGGGAGGAAGAAAAGGGAGCCGCACCTGGCCCCCATGCGTGTGTCCGGAGAGCATCAGGTCGACGTTGTAACGGGCAATCTGCGGCAGAATGTCCGGCTCATGCGACAGAACGACAATCGGGTCATTTCCGGCCGTCTTCGGGCGCGGAATGCCCTTATCGGGGAACGATTCACCGCAGCAGACGCTGCCAAGACCAGCCAGCCACAAACGCCCGCCATTGCGTTCGATGGGCTGAAACTGATTCAGCAGGACCGGGATACCATGCTCGCGCAGCGGCCCGATCACGTACTCGGTCCCGACCGTCATATCGTGGTTGCCCAGAATCGCCCAGCGCTGCGCGCAGGTGATGCCGCTCAGAATCGCGGCGCACTCGGGCATGTGCGTGCGCGAATAGGAGTAGGGAAGGGGGCCAAAGCTGATGAAATCACCGGTCAGCAGTACTATATCCGGCTGCAGCCGATTGACCTCCTGGACCATTTCCCGAAGAAAATAAGCTTCCGTAAACTCTGCGTAGTGAAAATCGGAGATTTGCACGACTCGCATGCCGCGAAATGCATCGGGCAGGCGCTCCAGCCGGATTGTGTGCTGCTCGATGCTCAACTCATGGCGTGAAATCTCCCCCGCATACAGACCCAGCCCTCCCAGCGACGCCGCTGACAGCGCCAGGAAGGAACGCCGTGTCATGCGATGCTTCGCTGTCGGTCTCGCTTCGGTCGCAGAGATGCCCACTCCTTCATCATAAGGGCCGCTCTGGCAAGAGAACGAACACCGGCTGGTGCGCGACAATCCAAGTCGCGAGAGTTCTGGGCGCGACAATCGGGGCGCAGGATCGCAAAGAGAAACAGGCCGGGACATTTGCCCCGGCCTGATGGATTATGGAACCGTCTCGGTTACCAGCCGTAGACGCGATAATACGGATACGGATAGCCGTAGGGATAAGGCGGTGCCATGTAAACGGGCCGCCGCTGCAGACGCGGCGCAGTCTGCGCCAGACGCTGCGCTTCCTGCCAGGAGACGGGCTGCACCGTCACGGCGCTCGCCAGATGGAAATTCAGCAGCGTTTCCGGCAGCAGGACGGCTCGCGGTCCGTTGGTTTCGGCAGACGCCAGCATACCCGCTCCGCCGCCCGCCAGAGCCCCGATCGCCGCACCCGGACCCCGCCCGATGGCTCCGCCAATGATGGCGCCCACCAGCGCTCCGCCGATCGTGTTGCCCGCTGTGTAGCCGGCTTTGTTCGGTCCTTTAGTGGACCAAATATCCGTGCTGACCGGGTACATCTTGCCGCCCAGATCGATCGACGTAATCTGCAACTCGAGCTCGCCGCTCCCGCCCAGTGCGCCCGGCTTTTTCACCGTTACCACCGAGCCCTGCAGCACCGCTCCGCGCGGAATCGCCAGCACGTTGCCTTCAAACACGTCGCTGGCTGCGGTGGCCTGGAAATTCGTCCCAGCCTGCAGTTTCCGCGTGTCCAGCGGCTCGCTGGTGCGAATTTGCAGCAGGGTTCCCGCCGGAATGGTCACGGGACCTCTCACAGGCTCCTCCTGCTGCGGAATGTAGGCTCCGTACGCGCCTGGCTGCTGTCCATAGGGTTGCCGCGCCGAAGGGACCTGATCCGGAGGCGGCGGAGGGGGCATTTGTTGCGCATTCTGCGGTTGTGCGTTCGCGGGAGGCTCGGCCGGTTCCGTCTGAGCCGGCGGCGGAGCTTGTGCCTGTGCCTGATCGCCGTCCGCAACCGTGATGTTGTCCTGAATCCCGGCGACCCCCGCCACATTCGCTGCTACCGTCTCGGCTTCCTGCCGCTGCTGCTGGGTCTGCACCGTGCCGGTAAGCGTCACCACCCGATTCGCTGTGGTTGCTTTGATGTTCTGGCCTTGCAACGCTGAATCGTTGTTGAGGGCTGCAGCCACGCTGCCCTGCAAGTCCCCATCGCCGTTCGTGGGCGCATTGGTCTGGGCCACTCCCGCCGGAATCCAAAGGCAACCCGCGAGCGCGATGGCCGCACCCGCACGCAACGCCAGCTTCCCATAAACACAGGTCACTTGCATATCCGCAACTCCCCTCGCTTCAAGGGCATCGGTTTCGCCTCGAGCCCGGCCTCACCCACCCCCAGTCCGGAATTCTAAGGCCTCTGCCGCAGTTCTCCTCGAAGCGTCATCTTTCCCAACACTTGATTAGATGAAAAGTTTTGTGGAAAGCCGCACTCCTGCCATTAACTCCTCTGCTTTCTGTACCGCTCGATCAGCGTCGTCGTCGAGCTGTCATGGCTTCCCGCCGCCGGTCCCGATCCCTCCAGCTCACCGATAATCTTCTTCGCCAGAACTTTGCCCAGTTCCACACCCCACTGATCGAAGGAGTCAATTTGCCAGATCACGCCCTGTGTGAACACGCTGTGCTCGTAAAGCGCTACCAGTTTGCCCAGGCTCTCCGGCGTCAGTTCCTCCAGCAGAAACGTGCTCGACGGCCGATTCCCCTCAAAAACGCGATGCGGCACGAGCCAATCCGGTGTCCCCTCCGCCTTCACGTCCTCGACGGTCTTGCCGAAGGCCAGCGCCTCACCCTGCGCGAACACATTCGCCATCAGCAGATCGTGATGATTGCCGAGCGGGTTCAGCGTCTTCGCGAACCCGATAAAGTCGCAGGGAATCAGCCGCGTTCCCTGGTGGATGAGCTGGTAAAACGAGTGCTGCCCGTTGGTCCCCGGCTCACCCCAAAAGATCGGTCCCGTCTCGTACCGCACCCGCTCGCCACTCAGCGTCACATGCTTGCCGTTGCTTTCCATCGTGAGCTGCTGCAGGTAAGCAGGAAATCGTTTCAGATACTGCTCATAGGGCAGCACGGCAAGCGTCTCCGCGCCGAAGAAATCAGCATACCAAACCGTCAGCAGCCCCATGAGCACCGGCAGATTCTTCTCAAACGGCGCCGTCCGGAAATGCTCATCCATGGCGTGAAAGCCTTCCAGCATCGCCCGGAAGTTCTCCGGCCCAACAGCGAGCATCGTCGACAGCCCGATCGCCGAGTCCATCGAGTACCGGCCGCCCACCCAGTCCCAGAAACCGAACATGTTCGCCGTGTCAATGCCGAACTTCGTCACTTCCTTTGCGTTCGTCGAGACGGCGACAAAATGTTTCGCCACCGCCTTCTCGTCCTTGAGCTTTTTCAGCGACCACTCTCGCGCGGTCTGCGCGTTGGTCATCGTCTCCAGCGTCGTGAATGTCTTCGACGAGATGATGAAAAGCGTCTCTTCCGGATCGAGATCCTGCGTCGCCTCAGCGAAATCCGTTGAATCCACGTTCGAGACGAAGCGGAACGTCATATTCCGCTGGCTGTAGTGCCGCAGCGCTTCGTACGCCATCACCGGCCCCAGATCCGATCCGCCGATTCCAATGTTGATCACGTTCACAATGCGCTTGCCGGTAAAGCCCTTCCACGCCCCGCTCCGCACGCGATTCGAGAAGTCAGCCATCCGATCGAGCACCTCGTGCACTTCCGGGACCACGTTCTCGCCGTCGACGTTGATCACCGTGCCCTTCGGCGCTCGCAGTGCGGTATGCAGCACGGCCCGCTTCTCGGTGGTATTGATCTTCTCGCCGGAGAACATCGCATCGATTCGCTCCCGCAGCCCGCTTTGCTCGGCCAATTCGAGCAGCAGCTTCACCGTTTCGCCCGTGATGCGGTGTTTGGAGTAGTCGAAGTAAATCCCCTCGGCCTCAGCGGTCAGACGCGTCCCGCGCCCCGGATCACTCTGGAACAGATCCCGCAGATGCCGGTTCCGCATCGCCTCATAATGCTTCTGCACTGCGCCCCAGGCGGGCAGTTCCGTCAAAGGAGTCTTCACAGCGGTCGCAGTCGCGCTCATCATCACCTCTCCTCGAAGGTTCCTATGGTTGTTGAGATTCCGTCACGCCGGCCCAGGTCGCACCGCCGCTCCAGGATCCGCACAGGGCCAGTTCCCAACCTCTATCCCCCTGTCCCCTAAACCCTGTTTTTTCAGTTTCCCGTTGGAATGATACTCGCGTTCTCCACCATCAGGATCACCGTCCGATGCGGCGCGCGCGTGCGATGCATCATCGCCTTCGGGACCACGAATCCTTGCCGCGGACCCAGGTCGATGGTCTTCCCTTCGAGATCGATCAGCAGCTTTCCTTCGATGACATAGAAAAACTCGTCATCGCCCGTGTGCTGGTGCCAGTGGTACTCGCCTTCCACCACAGCCATGCGCACCACGCTCCCGTTCACCTGGCAAAGCGTCTGGTTGAACCACTTGTATGTGCACGTATCCGCCAGGACACCGACATCGATCACTTCGAGCGGACCATGCAGAAGATTCAGGCGTGTTTCGTAGGGATAATCTGCAACCGACTCGGCCATGGGTACCTCCACCCTCAATCGCAACCATGGTACCCCGCTGCGTATGAATGGCGAAACAAGACCCGAGGGGAATCGGCCTCAGGTACGTGCCTCCTATCCGACCGGGTTCCGCAGATGCGGGATTCGCGGATCACGCGTCTCCATCGGGGCGACTAATCCTCGAGGCTGCTCATCGCAAATGCACGCGCCGATTCCAGTAGCCTCTTCACCGATTCCTTTGAGCACGATTCGGAGTAGATCCGCATCAGCGGCTCCGTTCCCGATGCCCGCAGCAGCAGCCAGGTCCCGGCCGCATTCGGCTTGTTCTTTGCTTCCGGATTATCGAGCCAGAACTTCACTCCGTCCAGCGTCTCCACCTTCTCGATCTTCAATCCGGCGAATTCCTTCAGCCCCGATTTGGCCCGCGCAATGGCCGCGTCCTTCATCGCATCGGGAATATGCAGATCGATGCGCCCGTAGTAGTGTTCGCCGTACTCCTGTTGCAGTCGCGCCACCAACTGTCCCAGCGTCTTCTTCTCCTCGGCCATCACGTTGGCCAGCAGCAGGGAATTCAGCAGCCCGTCGCGCTCAGGCAGATGCCGCCGAATCCCGATGCCGCCCGACTCTTCGCCGCCGATCAGGATGTCCTCGGTCAGCATCAGGTCGCAGACAAACTTGAACCCAATACCATGCTCGTGCAGCTTGCGGCCGTAACGTGCCGCGATACGGTCCAGCATCGACGTCGTGTTGAACGCCCGCGTAACGTCCCCCTGCCAGCCCTTTCGTTCGAGGATCCACTGCAGCAATACGGAATAAATTTTGTGCGGATCGACGAAGTTTCCGTCTTCATCCGCCGCGCCGATGCGGTCCGCATCGCCGTCGGTGATGAGCGCGGCGTCGCATTTTTCCCGAACCACCGCTTCCTGCGCCGCGCGGATGTGTGGTTCGATCGGTTCCGGATTCACGCCGCCGAATCGCGGATCGTGGTTCGCCCGAATCTGCACGTACTCGATGCCTATCCGATCGAAGATGCCAGCGATCACTCCCGCGCCCGCGCCGTACATGCTGTCGATGACGAAGCGCCGGCCGGATTTCGCAATCAAATTCAGATCGACGAATTTCTGGATCGCCTCCACGTACGGCGGCAGAAAATTCACGTGCTCGATCTTCGCTGCGTTGCCCTGCGGCAGGGGCCTTCCCAGCAGCGATTCGATCTCCGCCATGATGGACGGGCTCCCCGATCCCCCGTATGCCGCCTTGTATTTCACCCCATTCCACTGCGCGGGATTGTGGCTCGACGTGATCATCACGCCGCCCGCCGCACCGCGCGTCTTCACCGCGTATGACAGCGCCGGCGTGGGCGTGATGCGATCGGCCAGCTGTACCGGGATACCCGCGCCGACGACGACATTCGCGACAGCGCTCGCAAACGCCGGTGAGCCGAAGCGCGTGTCGTAGCCGATGCACACGCCCTTTGCCGGATCCTCTTTGGCCAGGACGTAGCAGGCAATCGCTGCTGCAGCCGCGCGCACATTCTCAAACGTGAAGTCGTCGGCGATTACGCCGCGCCATCCGTCAGTTCCAAACTTAACCGGGGATTTCGTCATCGTCCTCGAAGATCAAAACAATGCTTCGATGCAAAAAAGCGTGATCCTGATCGAACTTTGCCGGGATTTTACGACGCCTGAGGTCAAAAGAGCCGCTGTTCAGACCACTTTGTGCCCGCGCGTCCTGTGGTCGACGTTCTCAGATCAGATCATCGTGTCCACGCGCCGCGAGTTCTTTCACCACCTTGCCCACGTCCTGAGAGTGATGCCGATTCGTTATCAGGAGCGCGTCCTCCGTCTCCACCACCACCAAATCCTGCACGCCCACCAGCGCAACGTATCGCGTCGGACTGTAGACGTAGTTGTCGCGGGCATTGACCACCACTTTGCCGGCGGTTTCCATCACATTGCCCTGTTCGTCAGCCCCGTTCCGCTCCAGCTGGTACTCATGCAGCGCTGCCCACGATCCCAAATCGCTCCAGCCAAACCGGGCAGGCAGGCAGAAAAGATGGGACCGGGTTTCGCCTTTGGCTGACCGAGGCTCCAGAATGGCGTAGTCCACGCTGATGTTTTCGCACTTGGGATAAAGCGCAGCAAATACCTTTTCGAATTCCGGCGTGCCCCACGCGGCGACGATCTCTTCCAGCAGCGGAGCCGTCTCCGGCAGATATTCGCGCACCGCGTTGCTCAGTGTCTGCGCGCTCCAGACAAACATTCCGCTGTTCCAGTAGTAATTGCCGGCGGCAACAAATTCCTCGGCTTTCAGCGCGTTCGGCTTTTCCATGAAGCGACGCACCCGGACAATGCAGTCTTCATACTTCGACCCCGTCTCGATGTAGCCGTAACCGGTCTCCGGCCGGGTGGGCTCGATCCCCAGCACCACCATATTCTCGCCGGCAGTCGCCAGCTGAATGGCTCTCCGAATCACCGTCAGAAATGCTTCCTCGTCGGCGATCACGTGATCGGAAGGGAAGATGCCGAGCACGCACCCCGGGTGCAGCTTCTCCAGCAGAAAAGCGGCCAGCCCAGCGGCCGGAGCCGTATTGCGCGCCGCGGGTTCGCAAATCACCTGCTGCGCCGGCAGTGCGTCCAGTTGCGCACAGATGGTGCCCGACAACAGCGTATTGGTGATCACCCACACGTCCTCGGCCCTCGCCAGCGGTGCCAGCCGGTCCACAGTGCGCTGGATCATGCTGCGCTCACCGTCCAGCGCCAGCACCTGCTTGGCGCGCGCCCGGCGGCTGCGCGGCCAAAATCGTGTTCCGCTGCCTCCGGCCAAAATGACGGGACGAAAGTCGATCGCTTCGGCCATCGCTCTCCTGACAAAAACTTGAGATTATTCCCCGGCCGGCAGAATGCGAATGATGTCCGCAGGTCCGTCGGCAGACAGAATCCAACGTGCTGTAGATGCAGGAATGACAGCCAATTGGTTGCGCTCGACAAAAAAAGGCTCGAATCCCTGCCCTTCGAAAGAAATCCCCGAAATGCGGATCCTGCCTTCCGCGACAAACAGCATCTGCACCGTCTGCAGTGGCGCAACCAGCGATGTGCCCGTGCCAATCCGGACCTGCCAGCGCTCTAACCGGAAATACTTCTCATCGATTAAAACACTGTGGCCGTCCACATTTCGTGGTGCCACCTTTCCCGCGCGCGTCACCAGCCGCATCGCGGCAAATGATTTCTCCAGATGCAGTTCCCGCGGGCGCCCGTAGTCATACATCCGATACGTCAGGTCGCTGGTCTGCTGTATCTCCAGGATGACCACGCCCGGCCCCATCGCATGCACCGTCCCCGCGTCCACAAACAGCATGTCGCTCTTTTCCACCGGAATCATATTGAGCAGTGACTCCAGCGAGTGATCCGCCACCCCCTGCTTCACCTCCTCGAGCGTCACGCCAGGGCGGATTCCCAGCGCGACTGCGGCGCCTGGTTTCGCATCCAGCGCATACCAGCATTCCGTCTTGCCCCGCGGCTCTCCGTAGCGCTGCGCCAGCGCGTCATCCGGATGCACCTGAACGCTCAGCTTCTCCTTCGGAAAAAGCAGTTTGACCAGCAGCGGAAACTCCTGGCCGGCCAGTGCCGGCCCCAACAGGGTGCTGCGATGTTGGCGCGTGATCTCCGCAAGACTCATGCCCGCCAGCGGTCCGGTATCGGCCACGCACATCTCGCCGGTCAGCCACACCTCGCCAATCGGCTCTCCATCGGTTTTGAAATCGTACCAGGGCGCAAGATCGTGGAACCCCCATGGCCGCGTGCGAAACCAGGGGGCAAGACGAAAGGGGGAAAGCGTTTCCATGTCCACTCAAGTATGCATGACATCCGAACTCTCGGAGCGCGGAAGTCACCATCCGTTACCATGAAATGTGATGGCGAGAATTCTGGTTACGGGCTGCGCCGGCTTTATCGGTTCATGGATTGCCGAGGCCCTTCTGGACCGCGGCGCAATCGTTTGCGGCCTCGACAATCTCGAAACCGGCAGACGCGAGAACATCGCGCACATCCGCAGTCATTCGAGATCAGAGCGATTCGAGTTCATTGAGTGTGACTTGCGCGACGCCGACGCAACCGCCCGCGCCTGTCAGGGCGTGGACTTCATCCTGCACCAGGCAGCACGTCCTTCCGTTCCGCGCTCGGTGAAAGACCCGCGCACCAGCCACACGGCCAACCTCGACGGCACCTTCAACCTGCTCGAAGGTGCCCGCGCCGCCGGGGTAAGGCGCATTATCTACGCCGCCTCGTCGTCGGCCTACGGCAATCAGCCTGGGTTCCCACGCCGCGAAACCATGGTTCCCATGCCCATCGCGCCCTATCCGGTGCAAAAGCTTGCCGGCGAGTTTTACATGAAAAGCTATTGGCAGGTTTACGGGATCGAGACCGTCTGCCTGCGCTACTTCAACATCTTCGGTCCTCGCCAGGTCCCCGACTCGCCGTACAGCGGCGTGATGGCCAAATTCACCCTGCAGATGTTGCGCGGCGAGCGCCCTGCCATCCAGGGCGACGGCGAACAGGGGCGCGACTTCACCTACATCGAAAACGCCGTTTCCGCCAATCTTCTGGCCCTCGAGGCTCCCGCCGAGAAGGTCGCCGGCCGCGTCTTCAATGTCGCCTGTGGGGAGCGGCACACGGTGAACGAGATCGTCCGCATCCTCTCCGATCTTCTTGATTTCAAACAGCCTCCGATTTACGATGCGCCTCGCGCCGGCGACATCCGCGACTCTCTGGCCGACATCTCCGCTGCTCGCGACGCCTTCGGCTACAGGCCCATAGTCGGCTTTGAAGAAGGTCTCCGCCGAACCGTCGCCTGGTATCGCGAACAGTACGTTTCCACGCTCGCCGACCGGTCCCTGCATCCTGCGCCGTCGAACCTCTGATTCGGGCCCGGAACTTCCGCCCCTCGTTCCGCGTACACTACTGCCAGACTCCGTCACTACGGTCTGACAACCAGAAAATGGAATTTCGCGAGGCAATCAGGGTCGCGCTTCAGTCCCTCTGGGTCAATAAGCTGCGCACGGTGCTGACCATGATCGGCGTCATCATCGGCGTGGCCTCGGTGATCGCTGTCATCACTCTTTCCAATGGCGCCAAGATGTACGTCGTCCAGAAGATCGCCAACCACGGCTCGGACACGCTCACCATCACGCGCCTCAACCCCGTCATTTTTACCGGTGAGGAATTCCTCCGCGAGAACAAGCGCAAGTTCATCTATTTCGACGATTACGAATACCTCCAGCGATCCTGCACCCGCTGCCTGCTGCTCGGCGCCGAAATCTCTACGTCCGGCAACGTCGTGAACGGCAAGCAGTCCTCGACCAATACCAGCATCAGCGGCTGGACCTCCAACATGTTCGAGATCAATGCCCTCAATGTCGTGGAAGGCCGTGCTCTCACCTCCATGGACGACCGGCTGGGAACTCACGACATCGTCGTTGGCTACGACATTGTCGACAATCTGCTCCCCAACATCGATCCCATCGGCCAGAACATACGCGTCGATGGCGAGGTCTACACCATCGTTGGCGTCGGCGAGAAGAAGGGCTCCGTCTTTGGGCAGAGCGAGGATAACTATGTCGACATGCCGCTCAGCACCTATTTGCACACCCACGGGCAGAACGAAAGCATCGACATCTCCGCGAAGGCCGGTACGGCGCCCGGCGCCCTCGACAACGCTATCGATGAGGTCCGCGCCCTGATGCGCGCCCGCCGCCACGACCGCCCCGGCGACGAAGACAGCTTCGGCATACTGACCAACGACACCTTCATCAGTCTCTACAACCAGATCATGGGCATCTTCACTACGGTCATCGTCGGCATCGCATCGATTTCCCTGGTCGTCGGCGGTGTTGTGATCATGAACATCATGCTGGTTTCCGTCACCGAGCGCACCCGTGAAATCGGGATCCGCAAGGCGCTGGGAGCAAAACGTCGTGACGTCCTCCTGCAGTTCCTTATCGAATCTGTCATCATGGCCCTCATTGGCGGCCTAATCGGCGTGCTGCTCGGCATCGGCGTCGCCGAAGGCGTCACCTCGATTGTCGGCTTCCCGTCGTCCGTCGCCGTCTGGGCCGTGCTGCTCGGACTTTCTGTTGCCGGCGGTGTCGGCATCTTCTTCGGCGTTTACCCGGCGCGCAAGGCCGCCATGCTTGACCCCATCGTCGCCCTGCGCGCGGAGCTATAACGGATGGCCATCACCGACTCTCGCGAATCCGTCCGCATGGCCCTCGATACGCTGCGATCCAACAAGCTGCGCTCCGGGCTTACCATTCTCGGCATCGTCATCGGCGTCGCCACGGTCATCGCCATTTCCTCGCTCATCAACGGCGTCGACAATCGTGTCCAGCAGATTGCCAGCCAGTTCGGCACGAATGTACTCTGGGTCTTCCGCTGGAATTTCATCGGCATCCGTCCTACCGCCGAAATGCTGGCCCGCAAGCAACTCACCATGGACGACGCCAATGCCATCGCCACGCTCCCGCACGTCACGGCCATCAATGCAGGGCGCCAATTCTCCAACTGGCAGCTCGGCGTCGGCTACGTTGCCGTGCAGTACAAAGACAAGAAGGTTCAGAACACCACCCTGGAAGGCGACCTGCCCAGCTTCGCCACCGTCAGCGATGTGGCGTTAACCGCGGGCCGTCCCTTCACCGAAGACGAGGAATACCGCGCGGCCGACGTCTGTATCCTCGGCCATGACACGGCTGACAAGCTCTTCGGCAGCGAAGACCCCCTCGGCAAGGAAGTCATTGTCAATGGCGACGTCTTCACCGTCATCGGCGTTCTCGACAAGTTCAAGCAGCTCTTCGGAGGCGGCTCCAATCCCAACGACAACAAAGCCGTTTTCCCCATGAGCACATTCCACAAAATTCACCCTGAGATCGAAGACACCATCATTTCCGTCAAGTACGACGACGCGAAGAACAAATCGATGGTGACCGAAGAAGTCCGCATGCTTCTGCGCGAGCGCCGCCGCGTGAGGGTGGAAAAGGACGACGACTTCGCCATCTTTGGCCCCGACAACATCCTTTCACTTTGGGCGCAGATCACCGGGGGCCTCGTCATCTTCATGTTCGCTGTCTCCTCCGTGGGCCTGCTTGTCGGCGGCATCGGCGTCATGAACATCATGCTCGTCTCGGTCACTGAGCGAACCCGTGAGATCGGTGTCCGCAAAGCCATCGGCGCCACCAAACGCAATGTTCTCGTCCAGTTCACCGTGGAGGCGATTACCCTCTGCGCTCTGGGCGGCGTCATGGGCATCCTTCTCGGCACGATTATCACGCTCGCCGTTCGCTATGGCGTCCAGTTCCCAGCCAGCGTGTCCACCTTCTGGACCATCACCGCCTTCGTCGTCTCGGGTCTCATCGGTCTGGTTTTCGGCATCTATCCCGCCTGGAAAGCCGCCACCCTCGACCCCATCGAAGCGCTGCGCTACGAATAGCGGCGGGAAAAGCGGCAAAACAGGCCATTTTTCTGCGCATCCGCCTTGGTACTTGTTGCGATCGGGGCAGCCGCCAGTCAACCAGGCCGCGGAACTCCGGCACCTAATTCCCCAGTAAGTAGCCGCTTCCAGGCTCAAGGCCGGCGCCGGATTCCGGGGCGTATGAATGCGGCTCAGGTGTTCCTGTGTTTCCCACCCCAGTCTCTTCCCCCTTGAAACATCGCCTTTTTCTCGCCAGCTTCGCGGTGAGCTGCCTCTTCCTCGCCGGCGCAGTTCAGCCCGCTCCCTCGCAGGAGGTCGGCCCCACCTCCGCAACCGTCCCGTCTTTTAGGATCCTCTATCAGTTCGCCAATCCCACCGACGGCGGCGGACCGACCGGGCGCCTTGTCCGCGACGCTGACGGCAATCTCTATGGTGCAGGTGGCGGCGGCCCGGATAACTATGGCGTCGTCTTCAAACTCAGTCCCGGCGGTCAGGAAACCGTCCTCTACACCTTCAGCGGCACGGATGGTTCCCACCCCGAAGGTGGCCTCGTGCGCGATGCCGAAGGCAACCTCTACGGCACCACGGCCTTCGGCGGTCCCAAAGGCTACGGTACGGTGTTCAAACTCACGCCCGCCGGCGTCTTAACGAACCTCCACAAATTCCAGGGCGCGCCCGACGGGGCCACTCCCGAAGCGGATCTCCTGCTCGATTCTGCCGGCAATCTCTACGGCACCACGGTCAATGGCGGGCAGGGATGCAGCAATCCTTACGGCGCCTCCGGATGCGGCACCGTCTTCAAGATCAGCGCCGAAGGCAAAGAGAGCATTCTCTACCGCTTCGCCGACTCACCCGACGGCGCGCATCCCGCGGCCGGGCTCGTTGCCGACCAGGACGGTAATCTCTACGGCACCACGGGACAAGGGGGAATCGTCTACGCCCGCGAGTTTCCTCTCGGCACCGTGTTTCGCGTTACGCCGGATGGCGAAGAGACCGTCCTCTATCGCTTCAACGGAAGTTCTGAGGGCGACGGCCAGAATCCTGAATCAAACCTCGTCTGGGGTGACAACAATGACCTCTACGGAACCACAGCCAATGGTGGCCCCAACGGCTACGGCACCGTGTTCAAGCTCACCTTAACCGGAGCAGAGTCCGTCCTCTACAGCTTTCCCGAGCACACCGGTGACGGAGAATTTCCGTATTTTTCCGGCGTTGTGCGCGACCGCGATGGCACTCTCTACGGCACCACGGAAGCCGGCGGTGCCGAAACCGATGGATGCGCCGGCAGCGGCTGTGGCGTCGTTTATCGGCTGACACCCGATAACGCGGAAAGCGTCGTCATGAGTTTCATGGATACCGGCGACAACGGCTGTGAGCCCATCTCGTCCCTCATCACTGATCGCAAAGGGAACCTCTACGGTTCCACGCCTTTCTGTGGAACCACCGGCAACGGCACCATCTTCGAGATCCGCCCCCGCCACGATCACGACCGGTAATCGCCGCGTCGCCAAAACCCATTGCGGGTGCGCCCAACCCAGGCGCACCAGCGATGGGAAGTTCCGCCTGGTGGTCACGATCCGTCCCAGCTGGTCGCCAACAGCTTCGGCGCCGACAGTTTTATCGCTGACCGCCCCATCGCTAACCGTTCCATCGCTGGCCGGTCCATAGCTCCGGGGTGGTTTATCATAAAAGCTACCCGCCGGCCCGTTCCGGTCTGAACCTTATGCCCAGACGTTTCACGCGCTCCGTTCTCGCCATCTCTGCCGCCCTTGTCCTTGTCGTTCTCTTCGGAGGCTTCGGCCCCGCCGGTGTGAATGCCGATCAAAACGACGGCGCCTACCGGCAAATGGGCGTCTACGAAGAGGTCCTGCACAAGATTCAGACCGACTACGTCACCGATCCCAATATCCAGAACGTGACGACCGGCGCCCTGCACGGCCTCCTGGAATCCCTCGACGCCGATTCCAGCTATCTGACCCAGCCTGAGTACACCACTTACGTTGCCCATCAGCATGAAGGCCAGGCGCAGGTGGGAATGGATGTCTCCAAGCGCTACGGTTACGGCAGCGTCGTTGCCGTTATCCCCGGCAGCCCGGCCGACAAGGCCCACATTGAAGACGGCGACCTGATCGAATCCATCGGCGGCGTGTCGACCCGCGAAATGTCCGTTGCGATGATTCGCCTCCTGCTGGAAGGCAAGCCTGGGACGACCGTCAGCTTCGATCTCGTCCGCCCGCGCAAACCCGATCCTGACGACATCACGCTGACCCGTACCGCCATCGCTATCCCTGCGTTGAGCGAACAGCAGTACGAGAACTCCAGCATCCTCTACCTGAAGCCCAACATCCTCACCCGCGACCGTGTCGATGAGGCGATCGCCCGCCTGCGCGAGATGCAGAAAAACAACAACAAAAAAGTTCTGCTTGACCTGCGCGATGTGGCGGAAGGCGATCCGCAGCAGGGAATTCGCCTTGCGAATGCGTTCATTCAGTCCGGAACCATCGCATCTCTCACCGGTCAAACCGTCCCGACCCAGACCTTTACCGCTGAAGCTTCGAAATTCGTCACGGCCGCCCCGCTCGTCGTCCTGGTGAACCATGGCACTGCCGGCGCCGCCGAACTGACTGCAGCCGCCATCCTTGATGACAAGCGCGGCGACGTGGTTGGTGACCGCACCTTTGGCGAAGGCGCTGAGCAAAAGCTGTTCAACCTGCCCGATGGTGCCGCGCTGCTGCTCACCGTCGCCAAATTCGAATCGCCTTCCGGCAGCAAGATCGAGGATAATGCGGTGACGCCCAACGTCCAGGTCAGCGAAAATCTTGAAGAGGAAGAACCCGCTGGCCAGAATGCCACGTCCGAGCAGCGCCCCGACGATCAGCTCAACAAAGCTCTGGAACTCCTGAAGCAAAAGAACGCGTAACTTGACGATCCAGCAATTATCGAAGGGCCCGTACTCCGGCCCTTCGATTTCGGTTACCCAACCGATTCGCCTTTCGTCCTTCCCACAGTCTTTCCTGCACGGCCTGCGAGCGCGGGCCGTATCCTGAATCTGGGATGGCTCGTCTCATTACGCCCGAACCCGACGCCGATGAAGCCCCACTCACTCTCGGGCGCCGCGCCCGCGATTCCCGCTTCGATCCGGGCTCCGGCAATCGCAAAATCGCCGGAACCGTCGCCCTTGCCTTTCTCCTGATACTTGCCGCCGCCGCTGGCAGCCTCACCGGCCTCATGCTGGTCTATTCCGTCGATCTGCCCCAAATCGACGAGCTGGAGCACTACCGTCCCTCCGCCACAACCGAGCTCTACGATGTCCACGGCCGCAGTTTCGGCTCCTTTGCTCTGGAGCGCCGCGTCGTCGTCGGATACAACGATTTCTCCCCGCTATTGCGAGAGGCGGTCATCTCCATCGAAGACCGCAATTTTGAGAGCCACTGGGGCGTCAACCTTTACCGCGTCGCTGTCGCCGCCTGGCACGATCTAACCTCGAAGGGCCGCGCGCAGGGCGCGTCCACCCTCACCATGCAACTGGCTCGCGATCTCCTCCTGACCAACGAGCGAACCTTCTCGCGCAAGATCCAGGAAGTCTTCCTCTCGGTTCAAATCGAGCACCGCTTCACCAAGGAACAGATATTCACTCTCTACGGCAATCAGATTTATCTCGGAAGCGGCGTCTACGGCTTTGAGGCCGGCGCCGAATTCTACTTCTCAAAGCCCGCCAGAGACCTCAGCCTCCCCGAAGCCGCCCTTCTCGCGGCACTGCCCAAGGGTCCGGTTGAGTTCTCCCCGATTCTGAATCCAGAACGTTGCTTCCGTCGCCGCAATCTTGTCATCGATGCCATGCTCGAGGACGGCAAAATCACTGCGGCTCAGGCAGAAGCCGCGCGCTCCGCACCGCTCGGCCTCCATATTCAGCCGCCGCCCAACAGCGTCGCCCCGTGGTTCATTGAGGAGGTTCGCCGCGAGTTGGAGCGCAGGTTCGGATCTGAGGAGGTCCATGGTGCTGGCCTCAAGGTCTACACCACCCTCGATCTCGATCTGCAGACCGCGGCAAATCACGCCGTGCAGGACGGCCTCGCCGCCTGGGAACGCCGCCGCGGCTGGCGCGGCCGCCTTCTCAACGTCCTCGCCGGCGGACTCGACCTCGACACGTTCAAGCATCCCGACTGGACCATCCCACCCGCACCCGGCACGTATCTCCACGCCCTCGTCACCGGCATCCTGCCGTATCAGGTCACCGCTCGTATCGGGGACAAACAGCTCATCCTCACCGCCGAGGACTGGCAGTGGACCGGCTTCAAAACCGCCAGCGACTTCCTCCATCGCGGCGACATCATCTACGTGAAGATTGCCGGCCAGGATGGCGATCTGCTGCGCGGCACCCTCGAAGAAGACAGCGGCGCCCAGGGTTCGCTCTTCGCCATGGACAATCCCACTGGCGACGTTCTCGCCCTCGTCGGCGGCCGCGACTTCAACCTCTCGCAGTTCGATCGCGCCACGCAGGCCGAGCGCCAGACCGGCTCGTCGTTCAAGCCCTACGTCTATACGACTGCCGTCGAAGACGGCTTAACCCCGCAGGACACGGTCGTTGACCGCCCCATCTCGTTCGGTGCGTGGGTTCCGCACAACTACGACGGCAAATTCAAGGGCCGCATCTCGCTGCTGGAGGCATTCGCCGACTCGCGCAACATCCCGGCTATCGAGATCGCCGAGCGCGTCGGCATCAGGAACGTCATTGCCACCGCGCACAAGTTCGGCATCACGGAAACCATTCCGCCGTTCCTGCCCGTTGCATTGGGCTCAGCTGAAGTCACGCTGGAGCAGCAAACCGCCGCCTACGCGGTCTTTCCCAATGACGGCATCCGTATTGCGCCGCGCCTCGTCCGCCGCGTCGTCAGCGCGGATGGCGTTCCGCTGGCCGAAGACACGCCCGACGTCACCGAAGTGGTCAGCCAGAAGACTGCGCGCACCATGATGGTCTTCTTCCGCGGCGTCACCCGAGAAGGCACCGGAGCCTCCGTCGCCAAACTCAACCACCCCCTCGGCGGCAAGACCGGGACGACCAACGACTTCACCGACGCGTGGTTCATCGGCTTCTCGCCGTCGGTCACCTGTGGCGTGTGGACCGGGTACGACGATCGCCAGTCCCTGGGCGAGAAGCAAACCGGCGCCATGGTCGCGCTGCCCATCTGGACCAGCTTTATGCAAGTCGCGATCGCGTCGTCACCCAACGAAGTGTTTTCCGGCGATCCGTCTCCTCCGGCTCAGCCCGCTGCGCAGCAGAGAGCCGCGCTGGCAGCTCAGCACTAAGCGCGACTTCGACGGTTGCCCAGTCGCCCGCCATGCCTACAAGATGAACGCGCGAATCATCCACCCCACCATGGCCAGCGCGACAATCGCGAGGATCACATGCATCATCCACTGCCCAGCCGTCTTCGGACGCCCCAGTTGAAACATCAGGCGATGGTATCGTATTCGCGCCGCTTTTCGTTTGCCGCGCTACGGCGCAGCCGGCGTGCGGCTCGACGCTTGCTCCAGCACCCCTGGCCGGCCCAGCAACCGACGCGCCCGCTCCACATCGCGCAGGATTTGCTCCCTCAGCGCCTCCACCGAAGGGAACCGTTGTTCATCGCGCAATCGCGCGAGGAAGCACACCTCAACTGGGGTGTTATCGGTCAGCTCAACCGGAGGCGGCCCATCCAGCAAATGCGATTCGATCGCAAATCCCGCCCCCTCAAACGTCGGCCGGTTTCCGGCGTTCGTTACCGCGTCACACATTGGCGCATCCGGCCCTTCGCCGATCCGCACCCTTGTCGCGTAGACACCATCCGGCGGCAACAACTCCTGATAGGGCGCAAGATTGATCGTCGGTGTCGTCAGCTTTGTCCCCACGCCGCGTCCGCGCGCCGCTGCGGACAAGATAGAGAATGGCCGTCCCAGCAGCGCCCGCGCCGTCGATAGTTGGCCCCCGACGATCCGCCGGCGCACCTCGCTGCTCGATACCATCACTCCTCGCACCGTAAGCGCTCTGTGCGTGACCACGGCGAAACCCAGCTCATTCCCCAACGTTCTTAGCTCGGCGATCCCAGCCGTGGCTCCATGCCCAAAGCGAAACGTGTCGCCCTCATGCACTTCCGCGACATGCAGAGAGCCGCACAACACATTCACAGCAAATTCCCGCGCCGACAGCATCGAGAACTCTCGCGTGAAAGGGATCACCAGGGTTGCATCCAGCCCCGTCTGCTCCAGCAGGCGCAGGCGCTCCGGAATCGGCGTAATCAGCTTCGGGGCCTGCTCCGGGTGCAACAGGGCCGCCGGATGCGGATCGAACGTGACGGCGATGGCCTGCGCGTCGATCGCCCGCGCCCGCTCCAGCACTCGTCCGATAATCTTCTGGTGCCCACGATGCACGCCGTCGAAATTGCCGATCGCCGCAACCGTCTGCGGCGCCGACGCCGGCCATTCGATAATCGACCGAAAAACCTTCATGCTGGTTGCCGCGATTTCTCCGCCCCGCCGCCATGCAGCTCAAACTCAATGCGGAGCCCGTCGTAGCCCAGACGCACGTGAGCAGGAAAGGTCTTTTCCGTCTCGGCATGATCCACTTCATGCGACATGTGCGTAAACCATGCACGTTTGGGCTGAATCCGTTCCACCCACTGGAGCGCCTCAGCGAGGTTGGCGTGGCTGGGATGCGGCTGGGGCCGCAGCGCATCCACGATCAGCACATCCAAACCCTCCAGGAGCGGCAGGCTGCTCTCCGGGATGCTGCTCATATCGGTCAGGTACCCCGCCGTCCCGAACCGAAACCCAGCCACCTGCATCGAGCCATGCAGCAGCGGCACTCGCTGAAATCGCGCCCCCTGCACCCCAGCGCTTTCTTCCCCTTCCAGCCGGTGGAGTTGTACCCTGGCCCGCGTCGGATAGGTCGCATCCTTCGCAAAGGTGTAATCGAAATTGCGCCGCAGAATTGCCGCCGTCGCGTCATCGGCATAGAGCGGCAAAAGCGCGGAACGATGTTGAAAACTCAGAGGCCGCAGGTCGTCCATGCCCAGAATGTGATCGGAATGTCCGTGGGTGTAGAACACCGCATCCACATGCCGGATATCCTCGCGCAGCGCCTGCTGGCGGAAATCCGGCCCGGTATCGATCACCACCGTGTGCCGCGCTCCGTCGCTCCCGCCCCAAATCACGGCAATCGAAGGCCGCGTGCGCCGGTTGCGGGCATCCGCCGACGTGCACACCGCGCACCGGCAGCCCAGCGTGGGTACGCCCATCGAGGTTCCGCTGCCGAGAAAGATGATCTCCGCTCTCATCCGCCGGCGGCGCTACTTATTCCTGCCGTCGGGCGCGCGCTGCGCCTGCTGCGCGATGGCGTTAGTGATCTCGAGAAACATCATGCGTAGTTCGAACAGCACATTCTGCATCGCCGCTTCTTCCTTCGGCGTCAGGTTCCCCATCGTCTTCTCCTGCAGCAAAGCCAGCATATCGATGCTCTGCCGTGCGCCCAGAATATCCACTCGGGGTTTCTGACCCGGCTCTGTCCCGGCGCCCATGGCGATCATGGCCGATACGTAGAACGACTGGATAATGTGTTCGAAGCTGACTGCAGTGGACGCACCCAGCCCCGGGTTCGCCTGCCGCAGCATGTCGTCGAGTTGCCGCGACGACTGCTGGTACGCGGCGTTTTGCTCAGCGCTTTCCCGCTCCGTAAACTGCGGAACCTCGGATTCCTCGGCCGTCTCTTCCTCCGCCGCCGATTCGTGGGTTTCAGGCGCCGGCATGGTGACCACATTGTCCGGCTCAGGCCGCGCGGGAATCGGCTCTTCTGCGCGCTCGCTCGGCGAGGGCTCGTCACGCAGGTCGCCCTCCAGCGTGAACTTGCGCCGGTCGGTTACCGTAAACGAGGGTTGCTTTTCGTCCATAACTTTTTGCTTCTCCCGGTTGAGATTCGGGTCACAGATTCGCCACCTGCGGGGTTTCCGGCAGAGGAACCGCGACCCCTCCGCAGTAAGTGAGCGGCTCTGTACCAGCCTCGCTCTTTTCAAGTGCCTCGACGCGAACCATCCCCAGCGCCACGGTCTTCTTCTGACCCGGCAGATCGAAAGCCGCCACACTGGTCAGTTCGCCGACAGGCGCGCCGCCGGAGCGCAACTCAATGGTTTCCCGCTCCACTGGCTGCGGCGTCTCTCCCTCCAGCGCAAATTGTCGCACCGACCGGTGCACCGTCGCCCGCGCCCGGATCCGCTCCACGATCTCCTGCCCGATGTAACAGCCCTTCGCGAAATGCAGCGCGCGGAAAAGGTTTGCCTCCTGCGGCAGATGCTTGTCGCTGAAGTCCACATCGAAACGGGGAACGCCCTCCAGTACGCGCAACCTCTCCAGCGCTTCGATCCCGCACGGCGTCGCGGCCGCCGCGATCAAAGCATTCCATACATCCAGCGCCCGGTCCGCGGGAACGTGCAGCTCGTACCGCGGAACTACCGGGCTGTAGCTGCCGATCACGCTCACGTCGATCCCTGCCACCTGAGCCGTGCGGAACGTCCCCGGCTGCGGCGCAGGCGCACCCAGCTTTGCCAGAATCTCCCCCGCCTGAGGCCCGGCGATTCCCATTGCCGTATTCTCAGCGTCTAACTGCTCAAGCTGCACGTCGTCCATAATGATGTAACGTCGCAGATGAGTCAGGAGGCGTTCGGACTGCGAGCGGTCGGTTTCCAGAAACAGTGCATCTTCATGCACGAAGAGATCGGCGTCACCCTGGATGCGTCCCTGCGGGTTCAGCACCAGGGTGTAGCCGGATTCGCCCGGCGACATTCCCTTCACGTTCTGGGTGATCATCCCATTCAGCCACCGGACGCGGTCTTTGCCTGCCGCCCGAAGAAAGGTGCGATATCCGCAGTCGAATGCGCCTGCCGTTCCCATTAAAGCCCGTAGTTCTTCGTGAATTCCGGCAAACCGAAGCGCCGTCTGCGCTCCACCGTGCATCTTCAGTTCGAGAACTGGTTGTTCCCCGGCAAGACGAGCCGCCAGAGGCGTTTCTGAGACCGCCGCATCGGCAATTGGAGTCGTTTGGCTCATGCAAAGCTCTCTAAAAAATTATAGTCTCGCTGGAGCGAACCACGGCTCGGCGGCCCTCTCGCCGGAAGGAATGGAAAGAGAGAAAATGTTCTCAAAAAACGCTGTGAGCCTGACAATTTTCGCGCTGCTTCTTGCGCTTTCTGCTGGTGCCCAGACAAGTCCCGGCTCGACGCCGCCCAGTCAGCCGCCCACCCCTCCGGCTACCCAGCAGGCCCCCTCGGACCAGCAGGCGAAACCCGCGCCGGAGACTCGCATCACACCCGCCCAGGCAAAGGACCTGTTCTCGTCGGTAGGTAGCATTCTCCAGTTTGCCTCCGACGACACGAAACTCCCCATTAAGCGCAAGGTCAAGTCGAAACTCACCACCCGCGCCCAAGTCGAGAAGTATCTGGTCGACAAAATGCACGACGACAAGAACGCGAAGCGGATGGAGCGTTCCGAGATCGTTCTGAAGAAATTCGGCCTCATCGACCCCGACTTTCAACTGCAGCCGTTCCTTGTGGAATTGCTCGACGAGCAGATCGCCGCCTATTACGACAGCAAAACGAAAACAGTCAATATGCTCGACTGGATCGATCCGGAAACGCAAAAGCCGGTGCTCGCTCACGAGCTGACGCATGCGCTCCAGGACCAGCATGTGAACCTCGACAAGTGGGAGAACCAGACCAGCGACGACCTGTCCCACAGCTACCCAGAAGATGTGCAGCACGTCGCCACCGACGAGGACGATACGGCCCGCGAAGCCGTCGTCGAAGGCCAGGCCATGGCCGTCTTCTTCGATTACAGCTTCGCCTCCAAACACATTAATGTGCGCAACTCACCGGAGATCGTTCAGGAGTTCATTGACACCATGACGGGAAGCGGCGACGCGCAGGACCCCGTCATGGCCCGCGCCCCGCTCCTTCTGCAGGAATCGCTTTTGTTCCCCTACAAATACGGTCTCAAGTTCGAAACAACGCTGCTCACGGACTCCAAAGATTCCGCTGCCGCCTACGCTGGAGTGCTGGACCGCCCCCCGGATTCGAGTTATGAGGTGATGAATCCCCACGCGTGGGAGCAGCACGTTAAAGTGCCTCTGCTGCGGATGCCTGACATCCATCCAGCCATCGATGCTTCCTACAACCCCTATGACATCGGCGTTATGGGCGAGCTGGACGTGCAGATCCTCTCCGAGCTCTTCGGCGGTCAGCAGGCCGCGGCTGAGCTGACTCCCGAGTGGGACGGCGGCATTTACTACGCGGCTCAGAAGAAGGATGCGCCTGACAAGAACTCTACCGCCTCGGTCTCCCTGCTCTATCTTTCGCAATGGAAATCGCCGGACGCCGCGACGGACTTCGTCAAGATGTACGCCAATGAGCTAAGCCACAAATACTCGAGCGCAACGCGTGATCGCGGCGCCGAAACGAGCCAGGACGAACAGATCTATCAGACGAATGAAGGCCCCGTCCTGATCGTAACCAGCGGCAACGATGTCTTCATCAGTGAGAGCTTCGACCTGACCACCGCTCGCAAATTGCAGCTGTTGATGCTGGGCGCACAGCAGGAGAGCGGAGGCCAGGTGGCCGCGCTGCACGCCCAGCCGGCCTCTGACCTGACCGGCGGTCTGGTCCACTTCATGTCCGACTGCGGCATGATGAAAGCCGCGCTGCCGCGACACTAACGATCTGAGTCCTCTGCGCTCTCCCTATTCTTCGCGGTGGGCCTGTCCTTCGTCGCGTTGTGCGCAGACGCCGCCATTTATACTGATTCCTTGCACTGATCGCAATTCTGATGTCAGAGGCGCCGTTCACGCGGAGCCGCGCAGGGAGTCCTTTTGCAACAGGCGGAAATCGGCATCATCGGAGGCAGCGGGCTCTACTCCATGCCTGGCCTCACCGGCGCTCACGAAGAGCGCGTCACCACTCCCTTTGGCGACCCCAGCGATGCCTTCGTTGTCGGCGAGCTCGAGGGCCGCAAAGTCGCTTTCCTCGCGCGCCACGGCCGCGGTCATCGCCTCCTTCCGTCTGAGCTCAATTTCCGAGCGAACATCTACGCCTTCAGGAAGCTCGGCGTGACGCGCATTCTCTCGCTCTCCGCCGTCGGCTCCCTCAAAAAGGAACACCACCCCGGCGAATTCGTCATCGTGGATCAGTTCATCGATCGCACCTTCCATCGCATCTCCACATTCTTCGGCGAAGGCATCGTGGGCCACGTCGCCTTTGGCGATCCCGTGTGCGCCACGGTTGCGGAAGTCCTGGCAAGCGCCTCCAGGTCCCAGAACGTGACCGCCAAACCGAAGGGCACTTACGTCTGCATGGAAGGTCCGCAGTTCTCCACGCGCGCCGAATCAAACCTTTATCGCAGCTGGGGCGCCGACGTCATCGGCATGACCAATCTGCAGGAGGCCAGGCTGGCGCGAGAGGCCGAGATTTGTTACGCCACGGCCGCCATGGTCACCGACTACGACTGTTGGCATGAAGGCCATGATGACGTGACGGTGGAGCAGATCGTCGCCGTCCTCAACCAGAACGCCGCTAACGCCTGCCGCGTCGTTCAGGCCGCCGTTGCTGCGATGCCTGCGGAGCGAAACTGTGCTTGTCAGTCGGCCCTGCAACATGCCATTCTCACCAGCCGCGACGCCATACCCGCCGCCACGCGTGAGAAGCTCGATCTGCTCATCGGGAAGTACCTGAACCAGGATTAATTCAAAAAAAAGAGAGGCTCCTGCTTGTCCATCCTTGTCGTAGGCAGTGTCGCATTTGACGCAATTGAGACTCCCTCCGGACGCCGCGACCGTTGTGTCGGTGGCGCCGCAACCTATTTTGCCCTCGCGGCCAGCTATTTCACGCCTGTGCGCGTCATCGGCGTGGTCGGCGAGGACTTCGGCGCCGAGGAAGAAGCGGTCCTGACGCGCCGCAAGATCGATACTGGCGGCATTGAACATGTCTCGGGGAAGAGCTTCTTCTGGAGCGGCTCGTACATGAAGAATCTCAATGAGGCGCAGACCCTCAACACGGAGCTGAACGTCTTCCAGAGCTTCTCTCCCAAGATTCCCGCCGCCTACGAAGACAGCGAGTATCTCTTCCTGGCCAATATCGATCCCGTGCTGCAGGCCGACGTCCGCCGCAAAATGCCTAAGGTCAAAATGGTCTGCGGCGACACCATGAATTACTGGATCAAAGATCACTCCGAAAACCTGGCGAAAGTGCTGCCCACCCTCGACGTCCTGCTCATCAACGACGGCGAAGTGAAGATGATGGCAAAGGAAAACAACCTGGTCGTCGCAGCTCGCAAGGTGTTGGCCATGGGGCCGAAGTCCCTGGTCGTCAAGCACGGCGAGTACGGCGCGACCGCCTTCTTCAGTGAGCGCTCCTTCCCGGGTCTCGAAGGTCATACGCCCTTCCGAGCCCCCGCACTGCCGCTGGCCGAGGTCGTTGACCCCACCGGCGCGGGCGACTCCTTTGCCGGAGGGTTCTTCGGCTACATCGCTTCTCAGCCGGCGCTCACGCCGGCGGTCTTCCGTCACGCGATGTTCTACGGCAGTGTCATGGGGTCGTTTGCCGTCGAGCGCTTCGGCACCGAACGCCTCCAGCAACTTGCCCCCGGTGAAATCGAGGAACGCTTTGCGCTCTTCCGTCAGCTCTCGCACCTCGAATAAGCGGCAGTGCGTGGTGGTACACAGCGATCCAAGTCCTCCGGGATTTAGGTAAAATTTGTCATTCTGAGCGAGCTATCCGAGAATCAGCGCGCCTTTTTTGCGCGCTGAGCAATTCAGGCGCGAGTCGAATGGACCTGTATTTCCGCTTTCATCCAGAAACCGAATCCCAGCGCAATGGCAAGATCGAGTAACGCGACAACGAAGCCGGAAGTTTCCGCCGCGCGCTCCCTGCGCCACGAAACCGTTTTCGTGGGCATGGCCGCCGCGTTGCTCTCGCTCCTGGCCTTCGGCTACTGCTATCCACGTAACCTGATTCTTCTCTATGGCGACGCGGTCGCGCATCTGCACATCGCGCGCCGCATCCTCGACTCGCTCAACCCCGGCATCCGCCAGATCGGCTCCGTGTGGCTGCCGTTTCCGCATCTGCTCATGATGCCCTTTGCCGCCAAAATGTTGTGGTGGCAAAGCGGCATCGCCGGGGCGATCCCGTCGATGGCCTGCTACGTGCTGTCGGTCGCAGGACTCTGGCGGCTCGCGCGCCACTGGCTTCGTCCCGCCGGCGCCGTCGTCGCAACGCTGTTCTTCGCGCTCAACCCCGGCCTGCTCTACATGCAGACCACCGCGATGACCGAGCCGCTCTTTCTTTGCCAGATCATCTGGAGCACGCTCTTCCTCACCGCTTTCCTTCGCGGGATCAGAGAAGCGAACTACCCGTCGGCAGGCCGCACTGTGACCGCCTGCGGCGTCATCCTCTTGACAGCCATCTTCACCCGCTACGATGGCTGGGTCTTCGCCTTCTGCGTGTGGCTCATCGTCGTCTGGAGCATTTTCAAAGCGCCCATCCCACAAACCCAACTCTGGAAATCCCGCGTGGGCGGAGCGTTTCTCCTCTTTACCGCCTTGCTCATCACCGGCCCAGTCCTCTGGCTTGCCTGGAATGCGCGCCAGTACGGCGACTGGCTCGACTTCATGCGCGGCCCCTATTCCGCCAAAGCCATCGACATCCGCACCTCGCCACCTGGCTCGCCCCACTACCCCGGATGGCACAGCCTGCGCGTCGCCGAGATGTACTTCCTCAAGACGGCCGAGCTCGGCGCAGCGCCGGTGCACTGGGCCAATCTGCTGCTCGGTCTCGCCGTCATTGGAACCATCGCTGCCGTTGTTCATTGGCGTCGGCGAACGATCCTTCCCGTGCTGCTGCTCTGGATGCCCGCGCCTTTTTACGCATACTCCATTGCTTATGGATCGGTCCCCATCCACATTCCCATCTGGTGGCCCAACTCTTGGTACAACACCCGCTATGGCATGGAGCTGCTGCCGGCCTTTGCGATCTCGCTCGGATTCCTCGCCGCTCGCCTCCACACCCGCGCCGAGCGCCGCTGGCCTGCCCACGCCCCGCTGGTGCTTCTCGCTGCCATCGTCGTCATCCTGATCGACACTTCCGCGCTGATCCGCGGCACGCCGCTGGTCCTGGCGGAAGCCATCGAAAACTCCCGCACGCGCATTCCGTTTGAGACCGCCTATGCAACCGCGCTCAATCGGCTTCCGCAGCACGGGCCGATCCTGGTTTGGACTTCCGACCACATTGGCGCCTTCCAGCGTGCGGGCATCCCCCTCCGCCGCACCATCAATGAGACCGATTACTATCAGTGGAACGCCACGCTCCAGCATCCCGCGCAATCGGCAGAGTGGGTGATTGCCTCCGACAAGGATGCGGTCACACAGGCGATCGTCGCCCATCCAGAAGGATTGAAGCTGCTGAATATTGTCTGCTCAACCGGCCAGCCCTGCGTCCGGTTCTATCGATCCACGCTCTATCCAGGTAGCCGATGAATCCGCAGTTCCCAATAACGAATCGCTAACCCCTGCGCTGGATTTCTGTACCCCGTGCCCTGAACGCTGTACCCTGTCCCTGAATGATCCTCGCCCTCTATCAGTCCGGACACATGCTGGCTTACAGTCGGCTCGAGCAAATGCTGCTCACCAGCGGCGTGGCCGGCCGTCTGCTGCTCGCCGCCGCGCTGGGCTGCGCCATCGGCATCGACCGCGAATGGCATCATCGACCCTCCGGCGTCCGTACCAACGTCCTCATCTGTTTTGGCGCGGCCATGTTCACGTTTCTCTCGGTGATCATCGCCGGAGAGGGCAGCGCGAATCGGGGTCAAATTGCCTCGAACATCGTGCAGGGCATTGGCTTTCTCGGCGCCGGGCTCATCCTCCACAACCGCGACCGCGTCAGCGGGCTCACCAGCGCAGCCACCGTATGGGCCGTTGCTTCCATCGGCATGGCGTGCGGCGCTGGACTGTATGTTCCTGCAATTTTCGCAACCGTTCTGGTGCTGGTGGTTCTGGAGCTCATCCGGCTGCTCGAATATGGCGCTAACCTCAAGCTCTACTCGGTCACATATGAGGTGCGTGGCGGCGATGCCACGCGGATGACCGAAGCCCTCCTCGCCGTGATGGACAGCGAGAACCGGCGCCTCGTTGGCGTGGAGGACGAGCCCGTCGGCAACCTGTCGCGCCTGTCATTTTCTGTTTCCGCCAGTCAGCGCGCCCATCGCCGCTTGCGGGCGGCCTTTGCGACTTCGCCCGCCATTGACGAGGTGCATGCATTCCGCGACCCGGAGGACGAGTAATGCGCTTCGTCAAGACCCACGCCTGCGGCAACGATTTCCTGATTGTCGAAGGCGCCCTTGATTCTGAAACCACTTCCGCACTGGCCAGGCGGCTCTGTGAGCGCCACACGGGCATCGGAGCTGATGGGGTCGAGTTCCTCGAGCGCACCGGACCGCTCCACGGCCGCATCCGTCTGGCCAACGCCGATGGCAGCATCGCGGAAATTTCCGGTAACGGCACGCGGTGCGTCGCAGCATGGATGGCGCACACCGCGAACGCCGCGCCCAACGACATCATTACGCTCGAAACCGACTCTGGCCCGCGAATCTGCCGCATCGTCGAGGCCGGCGAAAACACTTTTCGTATCGCCGCGAACATGAGCGTCCCAGACGTGAAGCAGATGCAGGTCACGCTCACTGACAAAACCGTCGTCTACGGCACCTGGGTTTCGATGGGCAACCCGAACTTCGTCATCGTGGTCAACGACGATAATTTCCGCGCACACGGCCGTGGCTGGCAGGAGCTCGGACGGGAGATCTGCTTCCATAAAGACTTTCCCCACCAGATCAACGTGCTGTTTTTTCGCATGATCCGCGCCGACGAGATCGAGATTCGCATCTTCGAGCGCGGCGTCGGTCCTACTTCGTCTTCCGGCACCGGAACCTGCTCCTGTGCCGCGGCGGCGATCTCGTTTTGCGGCGGAAAATCGCCGATGACCGTTCACGCCCCCGGCGGCACGCAGCGGGTGGAATGGGCCGGCCCGGGAAACGAGATGATCCTCAGCGGCCCCGCCGAGCTCGTCGCCACAGGAGAGATCCTGCTTGGCTAGAGAGTTGCTCAAGCCTCCGGCAGTTCCTCCCGGCGGGCGCATCGCCATCGTCTCTCCCGCCTCAAGCGCCCAGTCCGAGCGCATCACGCGCGGCATCGAAGCGCTGCGCGGTCTCGGCTACGATGCGTTTGCTGCCGAGCACGCCTACGGCAAACATCCGCCTTATTTTTCCGGATCTATCGAAGATCGTCTCGCCGATTTCCATCGCGCCTTCATTGATCCAGCTATAGCCGCCATCATCTGTGCTCGCGGCGGTTACGGATCGAACTATCTCCTCGCAGGCCTCGACCGCGAACTCATCCGATCTCATCCCAAGCCCTTCGTCGCTTACAGTGACATGACGACGCTGCAAACCTGGCTACTGGATCAGATCGGCCTCATCTCGTTCCACGGTCCCATGTGCGCAGCTGATTTTTCCATCCACAACGGGGTTCATCTTGAAAGCTTCAGCGCAGCGATCACTGGCGGCTCGTTGGCAGTCGGAGCAGAGCAGGGAATCCGCGGCCTGCGCCCCGGCCGTGCCCGCGGCACGCTCTACGGAGGCTGCCTCAGTATCCTCGCCGCGTCCCTTGGTACACCCTATGCGCCTCAAACGGAAGGCAAGCTCCTCTTTCTCGAGGATCGCGGCGAGAAACCCTACAGGATCGATCGCCTGCTGCGCCAGATGATCCTTGCCGGAAAATTCGCGGGCGCTCGCGGCTTCATCTTCGGCGAAATGCTCGATTGCGCGGACGATCCCGCCCAACTCGATGAAGTCATCCTGCGCGTCCTTGCCGATTTCGACGTTCCCATCGCCATTGGCCTCCGCTCCGGCCACGTTTCCCACGGCAACGTCACTCTGCCACTTGGTGTGGAAGCCGAACTGATCCTCGATTACGATTCGCCACAGTTACAGATACTTGAACCAGCCGTTGCATCCTTCTCCCATGCAGGATAAAAAACACATTCATCTCATCGGCATCTGCGGCACCGCGATGGCCTCGCTCGCCGGGCTCCTCCAATTAAAAGGGCATCGCGTGAGCGGTTCCGATCAGGCCGCCTACCCGCCCATGTCCGACCTGTTGCGCTCTCTCGGTATTCCCATCGCCGAGCCGTTCGCCGAATCGAATCTCCAGCCCGCGCCCGATCTCGTCATCGTCGGCAACGCAATTTCACGTGGCAATGTCGAGCTGGAGTACGCGCTCGACCAGCGCATCCCGTTCACCTCGCTCGCGGCGATCCTTCACGACGAATTCATTCGCGGCCACGAATCCCTCGTCGTCGCCGGCACTCACGGCAAAACCACCACCACCAGCATGCTGGCGTGGATCTATGAAGTCGCGGCCCGCCAGAATCCTCAGATCGCACCGTCATTCCTCATCGGCGGCGTCGCCGAAAACTTCGGCACCAGCTATCAGCTTCGCGGCGGCCGACCCTTTATCATCGAAGGCGATGAGTACGACACCGCCTTTTTCGATAAGGGCCCGAAGTTCATGCATTACTTGCCCGACGCGCTCATCCTCACCCACGTCGAATTCGACCACGCCGACATCTACGCCGATCTGGCCGCCGTCCAGACCGCCTTCAAACGCCTCGTCAACCTCGTTCCACGCCGCGGCCGCATCGTCGCCTTTGACGCCTCGGAAAATGTCTCCGAGTGCGTCAGCCGCGCCTTCTGCGTCGTCGAACGCTACGGTTTCCGCGTTGACTCGGCCTGGCGCCTCACTGATCTGCGCTTCGAAAATGGTGCCAGCCGTTGGCACGTCCTCCACAATGGACACCCCTGGGCCGAGCTCACGCTCCCCATGGCTGGCGAACACAACGCCCTCAACGCCACAGCAGCATCTGCCCTCGCCGCCGGGCAGGGAGTGCCGCACTCTGCGATTGTCGAAGCCCTCGCGACTTTCCGCAGCGTGCGCCGCCGGCTGGAAGTCCGCGCGGAAATCGACGGCATCACCATCATCGACGACTTCGCCCACCACCCCACCGCCATCCGCGAAACCCTGCGCGCTCTGCGCTCGGCGTATCCGGGCCGCCGCCTCTGGGCCGTCCTCGAACCCCGCTCCAACACTCTCCGCCGCAACGTCTTTGAGCGCGAACTCGTCGAGAGCCTCGCCCTCGCCGACCGAGTCATCCTGGCCGCAGTCTTCCACTCCGAGAAGATTCCCGCCGCGGAGCGCCTGCATCCGGAAAATGTCGTGGCCGCCCTCAGCGCCACAGCCCATCCTGCCGCTCTTCTCCCAAATGCTGACGCGATTGTGACCAATCTTCTTCCTCAACTGGAATCCGGCGACGTCGTCGCCATCCTCTCCAATGGCGGTTTCGAAGGCATTTACGACAAGCTTCCCGCCGCGCTGCGTCAACGAGGTCAGAAAGCCTGACCCATGCTCGCCGCGCTCGTCCTCTTCGCCACCTGGATCATCCTCGGCCTTCCTGTCGCGATCGTCGGCATTCCCTGGACCCTGCTCACCCGCGACATCAGCTTTCTCTACCGCGTCGCGCTGGGCATCGCTCGCATCGGCCTCCGGCTCGCCGGCATCCGCGTCCAGGTAGAAGATCGCGCAGTCCTCGATCCACACGTTTGTTACATCTTTCTCTCCAACCACATTTCGAACCTCGATCCGCCGGTCCTTCTGCCGCTCCTGCCCCGCCGCGTTTCGGTCTTCATCAAGCGTTCGCTGCTCAAGATCCCCATTCTCGGCTACGGCATGCGGCTGGCTCACTTCATTCCCGTCGATCGCGAAGGTCGCGTGGAGGACGCCATCGAGAGCGTGCAGATCGCGGCTCAGGTCCTGCGCTCGGGCCTGTCGATCGTCTCGTTTGTTGAGGGAACCCGCTCGCGCGATGGCCGTCTGCAGCCCTTCAAGAAAGGACCGTTCTATCTCGCGATGGAGTCCGGAGCGCCCGTCGTTCCCGTCTCCATTCACGGCACCGAAAGCATGATGCGGAAGGGAAGCATCATGATCACGCCCGGCACGGCGCGCGTCATCTTCCATCCGCCGCTCATGCCTCGCGATTACGCATCCCGCGATGATCTTTCGGCCGCAGTGCGCGACGCAATTGCTGCAGGATTGCCCGAGTGGATGCGTGGAGACCCGCAGTGACCCGTTTCTCCCAAAGTTCCTCAGGGCGATTCGAACGGGATCAGCCGCGGCCACCGATGCTGATCGCTGACTGCTAACCGCTGGCCGTCTTAATCCTTAGCGCTTGCAATTCACTTCACCACGGCGTTATAGCCATCCGCCAGCAGGCGTGAGCGCATCTGGAACGCCTGCGTCCGAGAGCTGAACGGACCAATCTGCACGTGCAGCAGCGTGTCCTGCGTCTCTCTCCGGACGACCACGTTGTAGCCCCGCCGCTGCAGCGCGCCGACCAGCACGTTGGCATCCTGCTGCATCCGCACCGCCGCAATCTGCACCATGAAGCTCCCCGGAACCGCGGGAGCGGCAGGCACCGGGCTTTGCGCGACCGGCTGTGCCTGAGCGGGTGCGTACGACCCCGCCCCGACGGTCCGCTGCGGTGCAGGAGCCGGGCTGGCTACTGGTGCCGTGTACACCGGCGCCTTCTTCTCGATGGCTGGCGCTGCCGCCTGGCTTGTCGTCTGTGCAGGAGCGGCGGGTCTCGGCGTAGGCGCGCTGGCCGGATTCTGCGCAGCACTCGGCTGCACACCGTTGGTCGCCCCGGCGTTCGCTTGTCCCGCAGTTGGCTGCCCGGCGTTGGCCTGCTCCACATTCGGTGCAGTCTCGCCTGGCGTAGCTGTCGGCGCTCCTGCGTCGCCATTCTGCGCTGAATCGCTGGTGGCCGGTGCAGGCGTCAGGCTCTGTTGCGCCGAAGGCTTCTTCAAATTGCTGTCCGCGGTCGGATTCGTCGTGCCGGATTGATCGTTGGCCGCCACGCGCGAGCCGCCGCTGCGCCCCACCGAATATCCGAGCCCGAAGAAGATCCCGCAGATCAGCACCAGCCCGAAGAAAACCCCCAGCAGGGACCGCATCCCCAGCGTGATTTCTGCTTCGTCGCTGTCCACACGGGTGCGCCGTCCCAGTCCGCCTCCCGCCGCCACTGCACTGTCTTGTTCCTCGGTAATTAATCCCATGTTGCGCCTCTGCCTGCCTGCACGCTTATGAACCCAAACGCGTTATTTCTGTTCCGGTGGAGCTGGCGTTTGTTTGGGAGTGAACTGGTTTCCCAGAATCGACAACAGTTCCATCGGCAGCGGGAAGACAATCGTCGTATTCTTCTCCACCCCAATATCAATCAGGGTCTGCAGGTACTTCAGTTGCAGCGTCACCGGCTGGGCGGCCAGCAAATCCGCGGCTTCCACCAGTCGCTGCGCCGCGCCAAACTCGCCCTCGGCATTGATGATCTTGGACCGTTTTTCGCGCTCCGCTTCAGCCTGCCGGGCCATCGCGCGCAGCATCGAATCGGGCAGGTCCACCTGCTTCACTTCCACGCTCACCACCTTGACACCCCACGGCTCCGTCCGCTGATCGATGATCGTCTGGATCCGCTGGTTCAGCGCGTCGCGGTGGGATAAGAGCCCGTCCAGTTCCACCTCGCCCAGCACCGAGCGCAGAGTGGTCTGTGCGAACTGCGAGGTCTGGTACACGTAGTTCGATACCTCGATCACCGCCTTCGCTGGGTCGAGCACCCGCATCGTGATGACGGCATTGACTTTAATCGTGACGTTATCTTTCGTAATCACGTCCTGCGGCGGTACTTCCATCACTTCCTGCCGCAGCGATACGCGCACGTATTGATCCAGGGGCCGCAGAATGAAAATGATCCCAGGTCCTTTGGCGGGCAGCTGGATACGCCCCAGCCGGAAAACCACGGCCCGCTCGTACTCACGCAGGATTTTGATGCAGTTCAGGAGATAGAGAACGACGATTGCCAGAAAGACCAGAACAGGAATGCCAAGCATGGCTCGGGCTCCTTGCGCCCGGCTGTCATTGTACCGCCGCCGGTCGGCCCATCCCCGCGGAATTCAGGTTGTAATGCGCTCCCGAACCGGTTCTACCAACAGCGTCAACCCCTCCACCGCGCGCACCCGCACCGTTTCGCCCGCCGGTACCACAGCAGGCGACGTAGCCAGCCACAATTCTCCGTGGACCAGAATCTGCCCCTGTGGCGCAATGGGCTGTTGCGCAACGCCGACTGCGCCCACCAGCGCCTCCGGCCCGATCATCACCTTATTCCGTCGCGCCCGCCAGGCCAGGCGAACCAGCACCGTCGTGATCAGTCCAAAGGCCAGCCCGGCCGCAACGGCAGTTGTCAGTTGCACCCGCATCTGCGGAATGGGCCCGGCCACGAGCGTCAGCATGCCCAGAATCAGCGCCGCCGTTCCGCCCAGCGCCAGCACCCCATGGCTGGGAAATTTCGCCTCCAGCACCATCAGCACCAGCGCCGCCACAATCAGCGCCAGCGCCGTGTACCGCACCGGCAGCAGGTTCAGAGAGAACAGTGCCAGCACCACCATCAGTGTGCCCAGCGCGCCGGGAATAATCGTGCCCGGCACATGGAATTCCAGATAGATTAGCAGCGCGCCCGCCAGCAGGATCAATACTGCCAGGTTCGGGTCCATCAGCCGGTCCATGATCGCTTCGCGCAGGTTCTCATCCACCGGTACCAGCTCCGTGCCTCGCGTGTGCAGCACCTGGCTCGCGCCGTTGAACCGCTTCACCGTCCGGCCATCAATCGCGTTCAGCAAGTCGCTTTCGCTCGTCGCGGTCAGATCGATTAAGTGCAGTTGCTGCGCTTCATTCGCCGTATACGACTTCGAATTGCTCACCGCAGCCTGCGCCGCATCGACATTCCGCCCCCGCAGCGACACATACGACCGCAGAAAGGCCAGCGCGTCATTCAGGATCTTCTCCTTCATCGTGTCGCTCACGCTGCCCACTTCCACCACCGGATGCGCCGCGCCCGCCTCCGTTCCAGGCGCCATCGCGGCAATGTCCGCCGCTTCCATCAGGAAGAACCCCGCCGAACCCGCGCGGCTGCCCGCCGGCGCCACATAGACGATCACCGGTACCGGCGATCCCAAAATGTCTCCCACCATGGCCCGCATCGATTCCAGCAGCCCGCCCGGCGTATCCATCTCCACCAGCACCGCCTGCGCGCGCAAATCGGCGGCACGGTCGATGCCGCGCTTCAGGTAATCCGCGCTGATCGGTTGAATCGTATCGTCCAGGTGCAGCACCACGACTTTGTTGCTCTGCGCCGCCCCCATAGCAGGGAAGAGCAGTGCCCCGAAGAGCGTCGCAAAAAGTCCCAGGGCGATCCCGATCCCTGACCGCCGGACGCCCGTTGCTCGCTCGCTGCATGCCGGCCGCTCTCCCGCTGACCGTTCCATCGCCGACCGCCTTTCCGCTGCTTCCTACGGCGTCTGTTGCTGGCGTCGCTGCAGCGCCAGCTGCATCCCCTTCGCGTTGGCATTCGCCGGGTCCACTTTGAGGGCGTCGCCCACGTCGCCGGCCGCCGCCGCCAGCTGGTTCGCCTGTAGGTCCAGCCGCGCCAGCACCAGATAGGCCGGCACGTTTGGCCCCAACTGAATCGAGGTCTGCGCCTCTTTGCGCGCCGCATCCGGATCGCCGTCGCGCTCACGCACCGCCGCCAGTCCGGCGTGGGCCAGCGCCGATTGGCCATCCGCCGCCAGCGCCTCACGATACTCCCGCTCCGCTTCCAGCACCAGCCCCCGCTGGAAGAACGCATCTCCGTCCTTCACCAGCTCCGCTGCGCGCTCCGGTGGGGCCATCGACGCCAGTCGCATCTCCTGCATCTGCTCCAGCTCAAATGCCGCCTGGCGGAACCCCGCTTCGCTGTATCCGCGCTTGATCCGCTCCAGTGGCCCCTGCGTATCCGTGATCGCGTGTCCCGGATCGGGATTCGGCTTCGCGGGACCAGGGTCCTTCAGCTGCTCTTCGAATGCTTCTGCCTCGCTGTCTTGCGGACGCAGCTTCAGCGTTTCTTCCACTTCTTTGAGCGCGCCGGCCGTGTCGTTGCGTTGCGCCAGCGCCACGGCCAGATTGAAGTGATAGTCCGCGTCCCGCGGATCGGCGGTAATCGCCTGCTGGAACAGCGCCGCCGCATCCTTGCCTCGCCGGCTCGCGGCCACACCCTGGTTATTCACCACCTCCGGCAGCGGCAGCCGCATGCTCACAAACGCAAACGCATCCTCCGCCTCGCGATAGTTGCCGGTGTAGAAAAACGCAAGCCCGCGATAGAACTCCGCCTCCAGGGCGTTCGGATCATTCTTCGGCAAATGTCCCAGTGTCGCTGCGGCCTGCTGGAAATCCTGATTGGTGAAATAGGCCCGTCCCAGGGCCAGCCATGCGGCCGCGAAATCCGGATCCAGCCGCACCGCTTCGCGCAGATGCTGGATCTGCTCCGCCGCCTGTACCGCCGCCAGGCCCTGGATGTAATCCTCAAACGCATCTCCGCGCAGATTATGATCGGCGGCCAAAAACGTCGGCTCTTCCACGGCATACTGCGGATCGAGCTGCCGCGTCACCTGCCACGCCAGACTGTTCAGCGAATCCAGCAGATGATCCAGATCGCCAATCTGCTGGATTTCGGCCCCCAGCCGCAGCGCCGATACGTCCATGATTTCCGCCCGCGCCACCAACTGGTTGTTGTTCAGCGCGTAGCTGCCGAAAATCACGTAATCCGCGTCCAGCGTCTGCGCAATCCGGATCGTCATCGCGCGCGACGGTTGCAGATTCAGAGGCAGTCCCAGATGGTCGAAGGCGTATAAGCGATCGCCCCGGCTGATGGTCAGAAAGCCCGCCGAGTCGAGCCGTCGATTCAGCACATTGGGGAAGGCCTCCCCGATCCAGTCCAGATTCGCAATTCCGGTTTTGTTCTCAAAGGGCAGCACCAGTAACAGCCGTCCGTGCACCTGCGTCGGCTCGGCAGGCTTGGCATCCGCCGGCTCCTGTGCGCAGGCCCCCAGGCTCACCAGCAGAACGGCGACTGCGACGCGAACTATCGAGAAGACCCGCACAACAAGCTGATTATAAGTCGCGCCGTCTCGGTCACTCCTGTTCTCCGCCGCCCGGGATGGATTGCCGGCGTCTTTTCTTCCATACTCAGAAGGGCCACCCTGGCGCCTACGACGGATGACATGAAAGCTCTTGTTCTCGACGAGTACAAAAAACTCAACCTGCGGGACGTCCCGCAGCCGGTCCCTGCCCCAGGAGAAGTGCTGGTGCGTGTGGCCGCCTGCGGCATCTGCGGCAGCGATGTGCACGGCTACGACGGATCCTCCGGCCGTCGCATTCCGCCCATCGTCATGGGACATGAAGCCGCCGGAACCGTCGCTGCCATCGGCGACGGCGTCACCGGTTTCGCTCCCGGCGATCGCGTCACATTCGACTCCACCATCTTTTGCGGGGAATGCCCCTTTTGCGCCCGCGGCGCCATCAATCTCTGCGATCGCCGCATGGTCCTCGGCGTTTCCTGTGGCGAATACCGCCGCGCCGGTGCCTTCGCTGATTTTGTCACCGTCCCTGAGCGAATCGTGCATCGGCTGCCTCCGTCCATGTCCTTTGCCGAGGCTGCGATGCTGGAGCCCACCGCGGTCGCCTTGCACGCGGTCCGCGTCAGCGCAATCCAGGCTGGAGAAACCGCTCTGGTGCTCGGCGCCGGCATGATCGGCCTGCTGACGATGCAGGCAGCACGCGCCGCCGGCGCCGCTCGCGTTCTGATTGCCGACATCGATGTCACACGCCTCGCAATGGCGCGTAGCCTCGGAGCCGACGAAACCCTCCATCTGTCCGGCGAAGACCTTGTCCGAGAAATAACGGCACGGCTGGCAGGCGGCGTGGACGTCGCATTCGAAGCGGTCGGCCGTCAGGAGACGATCGACAGCGCCATCGCCTCCGTCCGCAAGGGCGGCACGGTTACGCTCATCGGCAACATCTCTCCCCGGGTCACCATTCCGCTCCAGGTGGTCGTGAGCCGCGAGCTCAGGCTGCAGGGAACGGCTGCTTCCGCCGGCGAATACCCGCAGGCCATCACGATGATCGACCGCGCCGAAATCCGGGTGAAGCCGCTCATCACCGCAATCGCTCCCCTGGAAGAAGGTCCGCGCTGGTTTGAACGTCTCTACTCCCATGAGCCCAACCTGATGAAGATCGTGCTCGCGCCCGCTCCGGAGGCTGCCTCGTGACCAATCCTCTCTTCGATCTCAGCGGCCAGGTGGCCATCGTCACCGGGACCAGCCGCGGCCTCGGCCAGTACTTCGCGCGCGCGCTCGCCCGCGCCGGCGCCGATCTCGTCCTCACCAGCCGCCGCCGGGAAACGCTCGCCGGCTTTGCTGTCGAAATCGAATCCCTCGGCCGCCGCACTGTCACCCTCGAGCTCGACGTGCGCGATCACGCCAGCATTCAGCGCATGGCTGCGGAAGCCGAAGCCGCTTTCGGCCAGATCCACATCCTCGTCAACAATGCCGGCTGTAACGTCCGCAAACCCGCCCTCGACATCACCTGGGACGACTGGAACCTCGTCCTCGACACCAATCTCCGCGGCAGCTTCTTCGTCGCCCAGGCCATCGCCCGCGGCATGATGCATCGCGGCTACGGCCGCATCGTCAACATCGGCTCGGTCACCAGCGTCGCCGGCTACGTCGGGCTCGCGCCCTACGGAGCCAGCCGCGGCGGCATTCGCCAGCTCACCATGAGCCTGGCCGCCGACTGGAGCCCGCACGGCATCACCGTCAACTGCCTCGCACCGGGTTGGTTCAAAACTGCCCAGAACCAGGTGCTCTACGAAAACCAGGAGTGGGTCGACTACCTCACCGAGCGCATTCCCGCGCAACGGCCTGGCGCACCCACCGATCTCGATGGCGCCATCGTTTTCCTTGCCTCAGAAGCCAGCCGCTACCTCACCGGCCAAACGCTGCTCGTCGACGGCGGCATTTCCACCGGCTCCATGCGAGCGCTGCCCTCCAGGCCCGCACGCTAGTCTGTTCTGACGGCGCGGCCCGATTCGCTGTCCCGGCTACTAAAACGCGGACTCTCACCAAGCTGCCTGGTGGTGGCAACTCTCAGCGTCCAGGAAAGATAGCAAACCAGAGAGGTTCATGCCGGCATAGACCGAGATTTCTGCGCCCGGCGTATCACCAGCGAACGGGATCTGCGTCTGTGATCTACGTCACATCCTCGCCCTCCCAATCCGCCGTACGTTGACCTTACGCAGCCATCCTTCATGACCATGCTCATTGGCTGGGATTCGTTCCACCCGGTCCATTTTGGAGACACATGGGCATGCACCTCCCCCAAAAGCATGTACTTCGTGTCGTCGTTCAGCAAATCCTGCTAAGCGGGAAGGCCCGTTTGCGGGTTGTGGTGTATGGCAGCACGCCTGCCTCTGGCAAATCGGATTTCGACAACGTCTCGTTTCTTTTGAGCGCCCTGCACCGAGCCATTCCCAGCTTTGATGACTCAAAGATATCGCTGCACAGATTACAAGAAGGCAACGGTGCAGTTCTCTTCGCCGAGGAAATAGAACTCGACCACTCGCAACTGTCCGCTCTGGGGCTGGCATGAGTTGCGGATGGAGTCCCACTCGTCTTCAGGCGAAAATCGATCGCTCCCATTGCATCCGGTTCCTCACCGTTCGAGTGGTTCTGGTGACTTCCCATGAGCTCCAATCGTAACCTTCGGAAACGTTCCTCCGGAATGGATGCAGCGCCGAGGCAAACTCCCGACGCGTTCTGTGTGCACTGCTCTCGCAGTCTCGGCTTGATGCGCAGCGGCGCACAGCGGGCGAAGACAGAAGCCGGACACATTTGTCCGGAAAAGTTGCAGTCGAGACAGCCAGCCGCACCGCCGCCATTCAACTAGTGTCTGAAGGCCACGTATCTTCCACGCAACAGGAGCATGCGGGCAGACTTGCATCTGTACTTAGATCCGGGCAGTCACCCATCCAGCGGCCGCAGAGAGGAAATCGCCGTGATCGTGAAATGTGTGAATCCAGCCTGCGAAACTGAGTTCAAGTATCTGAACTCGGGCCGAGTCGTTCGGATGGTCCAGCACGTCGGCGCAGCTCCTCAGGTCGAACATTACTGGCTCTGCGGAGATTGCAGCGCCACGAACGATATCACCATCCTCTCCGATGGCACGGTAACAGCCTCCCCGCGATCGCCGAATCTGCCGTGGAAACGACCAGGCAAAAGCATCACCTCGCAGCAGGCGCTTCAGATTCTCACCCAGCATCCTTCGGAACACCTCTTTGAGCTTTCTCCTGACGCGGTCCTCCTCACGGACGCAGAAGGGATCATCCACAGTACAAATCCGGGATCGACGGATATGTTTGGGTACACAGCGGCCGAGTTCCACGGCAAATCCGTGGTAGATCTGATTCCCAAACGCTTTCGAACCATGCACGCGATTCATCGGGAAAACTACGCCGCGCACCCCAGGACTCGCTCGATGGACTCGGGTCTCACCCTGTTTGGGCTGCACAAAGATGGTGCCGAGTTCCCCGTAGACGTCATGCTCAAACCGATTGTGACTTCTACCGGTTCACTCGTGATCTGCATTGTGCGGGATGTGACCGAGCAGCACGCTGCCCAGGAGATTGCGCGGCGATACGACCAGCAAATGCGCTCTGTGGCAGGAACCATCTCCGATTACGCCATTTATTTGCTGGATCCGGAGGGCAACGTCAAAAGCTGGAATCCCGGTGGTGAGCAAATTAAGGGGTATACAGAAGAGGAAATTCTGGGCTCCAATTTTTCGCGATTCTTTACCCAGGAGGGCCTCGATATTGGAAGACCGGCCCAGCTGCTTCGCGATGCAGCGACTCATGGCAGCGCCAGAGCCGAAGGTTGGCGGGTCCGCAAAAATGGAACCCGCTTTTGGGCGGACGTGGTCCTGACGTCGATTCACGACGACAATGGCGAGATAACTGGCTATGCCAAGGTCGTGAGAGATATGACTGCGCGCAAACACGTCAAAGAGCGGATGATGCGGCAAATTGAGGACGAACTCAGGGCCGCCTCCATTGCGCTGCATGCCAGCGAATTGCGATACAACACGGTCTACGAGACGAGTCCCGAGTCAGTCACGATTTCACGCGTGAGCGATGGAGTGATTGTCGACGTCAATCGTGCATTCCTCGACGTCACGGGTTACGATCGCAGGGAAATCACCGGACGAACAACCAGCGACCTTGGGTTATGGGTCCGTGCTTCGGATCGAGTGAGGTTCGCTCAGATGCTGTCCCTCGCCACGGGCATTCATGAATTGGAGTTCCAATTCAGGAGAAAGAACCAGGACGTCTTTTGGGCGAGAGTGTCGGCATCCTTGATCGAGGTTGACGGCATTCCGTGCATTCTCTCCTTCGCGCGCGACATCTCAGAGGCTAAGGGAGCGGAGGAAAAGATAGCGGGCCTTGCGTTTCATGACCCGCTGACAGGTGTGGCCAACCGCCGTCTTCTCATGGATCGTTTGACACATGCGATCGCTGCCACAGCGCGGAGAAACAGCAAGCTGGGGCTCATGTTCATCGATCTGGATAATTTCAAGACATTGAATGATACGTTCGGCCATTTTGTTGGCGATCTTCTTTTGCAGGAATTCGCACGACGTCTTACCGGCTGCATTCGCGAATCCGACAGCGTAGGGCGATTCGGCGGCGACGAATTTGTGGTGATGCTCGAGAACCTGAGCGACGACCGGGAGAGCGCCGCGACCCGGGCGAGGGTCGTCGCAGAAAAGATCCTCGCTGCCGTTGCCCTGCCTTGCGTGCTCGATGGCAACCGTTGCGGTATCGCCTGCAGCATCGGGATCACGCTGATTGGCGACAATAAGATCGAGGCGAATGAGGTATTGCAGCAAGCTGATTTCGCTATGTATCAGGCCAAAGCGACGGCACCCAATGCCATCAGCTTTTTCTCGTCCGACTCTTAGGTCCTTATCGGGAGCCTGCAACCGACACCCGAAACCCTCCTCCTGGGTCTCCGGCGCCGGCCGCCTCGTCCGCAAGGTCAACCGGTAGCAACAAACTTCAGAAACAGTCAGCTAGTACTACTGTGTTATAAGAGTAGATTCCCTTTGATCGATTTTCCTGGTTCCTGGGGTGCAGATGTGGCTAACCTGGGCCCATGAAGCGTCAGCAGCCGCACTCGCCTGATCGGTCACA
>JBARMS010000267.1:0-3346 GCA_049802575.1 Acidobacteriaceae bacterium | reverse complement strand
GGGTCTTGCCGGAGCTGACGCGCAGCTGGCCGCTGTGATCAAGGCCGATGCGTATGGCCATGGGCTGGAGGCGTGCGCGCGGACGCTGGCGGACGACGGGGCGCGCTGGCTGGGCGTGACCAGCGTGGAAGAAGCGGCTCGGCTGCGCGGGTGTTGTCCGGAGGCGCGGATTCTGGTGATGTCCGGGGCGTGGCAGGGGGAAGGCGATGCCGTGATCGAGAGCCGTGTGACGCCGGTGGTGTGGGATCGGGCACATGTGGAGATGCTGCGCGATGCGGCGGCGCGGCGGGGTCTGGGGCCGGGCGAGCTGCCGGTGCATCTGGAAATCGACAGCGGCATGTCGCGGCAGGGCGTGCAGATGGAGAACCTGGCGGCTTTGCTGGAGGGTTTTGGGAGTGGGTCGCCGCTGCGAGTCGAAGCGGCCATGACGCATTTCCACTCGCCGGATCAGGCGGGGGCGACGGGTGAGCAGATGCGGCGGTTCAGCGCGGTTGTCGCGATGATGATCGAACGGGGAGTGCGGCCGGAATATATGAGCGCGGGGAGTTCGGCGGACCTGCTGGATCAGAGCACGACAGAGATGAGCGAACTTGCCAGACGGCACGGCGCGCGGCGGATGGTGCGCAGCGGCCTCGCGTTGTACGGCTATGCGCCACAGGGCGGACCGGGACGCGAATTGCAGCCGGTGCTCGCGTGGAAGACGCGGGTGGTTTCGCTGCGGGAGATTGCTGAGGGCGCGGTTGCCGGCTATGGCGCGACGTTTAGGGCAGCGCGGCCGACGCGGCTTGCGCTGCTGGCGGTGGGCTATGCGGACGGGCTGAATCGGGGGCTTTCGAACCGAGGGTCGGTGCTGGTGCGGGGACGGCAAGCGGCGATTGCGGGCCGGATCTCGATGGATCAGACGATGGTGGACGTGACGGAGATTCCGGGCGTAGCGGTGGGGGACGAAGTGGCGCTGATCGGGGAACAGAACGGGGCGTCGATCACGGCAGACGATCTGGCGCGGGAGACGGGAACGATTGCGTACGAGGTGCTGTGCGCCATTGGCGCGCGGGTACCGCGGGTGGTGGTGGATTAACGGACCGATGCTGACCGACTGGTATCGCCGATGGATGTTTGCGTGGGAGACGGCGCTGACGACGCGCGACGAGAACCGCGTGGTGCGTCCGATGGAGTGGGGCTTCGACTGGCTCGCGGATTTTGTCGATGCGGCGGGGCTGCGCGGGGAAGTGGAGCGGGCGGAGGGCGATCCCGCTGCGGCCGAACCGGCGATGCTGGCGGTGAACGAGGCGATTGTTCGGAACAGCGAGGCGTTTTTCGGATACGAGCGGCCGCAGGATTTTCGGCTGGAAGAACGCCCGCCGCAGCTCTATCCCACGAATGTGCGGCCGGAGACGCTGCGGCGCGATGCGCGGCTGGCGCGGATGGCGATCGAAGGAAAGCTAAAGAAGGCGCAGTTTCTGCGCTTCACGTCTCCGGTGCGGACGCCTTATCCGGAAAACGATTTGGCGAATGCGCGCTGGTATCCAGCGCCCGCCGAGAAGCAGCGCGGCAAGCCGCTCCAGGCGATGATCGTGATGCCGCAGTGGAATGCGGATGCTTTCAGCCACAACATTCTCTGCTCGCTCTTCAATCGCTTCGGCATTTCGGCGCTGCGCCTCAGCAAACCGTTTCACGATATCCGGCGACCGGCGGAGATTGTGCGCTCCGATTACGCGGTCAGTTCCAACGTCGGGCGCAATATCGCAGCCTGCCGCCAGGCGGTACTCGATGTGCGCTGCTGTCTGGACTGGCTGGAGTCGCAGGGCTTTGAGCAATTCGGGATTCTGGGCACCAGCCTCGGGTCGTGCTACGCCTTCATTGCCAGCGCACACGATGTGCGGCTGCGGGTGAACGCCTTCAATCACGCGTCGATGAGTTTTGGGGATGTGGTGTGGACGGGGCAAAGCACGCGGCACATTCGCGAAGCGTTCGCGGACGCAGGGTTGACCCATCCGCAACTCTATCGGCTGTTCGCCGGCGTCAGTCCTGTCTCCTATATGCAGCGCTTTGCGGCCCATCCGAAGCGAGTTCTGGTCGTGCATGCCCGGTACGATCTGACGTTTCTGCCGGAATATTCCGAACAAGTGCTCGACGCCTTTGCCGAGAATGGCATCGATTTCGTCTCGAAGGAGCTGCCGTGCGGGCACTACACGACGGGCGAGACGCCATACAAATTTATGGACGGATGGTGGCTGGGGTCCTTCGTTTACTCCGCGTTCAAAGAGCTGGCTGGGCAGCGGGCGGAGACAGCGAAGCGGGCGGAGCGGGAAAAGCCGGAGCTGGCGGAGCGTTAAATCCGCCAACTGCGTCAGGACTTTACCCTTCCAGGTGGACGGTGGCCATGGCCAGCGCAGCGGTGTGCGTGAGCGAAAGTGAGACATGGGTGACGCCCAACTGTCCGGCGATGGCACGGGCGCGGCCGGAGAAGTGCAGCGTGGGACGCTGGCCGGGGTCGCGGCGCACTTCGATTTCCTTCCAGGTGACGCCGTGCTGGATGCCGGTGCCGAGGGCTTTGGCGCCGGCTTCCTTGGCGGCGAAACGGGCCGCATAGCTCTCCGCAGCGCCTGCTCTGGCGCGGCAATAGGCGATTTCACCGTCAGTGAAAACACGGTGAAGAAATCGCTCGCCAAAGCGCTCGAGGGAGCGGGCGATGCGCGGCACTTCGACCAGATCGATTCCGGTGCCTACGAGCATGAGGCAACGGTAGCACAGCGATGAGCATTAACAGCTTGTGGCGAGAATGCCAACTGATGGTTCTGTGCGAGGTATCCGATGGAAGCAGTGTGATCGAGATTGCAGAGCCGAGCGCGAAGGCAGGAGGATGGGACCTGAGCCTTACCGCGCTTTGCTCCGACGACACGCCGCGCACGGTGCGTTTTCTGACCGGCGCGGTGATGGCATGCGGCGGATGCGTGCTGTCGCGCCGGTACGATCCTGGAGACCGGGCGGGGATCGAATTTGAATTTGCCCGCGCCACCTGCGTGGAGATGTACAGCATTCTGATCGCGGCCGGCCTGGAGCTGAGCGCGGAGTCGCATCGCCTGCTGGCCACACTGTGCCAGTGCACCCGCGAGACCCTGGAGCAGACGGCCGGCGATCCGGTTCGCGTGGTGCTGGCGATCCGGCGGATCGACGCGAACTCGCGATGCGAGCCGAATGGTTCCTTTACCCCCCGGCGGCTGACTTAGAGCCTGTTATTCACTTTCCCGGGGGTGGCGCTGGGAGCCGGTTTTTCTCAGTTCGAGAAGCGAGGAGCGACGAATATCGGGAATCTTCGAGCGACGAGCGACGAAGAAATGGGGAA
>JBARMS010000266.1:0-35778 GCA_049802575.1 Acidobacteriaceae bacterium | reverse complement strand
TGTCCTCACTGCGGAAGCGTAATCGTGAACACGTTGGAGGCGGCGCTGACGGACCCATCCGCGTCGACGCTCTCGACGTAATAGCTATAAGTGAAGCCGCCGGAGACCAGGGTGTCGGCATACGAGGTGGCGGCGATCAGGCCGTTATTCAGCAGTTGAACGTTCGCCGATCCGCTGACCGCCCGGTAGATGTTATAGCCAACGGCCGCGTCGGCCGGGTTGGAGGGCGCATCCCAGGACAAATCGACCTCGTGGGCCGCTGTCTCGCCCGTGCCGCTGAGGGCGACGGTGGCGTTGCCTGCGTTGGAGGCCAGGATCAGCGATCCGGTGAACGATCCGGTCGAGGCCGGATCGAAAACAACCGACAGCGTCGCCGACTGGGTGGGATTCAGCGTGAGCGGGAAGGTGACGCCGGAGACGGTGAATCCCGCGCCGGTGAGCGTGACTGCGTTCACCACCAGCGGATCGCTGCCCGAGGAAGTCAGGGTCACGCTCTGCGTTTCCGGCGTGTTGAGCAGGACGTTGCCGAAGGAAAGGGTCGTCGTCGCGAGCGTCAGCGCCGGCCCCGCCTCTTTCGCCTGTCCGTCTCCGCTGAGCGCGACGGCGACCGGAGTTGCGGCGGAGTTCGCCGTGATGGTGAGGGTTCCCGTATCGGCGCCGGCCGTCGTGGGGGCAAACTGCACGGTCACGCTGTACGCGTATCCGGGATTGATGGTGATCGGCATCGAGCTCCCGCCGGTCACCAAAAACGTCGAGCCGGTGACTGCGACTTTTGTGATCTGGAGAGGAGCGGAGCCGTCGTTGCTGAGAGAGACCGCGGCATTCGCGGCAGAGCCGACCGGCACGCTTCCAAAATCGAGCGAGGTGCTGGAGACGGCCAGGTGGCCCGTCGCCTGGCTCGTCACCACCGGGCGAGGGGCTGCACAACCGCACAGAGCGGCGATCATCGAGCCAACGAGTGCCGCGGCGAACACAGGGCCCCACGGCGTATGCGATGAAAACGGGATCCCAGGAAAGCGGCCCAGTCCGCGGAACGCGGCGTTCCCTCGCGCCCAAAGGCCGTTGCAATGGGGGGGCCGGCCAGGCGAATGCCTCGCCTGGGTACTGCGTGCTGGACTACAGAAAAACGTGACCCGACTCTTCCGGAAAAACGTGCATCCAGGTGAGCAGGTTTCTTATCCTGGGTGGATGCTCCGATTATCCGCCAGGCGTGCGGCGCGCAGGTGCCTGATTTTCTGTCGATCAGTTACGAAGGAAACCAGAGAGGCACGGGGCAGCGTGCCGAAGTGGGCGCGGCGATGCCGGCGCGGCGAGGCTGCGATAATCGCAGTAAAGGAAAAGCGGAGCCGGCATGAAGGTTTTGGTGGTGGGCGGTGGTGGGCGCGAGCACGCGCTGTGCGCGGCGGTGGCGCGATCGCCGCGGGTGAGCGAAGTGATCTGCGCGCCGGGCAATGGCGGCATCGCCCAGGTGGCGCGCTGCGTTTCCGCAAGCCAGAAAGACCTGGGCGACCTGCTGCGCGTGGTGGCCGAGGTGCGGCCGGATTTGACGATCGTGGGGCCGGAGCTGCCGCTGGCGCTGGGCCTGGTGGATGAGATGAAGCGGCGCGGGCTCGCCGTCTTTGGGCCGACGCGCGATGCGGCCATGCTGGAGACGAGCAAAGGTTATGCCAAGCGATTCATGCAGCGGCATGGGATACCGACGGCGCATTACGCGGTGACCACGGCGAAGGACGAAGCGCTGGCGGCGCTGGAGATCTTCCATCTGCCGGTGGTGATCAAGGCCGACGGGCTGGCGGGCGGGAAGGGCGTGCTCATCTGCGAGACGAAAGACGAGGCGCAGCGCGCGATCACCGGTCTCTTCAGCGGCCAATTGCTGGGGACGCCCGAGAGCAGCGTGATCATCGAAGAGCACCTCACCGGCGAGGAGCTGTCGTTTCTGGTGCTGAGCGACGGCAAGCACGCCACGCCGCTCATTCCGGCGCAGGATCACAAGCGGCTGGGCGATGGCGACACGGGCCCAAACACCGGCGGCATGGGCGTCTACACCACCGACTCCATGATCGACGCGCAGATGCAGGGCTGGATTTTGCAGCACATCGCGCAGAAGGCCGTGGACGGCATGGCCGCCGAGGAGACCCCGTTTGTGGGCGTGCTCTATTGCGGGCTGATGATGACGGCGAAGGGGCCGATGGTGCTGGAGTTCAACGCGCGCTTCGGCGATCCGGAGACGCAGGCGATTCTGCCGCGGCTGGAGAGCGATTTGCTCGACGCGCTGGAGGCCTGCGTGGAAGGGCGGCTGCAGTCGACGGAATTGCGCTGGAAGCCGGGCGCGTCGGCGTGCGTGGTGGCGGCGTCGGGCGGCTATCCCGGCGCGTACACGGTGGGGCACCCCATCAGCGGGATCGAGGCAGCGGCGGAAGTGCCGGGCGTCGAGATCTTCCATGCGGGAACTTCGCTCCATGGCGGCGTGTTTCGCACCGCCGGCGGCCGGGTGCTGGGCGTGACGGCAACCGGTCCGGCGCTGGGCCCGGCGCTCGCGTCCGCCTACGCGGCGATGGAGCGCATCTCGTTCGAGGGGATGGTCTACCGCAAGGACATCGGACACCGGGCGCTTGTGCAGCGGTGAGCAGCGGCTGCGGAAAGCCGGTCAGACAGAAGTTTGCCAACGATACAATCGGCCAGGAGCTTCAGAGCGCGGACTGTGAACCTTGTGCTAACGATTGGCGGTCTGGCCCTTGGTGCTTGTCTGGGCATCGTCGGTCTATATCTCGGATTGAAGCTGAGACGATTCCGCCATCATCGGAAAAGTCAGGAAGTGCAGACAATCTTCACCCGCAACAAGCTTGATTAAGTGATCCTTCCGGATTTGGCAAACTGGGAAGCGCTGGGCCGTCGTGTCAGTAAAGTTGGCATTCCGGGAGTTTCGAGGCTGGTAAGACGGGGCTGGTGATCCCTCGGCGGAGTTTCCGGAGTGACTCCGCGACTGCCAACCCTTCGCCCTCCCTGTGCGGCGATGGAGCGCATTTCATTCGAGGGGATCGTCTGCCGCAAGGACATCGGACACCGCGCGCTCGTGCAGCGGTGAGCGGCGGCTGCCTGCGATGGTCACGAGGCGCGGGGTTATTTCCGGAATAAGAGGCCGCATCCACGGCGAGGCTTCGGCGGAGTGGAACGACACGCGTCGTGGAGATGGAATGTTGCCGGCGTGCAAGCAGTGGACTTGCAGCTGACGAGGCTCCTCGTTCGGAAATCTGAACGACCTGCATGCTGAGCCGGCTCGCCGGAGGCAGGTTGCGGGATAGTTACTACTATGATAATACTCCGACAGGACCAACAGACTCATCTTTCAAGCCGAATCCGACCGCTGCGGCGGGCCGCATGCATGGCAGGTGTTTCCAATGAAGTCATTCGCATGGTGTATCTCCGCATGCATCGCGCTCACCCTCCCTTCATTCGCCTCCGTCAGCGTCAGCAGCCCCAGCGCGAGCGCGACCGTCGAGTCGCCTGTTCGTTACAGCGCGAGCAGCAGCACGACGACTTGCAAAGCGGGCATTGCTTCCATGGGCATTTATGTCGATAACCAGCTCAAGTATGTAAACCAGGGCAGCACGCTGAATACGTCGCTCTCGTTCTCGCCGGGCAGTTACGACACGGTGGTGCAGGCATGGGACAACTGCGGAGGAGCCGAGAAAGCAACGGTGAACATCACGGTCGCGAGCGCCACGCCGTTGGTGCGATCGAGCCGGCACATCGTGATGGTGATGGAGGAGAACTCGGGGTACTCCACGGTGGTGGGAAGCAGCGCATGGCCGAATCTGAACAGGCTCATGGCGCACGGCGCGCTGCCCACGCATGACTATGCCGACTCGCATCCATCGATCGGCAACTACTTCATGCTGACGACGGGCCAGACGCTCACCACCAACGACAACTCCACGCAGGTATGGAATGTGCCGAATCTTGCGCGGCAGATGCTGGCGGCGGCCATCCGCTTCCGTGTCTATGCCGAGGGAATCACGCAGGGATACGTGGGCGGAAACACCGGGCTCTATCTGGTGCGGCACAATCCGTTTGCGCTGCTCTCGGATATTGCGGACAACCGGACGGTAGCCAAAGAGGTGATCTGGCCGTTCTCGCAGTTCTCAAAGGATCTGGCCAGCGGCACACTGCCGGACTTCTCGTTCATCGTGCCCGATGTGGAGGACGACGCGCACAACGGCACGCCGCAGCAGGCCGATGCGTGGCTGCAGAAAAACGTGGTTGAACTGCTGTCGAACGATGCGGCGTTTCAGCCGAGCGGCGACGGCATGCTGGTGGTGGACTTCGATGAAGGCGCGACCACCGACACAGAGTACGGCGGCGGCCACATCGCGCCCGTGCTGTGGGGGCCGATCGTCAGGGATGGCTATCGCCAGGAGACCGGGACGATCTATCAGCACCAGAGCATGCTGCTGACCATCGAGAAGGCGCTGGGGCTCGCGAACCCGCCAGGAGCAGCCGCGAAGGCTGCGGCGATGGGCGAATTTTTTGTCCAGAAGTAGACCTGCGGGGGAGAAAATATAAGGGCGGCCGATTGGCTGGCCGCCCCGGTAGCAACTTCAGTGGGTTTTAGCGGGTTCCGGATTTCTCGCTTCCGTGTTCCCGCTCGCTGCTCTGAGGGTCCTTCTTCGGCATCTGCTGGCTCGACTGGCCGGGCTGGCCGGACTGACCGCTGCGGCCCTGCTCATTCTGCTCACGGGATGCATCCCGATTGGTGCCCTGCGATGAGCTGCCCTGCCCTGAATGCGACTGCGATTGCGAGCCAGACTGCTGATTGCGACTTTCCTGTCTGTCGTCTGCCATAGTGAAGTTCTCCTTACTGGGTAAGATGCGAACGCCGGGGCTCGCGCGCCATCTGACGTCGCAAACAATTCACATGGCAGCGAAGCAACCAAATTCGCCGCTGCAGCCTGCTTCTGCGCGTTGGCCAGGATCTTGTCGGCGGTGGCGCCGCGGCGGGTCACTCTGGCTGACGGTTCCTTTTGCGGGCCAATCTTAGGCAATAGAGGGCGAATAAAGCAGGAACTATAAGGACGGGAGAAACTGCGCGAGGAAGTTCCCCGCGCCAAATCATCACCGCTTCATTGAACGTACCGACGGCGTATACGAAACAAAGAATGTAGACGGATAATTTCTGAGATCGATCCCTGGATGGTTCTCCTTGTGGATCCGAGGTAACAGCAAAGTTCCGCGCGCGACTGCGGAAAAGAGAGAAGTGAATAACAAAAAGCGCAACAGCACAGGCTGGTAAGAGCGTTGTCATCTTTGCAGACTCCTTCAGCAGAAGAATGACAAGTAAGATCACAACAATCGTGTCGGCCGCCAGAACCATATACAGGGCGCGTCTTGTTTTTAGGGACACAATACGGGTCTCCAGCCGTCCCGGGCGAGCATCCGGACAACCTCCCGGATCGGAACCAGCTCGCCCTGTGGAGTATAAGTGAAAATCTGTCGCGAAGGTGGTGCCTGGATATTGGAGCGCGCCTTTCTTGCTGTCCGCGATCAACAAACGCATGCGAAGGTGAGTTACTTCATCCAATAAGCCATTCGGCCGACGGAGACCCTTCAGGACATGGAGAACGCCGGAACCACCCAGGGCAGCATAGATCGAGGCCGGCCTGGCGTAACTTCCCTGACTTATCCTTTGCGGGGAAACCCTGATCCTGCACGAACGCATCCACCGCTTTGTGCCGCTGGTCGTGCGGGACGCTGCGTCCGTCTTTCATCACCACCCGGTTCACATCGTTTGGCGGGAAAATCAGGAGGAGAATTGCTTCATCCCTGGGCTTCCGCCTCGTCTCGCACCCACGATCCAAAGGCGGCTCGCGGGGCCCGGATCTGGACCAGTTTTCTCTCGCGGCGCCGTCCGGCCGCGTGGACTAGCAGGCTCGGGCGCGGACAACATGCAGACCCGCCTCGCCGGGCGCGAGCCCCTGCACGGCGCTGCCGAATCTGGACCGCATCTCCTGGAAACTGATGTCTTCACCGGCAGACAAGCCGTGGACGCGCAGCAGGGCAGCCATGCCGGCCAGGTCGAAACGGCTGACCGAACGCTCATCGATTTTCCTCAGCTGTTCGGTCCGCTCCTTTTCCAATTGCCTCAGCTCTTCTGAGAATGCTTCGGGAGGCTCCAGGTAGTCGAGCACCACCTCCGCATCCTGGATGGAAGCTATCAAGTCCAGCGTGCTGCCGATAGCCTCCTGCGTCAGATAGGGCACGACGCCGAGCCAGGTGAAAAACGCGGGCGCGCCGGGCTCGAAGCCTGCCCGAGTCAGCGCCGCTCGCAAATCGTCTCGCTCGAAATCGACCGGCACGAAAACGAGCCACGGCGGAAGGGCGATTTGCGCATCCGCGAGGCGCTCGCGTTTCCATGCCTGCGTGGCGGGGTGATCCACCTCATAGATGCGGACCTGTCGCGCGCTGTGGGAATTCCGGAGAGCGAACGTGTCGAGTCCGGCGCCCAGGATGACAAGCTGCCGAACTCCGCGCGCGACGGCCGCGGACCAGGCATCTTCCGCGATCCGGCTGCGCGCGGCGGTGAAGAGACGTCCGATGCTGGCCTGGGGGAGTGCGTTGGCAAAATGCAGCACATCGATTTCGTCTTCGCGCAGAATCTTCATGGCCCAGGGGTCATGGAGGATTGCGCCGTGATCGATCAACTGATGAGCCGCTCGCTGGCGGGCGATCATGAGGGCGGTGCGGCTGGGCTCATTGGGCTTCATGTTCGCGGTCTCCATTCTGGCGAGCAACGAATCGCACCCGGCTTGTGTGCGCCGCGCGGCCGGGCGCGTTCGGCTTCCTCGGCATTCTGTTCCTCCCGTTCAGCAAAAAGCCGCCGGAGGTTCCGGCGGCTCCGCGATGCGCTGCGCTTCGCCTGGCTTAGTGCGCCCCTCCGGGGGTGGGTGGTGTGTTCGACATCTGGCGCAGGTAGACGACCATGTTCCAGATGAGGTCGGGCTTGAGGCGGTCGCCGTCGGCGGGCATTTTTCCCCGGCCGTTCTGGATGATGTAGAAGATTTCGCCATCGCTCAGTTTGGCCAGAGAAGCGGGATCGCGGAAATCGTGAATGGGGACGGCGGGGTCGGCCGCGTCGCCCTTTCCGTTGCCGGTTTCGCCGTGGCACATGGCGCAGTCCCACCCATAGAACTTTTTCGCGAGCGCCTGCTGCTCGGGCGTAGGCTTCACGGGGTTGGCTTTGCCGACGTACTCGGCCGGCATGGGGGCCGGAGCGGCGGCCGCTGATTGCCCGGCTGGAGGCGGTGTGGCTTGCTGCGTGAGCGCCGGAACTACGAGAAATGCGAGCGCCGGAAGCATCAGTAAAGGCTTCAACATGAATAGCCTCCTGAATGAACTGTCGGGGAATCCCGGCAACCACTGTACGCCCGCGCGGAAGGGATGGAACAGGAAATTTGCGGCGGGGTGGGTATTAACGTAATCACGGGTGCGGTTGCGACGGCGCAGGCCGGCAGATACGGGGTTTCCGCTGAACGGAACGGCTCAGCTCCGGCCGTTGACGGCAGCCTGCTCGCGTGGGGTGATGGAAGCTTCGCTGCTCCGTGTGCTCCGGGCCTGCAGCGTCGCCAGCACGCCCGCCACCACCAGCACGCCTCCGGCGATCTGCACGGGCCGCAGCCGTTCGCCGGCCAGCGCCGCTCCGAGGAGCAGCGCGATGACGGGATTCACGTAGGCGTAGCTCGAAACGCGGGTGGGCGCCTCGTGCGCGATGAGCCAGACGTAGGCCGTGTAGGCGACGATGGAAGCGGCAATCACCAGGTAGGCCATACTGCCCGCGACGCGGGCGCTCAGCAAAACGGGCAGCGGCGGCAGCCGCGCGAAATCGCCGGTGGCGGCCGAGAGGGCCAGGAGCATGAGCCCGCCCAGAAACATCTGCCATCCGGCATTTGCTTTTTGGGGCTGGGGCAGGGTGAGCCGGCGCGCCGCCAGGGTTCCCGCCGACCAGCTCACCGTTCCCGCCAGGGTAAGGAGGATGGCCAGGGTGGAAGAATGCGTCCCGGAACCATGAGAGCCTGCGCCTGTCTGCAGGGTGAGCAGGACCACGCCAGCCAGGCCCAGAGCGATGCCGCCGGTTGCCAGCGGCGTGGCGCGCTGGGTGCGGAGGACGAACAGCTCTCCGGCGAAGATCCAGAGCGGGATCATGGCGGAGATGATGGCGGCGACGCCGGAAGCAATGCGCGTCTCCGCCCAAAAGAGCGGCGCGTAGAGGCAGGCGAACATGACAAAGCCCAGAATGGCCGCGGAGACGAACTGCCGCGCGGTGAGCGGGGTGCGTGCGCGGGCCCGGCTCCAGAGGATGAGGATGGCGCCGGCGAGGGTGAAGCGAAAGCCCGCGGCGAAGAACGGCGGGACTGCGGCGCCGCCGGCTCCTCCGACAATTTCGCGGATGGCCAGGAACGATCCGCCCCACAGAAAGTAGATGGCGGCGTAGGCCAGCAGCTTGCGGGCAGGCATACGCCAGCATAACCGGGAGGTGGGACGCCACAGCCTGCCCGCGCATCCTACTTGCATCCTACTTGTCGGGTCGATACAACTGGAAGAAGAGGGTCAGGTGAGCAGGGTGGTATCGCAGAGCGCCGCAACTATGGAAGCTTCACCGGCTTTCATCCTGATGAGCCGTATCCTCATCGGGGTGATTGGTGTGCTCCTGCTCATCATTCCCTGGTCGGAACGGTATAGCGCTCTCGACAGCTTTCCCCGCGGCCACGACACGGAGCTCAGCGTCCTCGCCTTCTTCGTGATGCTTGGGCTCATTCTGCTGTTTGTCCGCTCCGCCAGGAAGCGGCTCCAGAGCATGCTGGCCGTCAGCCATTGGCTGCGCTCCATCATCTCTCCGGCGGTGTCCCTGCTCCCCAACTGCCGCCACATCCGGCCCCTCACCGATCCTCATCGTCCACCCCCGCTCTGCTCATCTCTGGAGCTTTGCAAAACCCCTCTGCGGATCTGATCCCGCTGCCCGCATCGTCCCAGCGCCTGCGCCTCTCTGCGCTGGCCTCGTTCCGGCAGACCCCCAACCGTTTCAAAGGGAGAAATCCGTGTGCATCCATCTCATCAATCCAAGCGAGAGCTCGTTTGGAATCGCCGTCATCACGCCGCGCTGGCTCTTTGTCCTGGCGGCTGCTACTCCACAGCGCTTTGGCGTGCCTCGCCTCGTCGACGAAACCCTCGAACAACTCGCCCCTGAAACCATTCACCCCGGCGACATCGTCGGCATCGGCATCCACACCCTGAACGCATTGCGCGGATACCAGGTCGGCCGCATTGCCCGCGCTCGCGGAGCTGTGGTCATCTTCGGCGGCGTCCACGCCTCCCTTTACCCCCACGAGGCGTTTGAGCTGGGTGCTGCCCACTCGGTCGTTCGTGGCGACGGCGATCTCGCCTGGGCACAAGCCCTCCAGGATTGCGAAAATAATTGCCTCAAGCCTCTCTATGAAGGAGGCCGCCTTCCCGCGGAGAGCTTTGCTGCGGCACGCTGGGACCTGCTGCCTCCAGGCAAATACATGTGGGGCTCCGTCCAGACCACTCGCGGTTGTCCGAAGCACTGTTCGTTCTGCTCCGTCTGGCGCACAGATGGCCAGAAACCGCGGCTTCGCCCCTGGGCTCCGGTCGTCCACGAGATCGTGGAGCTGCGCCGCCGCGGCATCCGCTTTATGACCCTCGCCGACGACAATTTCTACCCCGTCAGCCTCACCGATCTCCGCCTCGCCCGCGAGCAAAAGAACCTCGAGAGGCTGGCCACCCTCGAGAGAATCCGCGAAGAAAAATTTCAGCTCATGCGCGAACTCGCCCGGCTCCCCGACGTCGTTTTCTTCACCCAAATCACCATGGAGGCAGCCGAAGATCCCGAGTATCTGAAAGCCATGCGCAAGGCTCATATCCTCGGTGCTCTCGTCGGCGTCGAAGCCGTCACCGCCGAGGGCCTGAAGGCCGTCTTCAAAGATTTCAACCTCTCCGGTGACAATCTCGTGCAACGCCTCAGAACCTTCCGCCAGCACGGAGTGCACATCCTCGGCTCCTTTATCTTCGGCCTTCCCACCGACCGGCCCGATACCTTCCGCGCCACCCAGGAGCTCGCCCAGCAAGCGAACCTTGCCTTCGCTCAGTTCGTCATGCTCACGCCGCTGCCCGGAACCATTGATTTCCAGCGCTGGGAAAAAGAGCTGGGAGACCACGCTCCGCGGGTGAACGGCATACCCGTCACGCGCTACTGGCTCATTCCCGCTCATCAGAGGCCAAAGATGATCATGCCCCACCCCTCCATGACCCCGGAGGAACTCCGATCGCATACGCAGCAGGTTTGGGACGCGTTCTACAGCCTCAGGTCCATCTGGCGGCGAGCCTCCGTGACACCGAATCTTCGCGCCCGGCTTGCCTTCCTCTTCGTCTCCAAACTCTACCGTCAGATGTACGCCAACACCGGGATCGCCACCGACAGCGCTCGGCGTACGCGGGCGAACCACTGGGCTCGCTGGATCGCATTCCCCTGTCAAAAGCTCTTCCAGGCGAGGCCTATGCCTGACCTGCGCATTCCGGCAGTCGCTCCGCCGGTGCGCTCGGAATCTGAAGTTGTGCAGTTCCGGCTTCCCTGACGGCTCGCCGTACTGGATCGGCGGCCCCCTGCTCCCCGCTGACCCAGTTTTCCAGAGGTGTGACCCACCCGTGCTATTCACTACAGTAATCTTGGAAGACTACAAATCGTTCACAGAGGACGCGGCCCAGGTTGTTCGGAGGCGAAGCAGAGATGCCGGATGTGAAGTTGCGAGCAAAGCTGGTGTGCATTACCGAGACCAGCCTGGGGCAGTCGATTCTCGACCGCGAGTTCTGGCAAAAGTTGGAGAAGCCGCTGGGATGGCGGCTCGCGTCGTTTGCGGGCCAGCAATCGTCGGACTTCTACACGATGCGCACGAGCGAGGGCTTCTGGACCGGGCTCTCTGTGGTGACGCCCATGATGCGAGACAGCCTGCTGATCGCCTTCGGCCAGGAAGATGTGGTGATGGCGGAACGCCGCGCGGCCCAGGCAGCCCAGGCGGCCACGGTTCCAGCGGCGCCGATCGTTCCCTTTCCACGCAGCAGGACATAAAGACCGCGAGGCTTCCCTCTCATGGACAGGAACGATCCGCCCCACAGGAAGTAGATCACCGCACACGCCGGCAGCTTGCGCGCAGGCATGCCTAAGAACAGCCGGAGACGCGTTCGAGGGCTGCGGACCGGAGGAATACAATTGGGCAACTATGCCGGGTCACCTCCTCTCGATTGTCAAAGGGCTGACTCTGGGGATTGTTGTGCTGGGAGCTTTCGTGTGTCTGCTCGGCAACGCGGACCGGCAACGACGGGCTACGCTCCTTCCCAACGGGCAGATTGAATTCACCCCCAACCGGCGCGCCTATTGGTCATGGCCGGTGGTGGTGGTGTATATGGCTTTCGCCGCCATCGATCAGGGCCTGCACACCCACGGAAAACTCCTGAACATTCTGATGACCGCGGGATTTGGGTACGTTGCCTGGGCGCTCGCCATCTCATTTCCCACGACCATCCTCGTGAGCGACGATGGGCTGGAGCAGGTTTCCTGGCTTTGGCGCACCCGGCGCATCCGCTGGACCGACATCGTCGAGATCAACACGGGGCAAAAGAGCGGTCTTGTCACGATTACCGGCGCAGACGGCACGAAGATCGTCCACAATTCCCAATTGCCCGACCGAGGGCGTCTTCTGATCGAGCTGAAGAACCGCTGCGGCGAGAACCTGCCGTCGGATTTTCCTCGTGAGCCGCTCACCGTGTGAAGCTGCCTGGCTGACCGGCTAACTCGCCGACCCGCTGAATCGCTGCGCTCTACCGGCGACGCGCGTCCGGCTGATACACTCACTCTTCCCCGAATGTCCGCGGAGGAACCTGACTTGTCCACGTCCAGCCTGAAGCCGCCCGGGTCCGCTTTTCAGCCCTACGTTCCTGCCACAGAAACTCGCCCCGAGCTCACCATTCGCGCCATCGTGCTGGGCTGCATCTTCGGGCTCATCTTCGGCGGGGTCACCGTGTACGTGGGCATTGAGGCGGGACTCACCGTCGCGGCATCGATCCCCATTGCGGTTCTCTCCATCAGCGTGCTGCGCGCGCTCGGCCGCGCCTCGATCCTCGAGAACAACATTGTTCAGACCACCGGCAATGCGGGGCAATCGATCGCCGCCGGCGTCATCTTCACCCTGCCCGCGCTCATCTTCCTCGGCTTCGACCTCGAATACTTCCGCATCTTCGTCCTCGCGATGCTCGGCGGCTGGCTTGGCTTGCTGTTCATGATTCCCCTGCGCCGCCAGCTCATCGTCGAAGAGCACGGCAACCTGACGTATCCCGAAGGAACGGCCTGCGCCGATGTGCTGCTGGCCGGCGAGCACGGCGGATCGTTCGCCAGCCGCGTCTTCCTGGGGCTGGGCCTCGGCGCGGTCTACGCGCTCTTCCAGAACAGCGACATCTTCGGCGCATGGCCCGACACCCCCGACTACGAGCCCGACCTGGGGCGCCAGCACATCATGAAGGGCGGCGCGGTCCGCATCGATGCGGTGCCGGAATACCTCGGCGTCGGCTACATTATCGGCGCGCGCGTCGCGGGAACCATGTTTGCCGGCGGCGTCTTCTCGTGGCTCGTCCTCATGCCGGCCATCTATTTCTTTGGATCGCACCTCTCCGGACCCCTCTATCCCGCGGTCAAGCCCGTGGCCGACATGAGCCCCGGCGAGATGTGGTCGGCCTATGTGCGCCCCATGGGTGCGGGTGCGGTGGCGGCCTCCGGGCTCATCACGCTGATGAAGACCGTCCCCACCATCGTGAACGCGCTCAAGGCGGGGATGGGCAATCTGCGCAAAGGCAGCGCCGCCGAGGCCGGCAACGCCCGCACCGATCGCGATCTGCCTATGTCGGTGGTCATCGGCGGCAGCGTATTGCTGGTCGTGCTCATGTGGATCTTCCTCACCTTTAAGCCGGTGCCTGGCGCGCAAACCGGCATGCTCGCCAATCTGGCCGCGTCGCTGCTCATCGTCGTCTTCGGCTTCTTATTTGTTACGGTGTCGTCGCGGATTGTCGGCCTGATCGGCAGCTCGGCGAACCCCATCAGCGGCATGACCATCGCGACCCTGATGGCCACCGCTGCCGTCTTCCTCGTCAAAGGATGGACGGCTCCGGCCTACGGCGCGCTCGCCATCACCGTCGGCGGCGTAGTCTGCATCGCCTCAGCCAACGCGGGCGATACCTCGCAGGACCTGAAGACCGGCTTCATGGTCGGCGCCACGCCGTGGAAGCAGCAGCTCGCGCTCATGATCGGCGTCTGCGTCTCGACCTTCGCCGTGGGCCTCACGCTGAACGCCATGAATCGCGGCTTCGAGGAGTTTCACACCATGTCGAAACCGTGGGACATCACCGCCTACCACGACGGCGTGCAAAATCAGGGGACGTTTACGCGCAAGGAATTTCGCATCGCTCACGGAGATCGGTCGGCTGAGACGTTTGAGGGCGACCACTACATTCTGCTCAACGCGCTCGGCTCGCACGAGCTGGCGGACGGCAAGTACCTCTACAATCCGCAGGACCACTCCATCGACGTGCAGTGGATCCAGGGAATCGGCAGCGAGAAGGCCGCCGCTCCGCAGGCGCGCCTGATGGCCACCGTCATCAACGGCATCCTGCGCCAGCAACTGCCGTGGGGACTCGTCCTGCTCGGCGTCTTCCTCGTCATCGCCATCGAGCTGATGGGCGTCCGCTCGCTCACCTTCGCCGTCGGCTCCTACTTATCCATCGCCACGACGTTCGCGATCTTCGTCGGCGGCGTGGTGCGCTGGATGGTCGATCGCGCCGCGGCCAAAGCCGGCGAAGTCAACGAGGGCGAAAGCGAGATCAGCCCCGGCTCGCTCTATGCCAGCGGACTGATCGCCGCCGGCGGCATCGTCGGCCTGATGGGCGTCGGCATGAAGCTCTGGGAATCCGTCTCCGCGCGCAACAACCCCGTGCAGTTCCCGCAGACGGCCATCTACCACGACTGGTTCGCCGTCCTCATGTTCGCGCTCTTAGCGTTCTCGCTCTACTACTTCGCCCGCAAGCCGCTGGAGAAGAAGTAGCGCGAGTCCCGGGATTTGCGGGCTGGCTTCATTCCATGCCTGACGACCGCGCCAGTATGCTGTTGCGGTGACCGCCTCGCGATCGCGTACCTTCCAGGGCGTCCTCGAAGCCGACGGCACCAGCCTCGGGTGGACCATCGTGCGCCTCCCCTTCGATCCCACCGAAGTCTGGCCCAACCGCAAGGGCCTGCGCGTCCGTGGCGCCATTCACGCCGCGACCGTCCGCCGCTCCGGCCCATCCCCGGTGCCGTCCGCCTTCCGCACATCCTTATTCAGGACGCGCGACGGCGGACACATCCTGCTCGTCAATCAGCGCATGCAGAGGGCCGCTGGCATTGCCCGCGGCAGCGTTGCGGAAGTGTCCCTCGAACCGGACACGGAAGAGCGCGTGGTCGCACCGCCCCCCGAGCTCGAGGCTGTTCTGCGGCAGGATCGCGCGCTGCGCACTGGTATGACAAACTCAGCGCCTCGTACCGCAAAGCCATCGGCGACCTGATCTCCCAGCCGAAAAGCGCGGTTGCACGCCGCTCCCGCGCCGAGCGCATCGCGGAAGGGATGATGCTGGCGATGGAGGGGGAGCACACCACGCCGCCGGTGCTTGAGCTCGCGTTCCAGCGGCAGCCGCGGGCCCGCGCCGGATGGCTGGCGATGACGCCGATCCAGCGGCGCGGCCATCTGCTCGGGATCTACTGGTACCAGAGTCCGGAGTCGCGCCGCAAACGTGCTCAGAAAGCGGTGGAAGCCGCGCTGCGCGTGGCCGCGAAGAAGCTCGGCGACGGGCGGGGTCCGGGATAGCGGGGCAGGCGTGCGGAAGCCGTGGCGCGGGAGTCAGGGAGGAGTGTTCGGGGAAAGCTGTGAGTTAGGCGGGAGAGCGGAAGCGAGAAGAAAGGCGGATCAGGAGTAGCGGGAAGGTATCGTGGTGAGTTGGGTACTACAGTAACTTAGAGTTTGTATACTTGCTAACTACATCCCTTGGCATACATTTCTCAATATAACGACTATACTCGGAAATGTCAGACAAAGTCCACTGCAATTTTCAAAATTTTTCAAAGAGGTCAGGATCATGAAAATCGTTGTTCGCGCGCTCGTTCTCGGAATTTTCGCTGCCGGTGCCTCGGCTGCTGTTGCCACTTCCCACTCCCCCATGGCCCCTGTTCACCAATCCGTGACCGCTGCCCTGCCGATGCCGGCCTGCACCCCCGGCGTCCCAGGTTGTGCGCCGACCAACGGCAAATAGTGGCTTTAAAGTACTGAGGTCACTAGCCTACCACAAAAGTTGTACAGCGCAAGTCCTGCCCCCAACATTTTTGTTGAGGCGCGGGACTTTGTGCGTTATCCTTCTCTCTCCTGCACGTTGAGGTGAACGATGACGCACCTGCTCCAGTCGCTTGTCAATCTCGAACCGGTTTTCCTGCTGCTGGCAGCAGTCGCATTCTTTAAGTCGGGTGCATCCCGCCGGTTTCCTGCGTTGACAACTTACTTTGTCCTGCGCGGCGTCTTTCTCCTCGGCCTCGATACCCTGCTGTGGCGCGGCGAGATGCCGAAGTGGGGCAGCATCCGCTATACCGTCTACTTTTATGGTTATTGGCTGGACTTTCTTGTCTGCGCCATCGCGATCTTCTTTGTAGTGCAGGAAATCTTTAAGCAGGTGATGGAGCCGGTTCCCGGCCTGCGCCGCCTCGGGCTTCTCACCTTCCGCTGGATCAGCATTGTTTCGCTGGTGGTTTCCGTCGGCGCCGTGGTGATGCCGGCCGAAGGGCGCGCCGACGTTCCCAATTACTTCCTCTGCCAGATTGGGCCGCACCTGGGGCGCTGCGTCAGCATCCTCGAGCTTTGCCTGCTGGCCTTCCTGGCTCTTTCGATTCACACCCTGGGCCGGTCGTTCCGCAGCCGCCTCTTTGGCATTGGCCTGGGCTTCGGCCTGCAGGCTGCTGCCGACCTGGTCACCTCCGCCCTCATCTCGCACCATCCCGTGCTGGCGAGCTCGGTGAACCTGTTTGACCAGATCGTCACGACCGTGGTTCTTCTTACCTGGACGGCGTACTTCATGATTCCGGAACCGTCGGCCGAGCGCAGCATGATCATCCTGCCGCCGACCTCGGTGATGGCGCGCTGGAACGCGCTGGCCCGGGGCATCGGGCAGACGCCGGAGCTGGCCGCAGGCGGCGAGCCCACTGGCTTCTTCCTGCAGGACATCGAAGGCGTGGTCGATCGGGTCCTCGCCAAGAACCCGGTTGTCGCCAGCCGCTGACGGTCGGCCTCACCGTATCAGAAAAGCCCCGGGATTCCGGGGCTTTTCTCTTTGCGGCTCCCGTCGCCGGCCGAAGCTTCGACCATCGGCGGCAACGGTCCCCCACTTCGAGATGCCCACAAAGCAAAGGGCCGGACCCCTGCGAGTCCGGCCCTGCGTCGTTGCTGATGCCTGGGTTATTCCGCGGCCACCGGTTCCACGGTGACAAAGCGCCCCGTGCGTCCGCGATCGACGAACTTCACGCGGCCGTCAACCTTGGCAAAAAGGGTGTCGTCGCTGCCACGCCCGACGTTCAGGCCGGGCTTCAGTTTGGTGCCGCGCTGCCGCACGATGATGGAGCCGCCGGTGACCACCTGGCCGGCGAAAATCTTCACGCCCAGCCGCTGCGCGTTCGAGTCGCGGCCGTTTTTCGAACTGCCTAAACCTTTTTTATGTGCCATTTCTCAGTTCCTGCAATCGGAATTTGTCTCCGCGCCCGGCGGACCGGTTCTGCGCGGCTCGCTACGCCGTGTAGCTGTTGCCGTCCACCTGGATCTCGCTGATGCGGACCTGGGTGAATCCCTGGCGGTGACCCTGCAGCTTCTTGTACTGCTTCTTGCGCTTGAAGTGAAACACCAGAATTTTGTCGCCGCGTCCTTCGCCCACCACAGTGCCCAGCACCTTGGCGGTCTGCGGCTTCACCACCGTGCCTGACTCGCCGGAGAACGCCAGCACCTCGCCGAACTCCACCGCGCCGTCTTCGCCGGCGGTGATCGACTCCACCTTCACTACATCTCCGGGAGCCACGCGATACTGCTTGCCCCCCGTGCGAATCACTGCGTACATAAAACCCTCCGGAGCGCGCAATCGAAGTGCGCCGGGCAACGCCGGCAGCCACGCGCCTGATTCAATCTGAGCTGGGCGGATACTACTCCCCGGCCTGCAAACCGCGCGAGGAGGCCCCGGAGACACACGGGACGAAAAGAATCGCCAAACCAGTTTAGTTTATCGGGTACGCGGGAACGGGTCAACCGCCGGGGCGATGTTCTGCTACCCTTGCCGCGATGCGAAGAGCAATCGGTCTGGTGTGGATGGGCTGCGCGGTTCTGGCAGCCGCGGCGCAGGACGCGCGTCCGGTGAATCCGGCTCTGCTGCGGGCAAAGTGGGCCGCATCGTGGATCGCCCCACCGAACACGCAGGCACAGGCTCCGGGCCTCTTCTATTTTCGCAAAGAGCTGGCGCTGGCGGCCGTGCCCGCGCACTACTGGGTCCATGTGACGGCTGACAACCGGTACATCCTGCACGTGAACGGGCAGTACGCTGCGGAGGGCCCGGCGCGCGGCGACTTGTTCCACTGGCGGTTTGAGACGGTGGATCTCGCTCCGCTGCTGCATGCCGGCGCGAACACGATTGCGGCTGAAGTGTGGAATTTTGGCGACATTGCGCCCGTGGCGCAGATGAGCAACCGCACCGGCTTTCTCATGCAGGGCGACACGGCGGCGGAAGCGGCCGTAAACACCGGGCTGACCTGGCAGGTGCGCGAGGAGCCGGGACACGCGGCGATCGGCAACAACGGCGCGCATGGGTATTATGCGGCGGGTCCGGCGGAAAAGATGGACGGTCACGTCGTGGACTGGAGCTGGGATCAGGCGGACGACGCGTCTGCGGGATGGTCGGCGCCGGTGACCGTGGGGCGGGCGGCGACACGGGGCGCGCAGGACGCGGACAATCGCTGGGAGCTGGTGGCTGACGAGCTGCCGCCCATGGAGCATCGGCTGACCGATGCGGGAACGGTGGTGCGGGCTGACGGCCTGGCGGGCTCGACGACCTTGCCGGATTTTCCCGCCATGCCTGTTGAAATCCCCGCGCACAGCCACGTGACGCTGCTGCTCGATCATCGCGTGCTGCAAACCGCTTACCCTGAGCTGACCGTGAGCGGCGGCGCAAATGCCACTCTTGCTGTTACGTTTTCCGAAGCGCTCTACGACGCCGAGGGGCGCAAGGGCAATCGCAACGAGATCGCAGGCCGGCATATCCAGGGGATCACGGATCAGTTTGTCTCCGGCGGCGGCGCGCACCAGGTATTCGGACCGCTGTGGTGGCGGACCTGGCGCTACATGCAAATCGAAGTGACGACGCAGGAGGAGCCGCTGCGGCTCGACGGGCTGCGCGCCTGGTTCACGGCGTATCCTTTCGACGCCACGGCGAAAATCAGCGGCGACATTCCGCAGCTCGACGCGCTGTGGCAGACGGGCTGGCGCACGGCGCGGCTCGACGCGCACGAGACGTATATGGATGCGCCCTACTGGGAGCAGCTGCAGTACGTCGGCGACACGCGCATCCAGGCGCTCATCTCCTATGCCATGACCGGCGATGCGCGCCTCGCGCGGCAGGCCATCGAGAACATCGACGACTCGCGCACGCCTGAGGGCATCACGCAGAGCCGCTACCCTTCGTCGCTGCCGCAGTTCATTCCGCCGTTCTCGCTGATGTGGGTGGGCATGCTCCACGATTACTGGATGTACGTGGACGATGAGGCGCTGGTGAGGGCAACGCTGCTGCACACGCGCACCGTTCTCGATTGGTTTGCCGCGCGGCAGCGCCCGGATGGCCTGCTGGGGCGCATCGAGTGGTGGCCGTTTGGCGACTGGACGGCGGATTACCCCGACGGCGTTCCGCCGCAGGAGGCCGATGGCGGATCGGCGTTTCTCACGCTGCAATTTGTCGAGGCGCTGCACGATGCGGCAGAGATGGAAGCGCGATTCGGCAGCCAGGAACGGGCGAGCCAGTATCGGGAGAGAATCCGGCAAGCGACGGCTGCGCTGAACGCGCAGAACTGGGACGCGCAGGCCGGCCTGTACGCCGACACGCCGGCGAAGAAGACCTTCAGCCAGGAGGCGAACATTCTCGCGGTGTGGCTCGACGCGGCCCCGAAAGCCGAGCAGCAGGCGATTCTGCGGCGCGTGCTCTCGTCAAAGCCGAATGCGGCGGTGACCGTCGACAGTAAAGCCGTGCCGCCGATGTCCACACCGACCTACTACTTCCGCTTTTATCTGGCGCGCGCGCTCGACCATGCCGGCATGGCCGATTCGTATCTGCAGCAGTTACAACCCTGGTATGACATGCTGCAGCTCGGGCTCAGCACCTGGGCCGAAAATCCCGAGCCCACCCGCTCCGACTGCCACGCCTGGAGCGCGAGCCCCAACTACGATTTACTGACGCTGGTGGCCGGCATTGCTCCTGCATCGCCCGGCTTCCGCAGCGTGCGCATTGCACCGCATCTGCGCGGCCTGCACACGCTGGATGCGACGATGCCCCACGCCGGCGGCGCGATCCACGTGGCGTATGCGTTGCATGGGTCTGCGTGGACGGCGACGGTGACGCTGCCGCCAGGGCTGGATGGGAATTTGGTGTGGGCGGGCAAGACGTATCCGATCAACGCAGGCACGCAAACGATGACGCTGCCCTAATCCCTATCCCCTACACCCTATTCCCTATTCCCTATTCCCTAATCCCTACTCCCTACTCCTTCGTCACCGCAATCTGGTTGTCGTCCTCATTGCGGTCGATCAGCTTGTTATACGGATCGATCCCGGCGCGATTGGGCATCTGGTCGACGATCATGGTGAACGTCTGCCGGCCGTCGTGGATCCACTCTTTCTGCAGGTAGAGGGTCTTCTGCGCATCCTGCGGACCGCTGAGCACGCCAATGTCGACCAGGTCGTTCATCCGCATCGGCGTCTCGTTTCCGCTGCCGTCGGCCTTCACCTTATGCGCTTCGACCACGAGCGTGACCTTGTATTTGTGGTCGGGCGTCGGCGTCACCGTCGCGGAGATCGCCTTGTTGTCGTAGAGCACGATGTTCTCGAACGAGTCGTCGATGTAGTACTGCAGATCGGCCGGCGTTTGCGCGCGCAGGGCAGCGACTAACTCCCGTGTGTCAGGGTAAGGGCCGGATTGCGCGTCGTTGGCGTTCGCGTAGCGGCACTGCATGAGGAAGTTATGCAGGGCGAGATCGACCTTGTCTTCGCCGATGTAGTCGGCCAGCGTGTACATCACCTGCCCGCCCTTCTGGTACCAGACATAGGGTTCGTTCTGGACCTGAGCCAGCGGCTCTTCGCGGCGAACCTCGGCGCCGCGGCCGCGCAGGTAGCGGTCGAGCTCGAACCGCAGGAACCGGTGCATATTCGCCGCGCCGTAGCGGTGCTGCTGGGTCATGAGCGCGGAATACTCAGCCAGGGTTTCCGCCATCATGTTGGAGCCGGCGACGCGGCCGCCGATGAGCTGGTGGGCCCACCATTGATGGCCGAGCTCGTGGGCGGTGACGAAGTAGGTGAAGTCGATGTCGGTGGGTTTCTCCGTGCGGTCGATGAAGCCGATGGCCTCAGAGAACGGCACGGTGTTGGGGAAGGACTGCGCGAAGCCGCGATACCGCGGAAACTCGATGATGCGGTACTGGCGGAACTGGTAGGGGCTGTAGTCCTTCTCGTAAAACGCGAGACCCGCCTTCGAGGCGGCGATCATGTCGGGCACGACCGAGTTGTGCTCGGGCAGGTGGTACACCTCGATGGCGATGGGGCCGTTGACGCCCTGGTACGTGTCGCGCGTGACCTGGTAATTGCCGGAGATGTAGGCGAAGAAGTCGAGGATCTTCACGTCGCCCATGTCGTAGGTGAAGTAGTGGCGGCCGTTGGCGATCCAGTCCTTCTGGAGATAGCCGGGGGCGAGGGCGATCTGATCCGTGGAGGTGCTGACGGTGGTTGTGTAGTGGATCCAGTCGGAGTTGGGGGTGAAGAGATTGGTGACCGAGCCGAGGGCGTCGCCCCGGGGCGGCAACAATTCCTGCGGGCCGAGATGCTCTTCGCGGCGGCGGCGTGGATCGTCGAGCTCGAGGCTCTGGTCGTAGCCGATCGTGGGGAAATAGCCGGAGTCAAAGAAGGTGCCGTTGTAAGCCAGCTCAGCACGCTCATTGCCGTCTTTGAAACCGCGGCTGGTGTAGCCCACATTGAAATTCATGTTCATGGTCTCGCCGGGGGCGAGCGGCTGATCGAGCGCGTAAATGGTGTACATGGCGCGCGGGCTCGACGAGACGACGTGGAAGGGGCGATCGAAGACGACGTGGCTGAAGCCCTGCTGCCCGCTGGTGACGTGAATGGCGCCGATGGGCTGCGTGGTCTTGTTCTGCAGGACGAAGTGGCCCGTGCCGGAGAAGGAGCGGCGATCCGGAAAGATGTCGATATTCGCGTCGGCGGCGGTAATTTTGGGCTGCGCGAGGTGCTCGTACTGCTTGAAGTCCTTTTCGTAGGTCGCCTGAATATCGCGCCGGTCTTTTGCCGTCAGATATTCGTTGAGCACGTGCGTGTTGTAGTAGTACCAGATGCCGCTGCCGATGGCGGCCAGCAGGCATACCGCGAGCGCCGGCGCGATATGCGAGAAGTTCTGGCGCAGAAGGCGCATGCGCGCGCCCAGCGAATCTTCCGCGCCGCGGCGCGCGAGGCCGATCGATAACACGCCGAGGAATGCCGCGATCGCCAGCCAGTAGGTGATCGACCAGAAGAGCGGCAGGACGAAATGTCCGTAGCCGTTCATGTCGGAGTAGATGTAGGGCGGCGTCTGCCCGAAGAGATAGAGCGTGTTCTCCCATCCAAAGTTGAAGAGGATGGGATTGAGGACAAAGACGCCGATCACGATGCCGTGGCCGAGGAACTTGTTCGCGACCAGCGTCTGCACGAACATCGCCAGCAGCGCAAAGATCAGCACCTGCGGGAAGGTGACGACGTACAGCTCCTTGAAGTATTGCAGCAGCTCGAAATGGTAGTAGCCCTGGACAGCCTGCATCAGGATGCCGCACAGCCCGGCCACAGCCAGCACCGCAAACTCGACAAAGCAGAGCGCGGTCAGTTTTGAGAGCCAGTCGGTAGTCTCGCCGACCGGCAACGCGTCGTGGATGCCCTCGAAGTGCGTGTCACGCTCGCGCCAAATCAGCTCGGCCGCATAGAACGTCGCGATGATGTAGAAGAACAGGATCGCGATGCCTTCCACGGCCTGCAGCATGAGGTAGGTCACCGGCCAGACGTTCTGGCCTCCGATCTTGCCGGCGTAGCGGCCATTGCTGCAGGAGAGCCCGGCCATCAGGATGAGCAGCACCCAGAAGGGAATATCGCGCACAATGTTGCGCACGCGCAGCCGGGTGAGCGACGCATACTGCGTCCAGGTGGTCGCCGGGCCAAAGATCTGATGCACGAGCGGCGCGCGCGTGGTCACGAAGGTTGGGGTCGATCGAATCTCCTCATCCTGCTCGGCGGCGATCCGTGCGCGTCGGCTGCTGGCGCGGGCGGTCAGCGCCTCGAGCGACATGGGGAAGAACATCCACAGCGCCACCAGCGTGAGCGCGCCGAAGCCGCACCAGACGAGGCGGTTGTAGAGGAACAAGCCCTGCGCCACGTGCGGCGACCACGAGAACAGCAGCGTATTTCTGTCGATCACCGTCCAGTAGCGGGTGATGCCGTCGCTGAACAGGATGCCGACAGGATCGAAGATGCCGGGCCAAAAGCGGTTGAGGCTGCGCGTGGAAAGAAATGCGCCGGCATAGAAAAGATAGAGCGCCAGCACCGCGGCGCCCTGCAGATACACGATAAAAACGCGGCGCGACAGCGCTCCTACCAGGAAGAACAGCGAGCCGAGGAAGAAAATCTGTACGACGACGATGGAAAAGAAGGGCTGGAAGTACCAGACGAGCGGCGCGTGCGCAATGCGGGTGTGATCGGCCCAGGGAGCGAGGGTGCCCAGCATTTCGCCGGGAATGAGGCCGAAGAACACGATCACGGTGACGACGAAGGAGCCCAGCCAGCGCCCGCCGAGATAGGCGAACTTTGAGATCGGCTTGGTGAAGAGGATCTGCGTCGTGTCGCGCTGAAAGTCGCGCAGGATCGACGTGCCGAAGATGGCGGCGATGATGATGATGCCGAAGAACGACGCGAAAATGTCGTTATAGCCGTTCGCGTAGGGCCCGTTCAGCAGCACCTTGCCATTGCCGGAGCCGATGGGGCCGAAGCTTTCCGACGCGACGCACAGGAAGCTGAAGACGAACCAGATCCCGAAGTAAACGTAGGTGGAGATGCTCTTGAACCGGACCTTCAGCTCGAAGGAGAAGAATTCCAGGAATTGTCGCATGGCGTCCTCTCCGGCTTAGGCGTTGGCATGGCGGGTGAGCGAAAGGAAGTAGACATCCTCCAGCTCGGACTCCGAGGCGCGGAAACCGTCGCCGGGGCTGGTGTCGGCGTAGACGCGCACCTCATGCTGGCCGCCGACCAGATGCGTGGAGACCACCTGCAGGCCGGCTTCGAGCGCCTTCAGCTCTTCGTCGCCGGAGACGACCTTCGACCACATCTTGCCGCGAATCCCTTCGAGCGCTTCGGTCGGCGAGCTTTCGATCAGCACCGCGCCGTTGGCGATGATGGCCATGCGCTGGCACAGCTCGCGGACGTCTTCCACGATGTGCGTGGAGAGAATGACCGTGACGTTGCCGGCGATGGAGCTGAGCAGGTTGAGGAACCGGTTACGCTCGGCGGGATCGAGGCCGGCCGTCGGCTCGTCGACGATGATCAGCTTCGGCTTGCCCAGCAGCGCCTGCGCGATGCCGAAGCGCTGCTTCATGCCGCCGGAATACGTGGCGAGCGACTTTTTGCGCACCTCCCACAGGTTGGTCTGGTGCAGCAGCGCATCGACCACCTCTTTGCGCTCGCCGCTGTTCGTGATGCCCTTCATCACGGCCAGGTGGGAGAGCATGTCCGACGCGGAGATCCGCGGGTAGACGCCGAACTCCTGCGGCAGATAGCCGAGAATCTTGCGCACCTCAGTCTTCTTCGCCAGTACGTCGAGGCCATCGAGCGAGACCGAGCCGGAGTCGGGATCCTGCAGCGTGGCGACCGTGCGCATCAGCGTGCTCTTGCCCGCGCCGTTCGGCCCCAGCAGCCCGAACATGTTGTTGCCGATGGTGAGGGAGACGTTACGGAGCGCCTGGACTCCGTTCGGATAGGTCTTCGACAGACCGGAGATGGTAAGGGCCACTGCATCCTCCGCGGAGAATCAGGTTATGGCGTCAGGGGAATTGCGCCATGCTACCACAGCGTTCCGTAGGTTGGCCCCTGCCGGCTGGTTCCCTGAAGGCCCGGTACGTCAGGCACCCGTGACCTCCTGCGGCGTCGCACCGCCCAATCGCTAACCCCTAATTCCTGGCCACTCCCCCTCATTCCGTGACGAAACGCACAGCGCTGGAATCCTGCCACAATAGAATGAACGGCAGCGGATCGCCGTCCGATCCGCCCGAGGAAACCCATGACTCCCGCACTCCGCAACCTCTTCAGCGACCGCGCCGAGCATCTGCGCGGCAAGGTGGCGGGCATCTATGGGCTGCTTCTGCTCTTCAATGCCGGCGCGTGGCTGTGGGCCATCGTCGCCTTCCATCGCTTCCCGGTTCTGCTGGGCACGGCTTTTCTCGCCTACAGCTTCGGCCTGCGCCACGCCGTCGACGCCGACCACATCGCCGCCATCGACAACGTCACGCGCAAGCTGATGCAGGAAGGCAAGCGGCCGGTCGCGGTCGGGTTCATGTTTTCGCTGGGCCATTCGACGATCGTCATCATCGGCTCCCTGCTCATCGCCGCCGCGGCACTCGGGCTCCAGCAGCATCTCGACCACTTCCGCTCCATCGGCGGTGTCATCGGCACGCTGGTTTCGGCGGTGTTTCTGCTGGCCATCGCCGTGGTCAATCTCATCATCCTGCGCTCGGTCTACGGCACCTTTACCCGCGTGCGGCGGGGCGAGCCGTATGTCGATGAGGACTTCGACCTGCTGCTCGCGAATCGCGGCTTCCTGGCGCGGCTCTTCCGCCCCGTCTTCGTCATGGTCCGCCGCAGCTGGCACATGTATCCGCTGGGCGTGCTGTTCGGGCTGGGCTTCGACACGGCGACGGAGATTGGGCTGCTCGGCATCTCCGCAGCAGAAGCGTCGCGCGGCCTGCCGCTGGTATCCATCCTGGTGTTTCCGGTTCTCTTCGCCGCCGGCATGTCCCTCATCGACACCACGGACAACATCCTCATGCTGGGCGCGTATGGCTGGGCGTATGTCAAGCCGATCCGCAAGCTCTACTACAATCTCACCATCACATTTGTATCCGTGATTGTGGCGTTTGTGGTGGGCGGCATTGAAGCTCTGGGCCTGCTCGGCGGCCAGCTCCACCTGCAGGGCTCGTTTTGGGGGTTGGTCGGCCGCCTGAACGGCAACTTCGGCGTCCTCGGCTACTGCATCGTCGCCATCTTCGCGCTCAGCTGGATTGTCTCGATCGCGATCTACAAGCTGCGGCGCTTCGAGGATCTGGAGCTGACCCCGGAGGGGTAAGCTCCAGGGATTAGGGATTGGGGTTGAGGAACCAGCAGTTCGCAGCCAGCAGTTAGCGACAAGCATAGTAATCGCGAATCGCGAGGTCAGACGACGCCGGTGAGAAGCGCGATCACGCCTATACCCTATCCCCTATTCCCTATCCCTACACGCTACACGCTACACGCTACACGCTACACGCTACACGCTATACCCTACCGTCATGCTCTTCATCGGCATCGTCGCCTGCTCCTTCGAAGGCGCCGGCCTCTGCTATCGTATGCTCTGCCTGGAAGCGGAGCCGCTGCTTGGCAAGCACGCACATCCGGAAGTCGCCCTGCACAACCACTCGCTCGCGGAGTATCAGCCGCACATCGAGCGTGGCGACTGGGCCACGGTAGGCGCGCTGATGCTCGACTCCGCGCAGAAGCTGGCGCGCGCCGGCGCGGACTTCCTCATCTGCCCCGATAACACCATCCACCAGGCGCTCCCGCTCATCGAGGCGCAATCGCCGCTGCCGTGGCTGCACATCGCGGCGGTGGTCGCGGAGGAGGCGCAGGCACGGGGATTCACACGCATCGGCATCCTGGGGACGAAGTGGCTCGTGGCCAGCGAGGTCTATCCCGAGCAGTTGCGCGCGCGGGAGCTCGCGTGGATGCGGCCCAGCGATGAAGAGCGCGAGGAGATCAACCGCATCATCATGGATGAGCTGGTGCGCGGCATCTTTAAGCCGGAAGCCATCGCGTACCACCAGCGCGTGATGGCGCGGATGAAGCAAGCCGGCTGCGATGCCGTGGTGCTGGGCTGCACCGAGATTCCCCTCATCATGAACGACGCGAACTCGCCGCTGCCCACGCTCGCATCGACGCAGTTGCTGGCGCGAGCCGCGCTGCGCAAAGCGACTTCGTAAAGGTTCCCCTCCGCCCGGGCTGAACGTCCGTGCGATGGCCGCGTATTCCCGGCAAAAAGATGTTCTGCGCCAAGTCTGGCCCTGCGCCCAGCAGCTAAGCGACTACGCCCTCTTCCGCAGTATCGCGCCGCAGCATGGCGCTGGCGGTCCGGCCCACCCACAGCGCCGGCCCGGCAAAATACGTCGCCAGCAGCCGCGGGATCCGCTTCAGATCCGTTGTCAGCGTGTGCGCGTCATCGCCCACCAGCAGCGCACCGTTGCGGATCATGTGCCAGTGGAACGTCGCCGACACCAGCGTGAAGACGATCGCCGCCACGCCCAGTTGGCGCGTCTTCCAGCCATCGAGCCAGAAGTGCAGCGCCGCGTCGAACCCCAGCGAGACGAGCGGCACCACGACGACGCACGCGATCCACGCCAGCGTCTCGCGTCTGATTTTCAGCGACTGCTGCTGCAGCGCCGAAAAGAATCCGCACGTCAGCAGCACGTAAGCCGCTTCGACCATGCCGAAATGCTGCCGCGCGTGCAGTTCCACATGGCGCAGCGCCCACACGCAGGCGAGGCCGCGCAGCACCGCCGTCAGCATGGCGACTTTCCAGTTCCAGTGGGTGAGCGGATACAGCAGCTCATGCGCCCGCGAGCCGCGCATTCGGCCAGGGTGTTGTGCCCGCTCAGGTCGCATCCGGCCTCCGGCGTTTCCGAATCCTTGTGCTGCTCATGGCCAGCCTGGCAGCCGCAGAGCAACATCGCGTCAACAAGCCATTACATTCCGCACAAATTCTTTGGGCCGGTATTCCTTCCGTCACCGTCGCCGGCACAGATTCCCGCCCACCGATTACCAATGATTTCGGCAACCCCGCAACTTTGCCCTGCTGCCTGGGTTCGCCACCATCGAACGGCGATCTGTGCTCGACGCCGCCAACCGAAACCGACAGCGGTCAATGGGGCACGCCTCCTGCGCGTGCTGTCGCCGGCCTTTTCCGAGGAAGCCAGCCCGGCTGCAAGAGCGAATCGCGCGTCGCGCGAGTACGCTCCTCGTACGCCCCGCTGTTCTCCTCGAAAAACGCTGCAGCGCGCAGAGGCTCCCGGACCGCGGAAGGAGCTAAGCTATGTCGACTCATTCACGCTCACAGTTTTCCCTTCTTTGCATCACGGGCGCCGCGGTTTTGCTGGGCGTCCTGTTCATCGCCGGCTGCGGCAACATCACCGGCTCCGGCAACAACGGCGGCACCGCCTTCGTCATCGGCACCGATGCACCCGCCGCCAGCGTGGTGTCGTTCAATGCCACGATCCAGTCCCTCAACGCCATCGACGCGGCCGGTGACTCGGTCTCGCTGGTCAGCGGCTCGCCCACCGTGGACTTCGCCCGCTACAACGGCCTGCAGGCTCTGCTCGACGAGAACAACGTTCCCGCCGACACCTATACGCAAATCTCCGTGACATTTTCCGGCGCCACCATCGGCTATCTGCAGACGCAGACCGGCGCGCCGCCCACCATCCAGACCATGAACGCCACCTTCACAAGCCCGACCGTGACCGCGACCCTGGCGACGCCTCTGGTCGTCGCGCAAACCGGACCCGTCGGCATTCGCTTCGATTTCCGCCTCAACAAATCCATCCAGGTCTCGAACGGCCAGATTACCGGCCAGGTGACGCCCGACATCGACATCACGGCCGTCGGCCCCGACGATCCTGGCGCCTACATCGATGAATTCGACGCCGGAGTGGTCAGCGTCGATGCGTCGGCGCAAAGCTTCATCGTGCAGGGGCCACACGGGCGCCAGTGGACGATCGACGTCAACGGCAATACTGAGTGGGACGGCAGCGCCAGTCTCAGCGCGCTCACCAGCACCAGCATCGTGCAGATTTCCGGCGTGCTCGACAAGGCCGACTCCACCATCGATGCGGATGAAGTCGCCATTCTTTCGCAGAGCGGCTTCTACGCGGCCGGGCTCGTCACGTATGTGCAGCCTGCGTCCGGCGCCGCCTCTAACTTCGATCTGTACGTGCGCGGCACGCTGCCCGCAAGCGGCACCGGCGTCACCGACGGCATGCAGGCGCAGGTCGATCTCATCGGGCAGGAGAAGTACTTCATCTACTGGATGCACAACCCGCTTACCCAATTCCTCTTCAACTCGTCAGCGCTGCTGGCCGGCCAGCATGTCGGCGTGGGCGGAGCGATCAGCGGCGCGCAGAACGGACAGGCGCTCAGCGTGAACCGCCTCACGCTGCGTCAGAACGGCCTGAACGGCACCCTCGTCCCCGGCTCCATCGATCTGAACAGCGGCTCGTTCCAGATGCAGGTCGGCGGTTTTGCGGGCGTCCTCATTCCGCAGAACGTAACCGTGTATTGCGGAGCGAGAACGTCGTTCCGGTTCGGGCTCAACGGTCTCGGCGACATCACCGACACCACCAACCTGCGCGTCGTGGGTCTGCTGCTCAAAGACCCTGCGTCGGGGAACCCGGTGCTGCTCGCTCGCTATGTCGACGTGCTGAATTAGCCCTCAGGAACCAGGCGGCGTGCTCGATTTCGAGCCGCCGCCTGGCCCGCTTGAGTGGTCGGTGGTTCGTGTTCGTGTTGCTGGTTGTGTGTGAGCGGCTGTTAGTGGTTCGTTGCTCGATGGGAGTTCTCCGACCGGCTGCTGTTGGTTCTCGATGCGAAGCGGTCCCGCATCAGCGGGACGGCGGTAGAAGCCCCGGCCTTCAGGCCGGGGAAATCAGATCCCCAAATAGGGGGCCTTCAGGCCCGGGTCACGTCACGGTAATGGTCGCTGGCAGCTAGCGGCTCGTCACGGCTAGTTCCCGGTGTAGGGTGTCCGCAAATACTTTCGCGCCAGCTCACCCTGCACCGTGTCGCTGCCCGCGTTGAGCACCGCCTGATATTCCCCAACGGCTTTCTCATGCTGGTGCATCAGGTCAAGGGTTTCGCCCGCCCGGAGCAGGCAACGCCGCTTCAATTCGGGACTGATGGTCGGCTGGTAGGTTCCCTCGCGGTACGCCTCCAGCGCCTCGGCATACTTCCGCTGCCCGCGCAGGCTGTCGCCCAGCCCAATGTAGGCCAGCTCCAGATGCGCCGCGGGGTAATAGCCCGACTGCTTCGCCAGCGCGATCACCTGCTCGTAGGTGGAGACGGCCACCATTCCCTGGCCGCCGTCTTTTTCCAGGTTCGCCTCTTCCAGGCGGAACAGGTAATCGTGCGGATACTGCTGCGTCAGGCCCTCGGCGATGCCCACCGCCTCCCGGTATTGCGAATCGCGGCGCAGGAAGAGCATCATCGCCGTCTTCGCTTCCACCTGGGTAATCACGCCGCGGGCCGCATCGTCGCGCAGCAGGGCCATGCCCTGGGGCTTCGAGCCGTGAATTCCCACGACTCCGGCCACCAGCTTGAAGGCGAAGGGCAGCGCGCCGACCACATATTGATACACGCCCACCACCAGCTTCGCGTCCACGTAGTTGGCATCGAGCGCCAGCACGCGGTCGCAGTCGCTGCGCGCAGCGAGCGCCTGACGCAAACCGGTGGCGAAGGCGCGCTCCGCCATCCCCAGATACGTCGCGTTCAGGCTCCGCGCCCACCCCCGCGCAAAGAGCGCGTTCACGTTGTTGGGATTCGCCTTGAGCTCCGCATTCGCCTCGTTCACCGCGCGGTCGGCCAGCGCCTTGATCCGGTCCCGCGTTGCCGGATCCTCGGCCACCGTATGCTTCCCGGTCAGGAAGCCATCGTTGGCGTAGAACGTGGTGTCGAGCAGGTCAAGCCGGTTCAGCTCGCGAAACAGCACGGCGTCCAGCAGATAGTCCGTCGCCATGGGATCGCCTGCGTGCTCGCTCTGGATGCGCTCGAAGCGGGCGATCGCGTCGTCGTAGTTCATGCTGTAGAACTGCTGGAAGGCTTCGCGCACCGTGGGCTGGCGGTTCAGCGGATTCGTGTCGACCGTGTCGGCACACCACGCCGACGGCAGCAGCAAGGCTGCGCACAACGCCACCATGGCTCCGCGAAAGCCCAGTGTCCGGCCCGTCATCATCAGGGATTGTAGACGCAGAAGTCGCATTCCTGGACGAAAGCGTTCACTTCGCGCCCGTGACAGTATAGAGTCGCTCCGCATTGCCGCGCAGCACCAGCCTCGCCATCGCATCGGCGCGCTCGCGGCTGATTTCGCCATCGCGCAGCATGCCCGTCAGTGCTAACCCGAGAGCTTCGCGGCCGTTGCGGTTGGCGATCCAGGTCGACTCGGCCCAGCCCATCTGGTCTGAATACGGATAGCCGTCGGTGCCGAACAGCACTTTCTCCGGCTCCCATTCCAGCCACTCGCGCAGCCATTGCGCCTGAGTATGCGGCGTCATCAGCAAATCCTGCGATGAGAGGTCGGCGTAGACATTCGGCTTTTCCAGCAGCGCCGCCATCTCGCGCTCGTAGGGCCAGCCGCCGTGCAGCAGCACGAAGTTCGTCTTGCGCAGCCGTGGATCGTTGAAGAGCGGCTCCAGCAACAGCGGATTCACGCCCGCCACGCCGAAGTAGCTGCCGTCGCCGGCCATCGCGTGCAGGTGCACCGCCATCCCCAGCCGCCCGCACTCCCGGGCGATATACCGAAACAGAAAGTCCTGGAGCACCTTGTAATCGGCGTCGCTGGGTACGCCATGGGCCGCATACTTTGCGTAAGTTTTCGCGGCCTGCTCCTGCGCCGGATCGCCAAAGTCGAATCCGCGCAGATAGGCGACCTCGAACTTCACCGCAATCGCGCCGCCGGCTTTCTGCCGCTCCAGCGTAGGCGTCACGACTTTGGCCAGATAGGCGTCCAGCGATGCCGGCAGCTCCTTGATGGCCGATTCAGTCAGGTACCGCGCGCGCACCTTGTCTTCCAGCGGGAAAAACTTCCTCTTGTCGGGCGTCTCGGCGGCCAGCCCGCTGTTGTCCAGCGGAAACAGCAGCGCATCGTCATACGGCACCCAGCGAAAACGCGGCGGCTCGACGCCGAATCCCATGGCCACGCGATTGCCGACCTGCGTCCCGATATGCGCCTGATCGAGCACCCACGCGGGGAAGTTCTCGCCCTCCCGCTGTTTCACACGCGCCCGCGCCGCGTTCAGCCGCTGGAGCTCGGCCGCATCGAGCGGCGGCTTTTCGTCGAAGCCCCACAGCGCCTTCCACGCGTCCTGTTGTTCGGGAAAATCCGGCCGATACGCCGGCGGCTCCGATTCCGGTTCCAGCGAATCGACCGGCAGGGCATCGAACTCGCGATCCGTCGCGTCCTCGGGCGGCGCCAGCACCGAGTGGGCGTGATTGTCGACCGCCCAGATGCTGTCGATGGTCTGCGCGATGCCGGGGTCGATCCGTGGCCCGGCGCGTTCGCCATGGTGGTGCGCGCAGCCTGTCGAGGCCGCCACAGCCGTAGTCACCGCGATCGCTGCCCATCCGCGCATCGGACTCATCCTACCGCAGCGGTCGGCCGCGAACGGTGGCGACCCGCCCAACAGGCCCGGGTATCGCATGCACTCACCTGTAACCCGTAACCTGTCACCTGCAACCTTACTTGCCCGCCGTCTCCGCTTTCGCCTGATCGATCAGCGTGTACAGCTTCGAGCGATCGACCCCCTCGACAAACGGCGTGCCGCTGGTGCGGTTTGTCACTACCCAAATGGTCGGCGTGTGCTGGATACCGACGCTCTGCCCCAGCGCAAAATCGGCCTTCACTTCCGCCGCGAGGCGTCCCTGCGGATCGACCACGAAGGGGAACGTCAGCTTGTGATCCGCGGCAAACTTCTGCGCGAAAGCGTGCAGGTCGGCCTGCGACTGGATGGTCGGCTGCGCGGCGAAGACGGCGTCGCGAAACGCGTCGCCCAGCGCCTTCGATTTGCTGTCGAACCAGCGCGCATCCACGGCGGCGTCAAAGCTCCATGTGTGGAATGGCAGGGGGAAATCGTGGCGCACCCAGGGAATGTGATACTTCTCGGCCGCCTCTTGCAGCACGGGATTAGCGCGCGCGCAGTCCGGGCACTCGAGGTCTTCGAATTCGACAATCGCCACGCGCGCGCCAGCCGGAGGCCGCAGAGCCGCGGCGTTGTGCACCGGCGTGGTGGGCGAGACGGGATTCGAGAACTGGGCGTGTGCCGCGGGCGCCAGCAGCGCGAGCGCAAGAGCCAGCGGCGGAAAACAAGCACGAGCAGCGGCATTCATGGCGATTGAGGCCATTGTACGGGGGGACTGGCCGCCGGGCTGCACGATACTGGCTGCGATTGGACGCTGATGCGCACCGAGGTCACGTGCCCGAATCGAGAATGGCGGCAAGAATCGCGCGCTCCATGCAGCACCCTGAGGATGTCTGCGCCGTTCCGGCGAGGCAGATAGAAGATGAGCCAGTTTTCGAAGCCCGGGACCGGCCAGCGGCGGAAGCGGCTGCTGATGCGGCCGCTGAATGCGCAGGGCGCGCCCAGGCGGGGCCTGCCGGCGAGCAGGTTCGCTGCGGATTCGACGGCCGCGAGAAATCGCTCCGCTGTCGGAACTCCGGCTTCGCGACTCAGATAATCGAATGATTCAAGGAGATCGCGCCGCGCTGCAGGACGAAGGATGACTTGCGGCTGACCGGCCACGAAGGGATTGCCTCGCAGTCTTTCTACGACGCGGCGCGCTTGCGGGGACGGCCAGCCGCCTCCTTGCGCAGGCCCTGCCAGGCGGCAGGCGTCATGGTTTCGCCCGGCTCTCTCATCGCTTCGAGCAGCATGACTTCGAGCGCTTCCCGTGCCTGGCGCTTCTGATCGGTCCGCACCAGCTCGCGGAAATATTCGCTGGCGCTGCCATAGCCGCGCGCGCCAATTTGCTCCTCGACGAACTGGCGCAAGCTTTCGGGAAGCGAGATATTCATGGTCGGCATGGGGTGGCTCCGAGAACTATGTTGGCACATTTTGGCAAAAATTGTCATGCTCCGCTGATCCTCTCGATTCTTATACTGGCGGTCGGAGGCGGTTCCGTGCCGAGTGCGAAAATCTCTCGCGTGGCGGGCGAGGAGCGTGATGCGGCCGCGCGGCAACAGGGCGCTGCGACCGCTGGCCGGAAAAATCTAACGGTGCTGTCCGGCGCGCGTCCGGCGGAGCATCCTGACCGACCGCGCCCGTGGAAGTCAACCGATGCGGCGGCGGCAGCGAAGGTGTTTCTGGCTTCCTGGCGCGAGGTTCGGGCGCGCAGGGCCGCGGTTCGCGAGTTGATGGAGCAACTCACCTCCGGCGATCCCTACGACCATCGCTGCGCGGCCGAGGTGGCGCGGCTGGTGAGCCAGCGGCAGCCGGGGATTCTGGCGGGCTACAGCGACCTGCTGGCCGACGCGGCGGCTGCGTTTTCCGATGAGGAGTGGCAGGCGCGGGGGTACGTGATTGTGGCCGCGGCGCTCAACGCCGGAACGCCGGAGCAGCGCAGGCGTCTGCTGCCGACGATTCGCCAACGCCTGCGCGAAGAAGAACGCACTGCGGTGCGCGCCATGGCTCTTGAGGCCTTGCTGGTGCTGGGGGCGCGGGACGCGGGTATCCGCGACGAAGCGATGGAGGCACTCGAAGCCGCGCGGCGCAGCGCCATCCCGGCCATGCGCTCAAGGGCGAAGCGCATGGTTCCCGCTCTGCTCAAGACCGCAGGCCCACGGCGTATCTGATCGGCCAACGGCACACCCCGCTTAATTTCGCACAATATCTCATTTAAATTCAGCTGTTTGTCAATTTCTATGATCTGATCGCACATTTCTACATTCTTAGATCATAAAAAATGTCTCGATTGAAACGCGATAAATCGCACGGAACTCAACAGAGAAAAACTCAAACAACGTTAGTCGACGCCGAGGCTCGCAGCAGAACGACTCGACCGGTTGCCGCGCGCTGAGCCCTGCCGCTACAGCGGATGCACCGTCATCCAGGTGCCGCCCTCTGCCTGCGGATCCTCCGGCGCGAAATTGCTGGCTGCGGTCTGTTCGGTCAGCTTGCCTGTGCTCGAGGCGCTGTATACCGCGAAGCTGCCGCAGCAGGCCTGCCCGAGCCAGTAGATGTTGCCGTTTGCATCCCACGCGATTTGCTGCCCCGAGCGCCAAAGGACAGCCGCGACTACGCCGGTCGGCTCACCCTCCCGTTGCTCAACCTGAATGACCAGCGCAAAGTGTTACCCATCTGCCCGGTCTAAACTGTTACCCACTCCCGGTTCGTACAACGAAAGCAAAATGAAGCGGGGCGAAACCAGGACGCGATGGCAGTCCATAGAGATCTCAGTCCTTACCCGATAGAGAACGCCGCTGCACCGGTTTACGTTCGCGTCGGCTGGATCGATCCGAGGCTCCATTACCCGAGGGGCATCGTCGATCACAATCTCGTGAGGAGAATCGGTGTGCTTTGCAAATCTGCCGTGAGGCAGACAAGAGGATGGCATCCCTGCACGCTGTGCCGTGAATATCCGATCCGGGACCAGATCGGCATGCAAACGATCGAGTTGGGTAACGCCGAAATCGATGTGGCGGGACCGGACAAGGTCTACGCTTGTCCGGCTCTCATCTACCACTACATTCTTCGGCACGGATATCGTCCGCCCACAGAATTTCTGGAAGCGGTTCGAGCGCTGAATATCTAACTGAGCAAATACCGGAAGGAAAAAGGCCATCCGTTTCCGGATGGCCTTCGTCTTTGCTTTTGCGGCGAAGCCGCGTGTCGCTGGACGCGCAGTCCTAGTCCCCCATCACCGGTTCGCCGGCAGGTTCGGGTTTCGCGACCGGCTTCGCGGGCGCGATCGCGTCGATGCTCACGAGGCCCTCGACCGGCTTCTCGCCCAGCACGTGCTCGCGATAGAGCTTCGCCATCTTCGCGTTCTCGGCATCCTGCTTCAGCTTCGCGTCGCGGGCGCGGATCTTCTCCTCGCGCGCGTTCTTGGCGATGCCGCTCTTCTCGAAGGTATTATTGGCCGCGGCGTCGACGTGCTCCTGGTTCAGGACCAGAGTGTGCTCGGTCGAATCCATGCCCACCTTCTTACCGCCGGCGAAGATTTCATGCCGGCCATGCTCGTCGTACCACTTGGTGAGCGTCGCCGTCATGTGCATCTTCTCGATGATGTTCCGCCAGCCCACGCCCGTGTTGTAAGCGCAGAAGCTGATCTC
>JBARMS010000265.1:0-1613 GCA_049802575.1 Acidobacteriaceae bacterium | reverse complement strand
GCCCCACCGTGGCTGGTTGGCGGCCTGCGCAGTCTCGTTCACGATCCGGGCGCGCAGCTGCTCGCCCCACGCTCCCACCTGCTGGCCCCAGACCTCGGCCTGGCGGCCGACCTGGTCGCCCCACGCGCCGGCCTGGCGTCCAACATGCTCGGCCCAGTCCGCCGGATTCGCGGGAGCACCTGGCATTCCCCCAGGAACCGATCCGGCGCCGGCACCGGGAACGGCGCCCATCGTCGGACCGCTGCTGCCAGGAGGCGGTGGCGGCGTTCCAGCCGGAGGCGGAACATGCGGGGGCATGGGCGTGTGGCCCCCGATGCGGTTGCCTAACTCATTCAATCCAAAAGGATCGGGCAGCGGCAGCCCGTCGCGCCGGGCTTTCGCCGTCTGGTGCGCGTCAAAGACCTGGTAGAGGACCCAGAACCCGATTAGCAGCCCAAAGAACCAGAACCGGTCCACCATACCAACCAGTACGACGAACACCAGCACATGCACAATGGCCTTAATGTACTGGCCGTTGTACATCGCGCCCACGCCGGGGATGAACCCCAGCAGGGTCGCCAGCCCAGGACTCGGTCCGCCAGGTGGCGGCGGATACCCAGGCGGGTAGGAACCAGGCGGCATCGGCGCGGCAAACGGATCCGGCGCACCCGTGCTCGGGGGCGCTCCCGGTTGGCGAGCCATCATGCAAGGTTCGCAGTACACATTGCCCTGGACTGTGCGCACGCATGCCGAGCACAGCCCCCTTCCGCAGTTCTGGCAATAAGCGGTTACAGCAGCATCGGGGTGATTGACGCAGTAATTCATGCCAGGCTCCTTCCTTTGTACCCGGCGGAGGTTGTCCGCCGTGGCCCGGCTGGGTGGGGTCCCGGGGAGTTCAAATGCTTGACCTCTGGTTCGTTTTCCGCAGTCTGTTTGCTGCTCTTTGCTTCCGTGTTGGGCAGAACTCGCTGGCTCGCCTGCCGGAGCCTGGCTTCAGCCGAGCTGTCCAGCCCGTTGGCCAACCGCTGCTCCGCGTTCAGCACATCGCCCGGCGCCGGCGGTGGGTTCAGCCGCCCGTCCTTCTCGCCGTTGTGCGGTGCCTGCTTTTTCTGCTGGGCCGGCGCCGCCTGCTGGCTTTGGGTATCTCGCCGCAGTTCCCGCACCTTCGATTCCACCTCGTACACCAGCCGCGCGTTCGCGTAGAACTTCGCTACCTGCTCCCGCGCTCCGTAAAAATTCCGCGAGAGCGTATTCCCGATCGTCGACGGCCGCAGATCGGCCAGCCGCAGATTCGAGAACTTCACCCCCGTCATACTCAGCGTGACGGCAATGGAGAAGAAGGCCATCGCGACGGTCATCAGCAGCCGGGTCTCGTGGAAGTTGAGCCGCCGCGGCGTCGCCATGGCCACCGCTCCCGCTCCCTGTCCCGCCCCCGCCAGCACCGGAACCGGAATCGCCCCTGCGCCCACCGTCTTATCCAGGATCTTGCTCACCAGCGCGTCCGGGATCTCCGGCTCGGCGTGCAGGAATTCCAGCCATTCCTGGCCCTGTTTCGCGTGCGCCAGCAGATCGGCGCAGCCCGGGCAGCCGGTGCTGTGCGCTTCGAACGCGGCAGCCTGCCCCTGCGGCAGCAC